>NZ_JBEZWN010000038.1:0-77032 GCF_040637495.1 Streptomyces sp. NPDC029044
GTCGCGAACATCAGCAGCATGATCGTGCCGTGCATCGTGAACGCCTGGTTGAACTGCTCGTTCGACATGATCTGAAGACCGGGCCGGGCGAGCTCAGCGCGCATGAGCAGCGCCATGACGCCGCCGATGACGAAGAACGCGAACGACGTGGCCAGGTACAGCGTGCCGATCGTCTTGTGGTCCGTCGTCGTCAGCCACTTGACCACGACACTGCCGCGGTTCTGGCGCCTGACCGGCAGCTCGTCCTGGTAGTGGGACCCTGCTGCCGCGGCACCCTGGGGTTCGTTGAGGATGCTCACAGGTTGTTCGTCTCCCGGTTCTTCTCGTGGCTCGTCTGCGCGATGCCGGCAGGAACGTAACCGTTCTGCTGCTTGTCCACGAGGTCCTTGAGGTGCTGCTCGTAACGCTCGGGGGAGACGACCTTCACGTTGAACAGCATCCGAGAGTGGTCGACGCCGCAGAGCTCGGCGCACTTGCCGAGGAAGGTGCCCTCCTTGTTGGGGGTCACCTCGAAGGCGTTGGTGTGGCCCGGGATGACGTCCTGCTTCATCAGGAACGGCACCACCCAGAAGGAGTGGATGACGTCACGCGAGGTGAGGACGAAGCGGACCGTCTTGCCCTTGGGCAGCCAGAGCGTGGGGCCCGGGTTGTTGGTCTGCGGGTTCCGCGTGCCGGGGGTGCCGCAGTCGTAGACGCCGCCGGCGTTGGCCGGGAAGTCCTCCTTGAAGCGGTCCGGGATCGCGTCCAGGTCCTTGGAGGTCTTGGCGTCCCCGGTGGAACCGGCGACCGGCTCGATGTAGTTGAAGCACCAGCTCCACTGGAAGCCGACCACGTTGACCGTGACGTCGGGCTTCTTCTTGAGGCTGAGCAGCTCGGACTCGTCACGGGCGGTGAAGTAGAACAGCACCGAGACGATGATGAGCGGGACCACCGTGTACAGCGCCTCGATGGGCATGTTGTACCGGGTCTGCGGAGGAACTTCGACCTTGGTGCGGCTGCGCCGGTGGAAGAAAGCACTCCACAGGATCAGACCCCACACCAGCACGCCGACGGCGAGCGCAGCCGCCCAGGACCCCTGCCACAGGGAGAGGATCCGCGGAGCCTCTTCCGTGGTCGGGGTGGGCATACCAAGGCGGGGGAAGTCTTCCCAGTTGTACGAGCAACCGGTGGCTGTCGCCAAGACCAGGCCCGCGGTCAGTGCCTGCAGCAGCTTCCGCCGCATCGGGCGCCGCGGCGAGCGGTCGGAGCCGTTGGGACTCACGTAGCGCCTTCCCGAGAGTCTCGCCCGCGCGGTCGGCTGCGGCCTGGCCTTCTCGCTGGTCGGTCGCCGCCCTGCGTCGGGCAGGGGTTTGGATGTTTATGCGGACCAAACCCTAGCCGACGCCCTCCGGGGGTTCTCGGGGAGGGGTGCCTAGTGGGGTGGGGTGTTCGCTTGATTGGCGGGTGCGGCAGTCGTCGTGGCTTGTCGCGCAGTTCCCCGCGCCCCTGAGGGACGTCTGTGCGCTGGGCGTTTTAGCGTTGCTGTGTGGGTTACTTCGATGCTGCTTCCAGTGCTCCTCTCCACCCCGTCGCCCGGCAGGCGCTGCTGGCCTCGCTCGACGAGGGGTGGGCGGATCCCGCGCGGCTGTACAAGGAAGGGCGGCGGGCGCGGCTGCTGTTGGACGCCGCCCGGGAGGCCGCCGCCGAGGCCGTGGGGTGCCGGGCGGACGAGCTGGTGTTCACCTCGTCCGGAAGCCGTGCCGTGCACACGGGCGTTGCGGGGGCGCTGGCCGGGCGGCGGCGGGTCGGACGCCACCTGATCGTGTCAGCCGTCGAACACTCCTCTGTACTCCATTCGGCCGAGGCGCACGAGGCGGGCGGCGGGTCCGTCACCCAGGTGCCCGTCGACCGGGGCGGGGCGGTGGATCCGATCGCCTACGGCGCTGCCCTGCGCGCGGACACCGCGCTGGCGTGCCTCCAGTCCGCCAATCACGAGGTCGGGACCGAGCAGCCCGTCGGGGCGGTGGCGCAGGTGTGCCGGGAGGCCGGGGTGCCGTTGCTGGTGGACGCGGCGCAGACGCTCGGGTGGGGGCCGGTGGACGGGGACTGGTCGCTGTTGACGGCCAGTGCGCACAAGTGGGGCGGGCCGTCCGGCGTCGGGCTGCTCGTGGTCCGCAAGGGCGTGCGGTTCGCGGCGCAAGGGCCGGTGGACGAGCGGGAGTCGGGGCGGGCGCCCGGTTTCGAGAACATCCCGGCGATCGTGGCGGCGGCCGCGTCGCTCCGGGCCGTGCGGGCCGAGGCGGCCGAGGAGTCGGTGCGCCTGCGGGAGCTGACGGACCGGATCCGGGCCGGGGTGCCGCGGCTGGTGCCCGACGTGGAGGTCGTCGGCGACCCGGCGCGCCGGCTGCCCGGGATCGTCACCTTCTCCTGTCTCTACGTCGACGGGGAGGCGCTGCTGCACGAGCTGGACCGGGAGGGCTTCTCGGTCTCGTCCGGATCGTCCTGCACGAGCAGCACGCTGACGCCGAGCCATGTGCTGCGGGCGATGGGCGTGCTGAGTGAGGGAAATGTGCGGGTTTCGCTGCCGCCCGGGGCGGCCGAGGAGGACGTGGAGAGGTTCCTGGAGGTGCTTCCCCGGGCTGTGGCGGCGGTGCGGGAGAAGCTGGGGGCGCCGGTCGCCTCGGAGGTGGTCCGCGAGGAGGACGTCCTGGTCGTGGACTCCCTCGGCAAGCGCTGCCCGATCCCGGTGATCGAGCTGGCGAAGGTCATCGGCGACGTGCCCGTGGGCGGGCTGGTCCGGGTCCTGTCGGACGACGAGGCGGCGCGACTGGACATCCCGGCGTGGTGCGAGATGCGGGGCCAGGAGTACGTGGGCGAGGAACCGGCGGACCAAGGAACGGCGTACTTGGTCCGCCGGGCGAGCTGACCGGCTCAGGGGCGCGGGGCCGGGTCGACATGCGGCTGCCGCCGCGGGGCGCGACCAGCCCCGCACCCCCGCAGGCGGCACCTCAGCCCAGATGCCCCCGGACCTCTTCCGCGGCCTCGTCCCCGTACGCCTTGGTGAACCGCTCCATGAAGTGCCCGCGCCGCAGCTGGTACTCCTGCGTCCCCACCGTCTCGATGACCAGGGTCGCCAGCATGCAGCCGACCTGCGCGGCCCGCTCCAGGGAGACGCCCCAGGCCAGGCCCGACATGAAGCCCGCACGGAAGGCGTCGCCGACGCCCGTCGGGTCGGCCTTGCGCTCCTCGTCCGGCGTGCCGACCTCGATCGGGTCCTCGCCGACCCGCTCGATGCGGACCCCGCGCGCGCCCAGGGTGGTGACGCGGTGGCCGACGCGGGACAGGATCTCCTCGTCGCTCCAGCCGGTCTTGGTCTCGATGAGGCCCTTCTCGTACTCGTTGGAGAAGAGGTACGTGGCCCCGTCCAGCAGGATGCGGATCTCCTCGCCGTCCATCCGGGCGATCTGCTGGGAGAAGTCGGCGGCGAACGGGATGGACCGGGAGCGGCACTCCTCGGTGTGGCGGAGCATGGCCTCCGGGTCGTCGGCGCCGATGGAGACCAGGTCGAGGCCGCCGACGCGGTCGGCGACGGTCTTCAGCTCGATGAGACGGGCCTCGCTCATGGCGCCGGTGTAGAAGGAGCCGATCTGGTTGTGGTCGGCGTCGGTCGTGCACACGAAGCGGGCGGTGTGCAGCGTGTCGGAGATACGGACGGAGTCGGTGTCGACGCCGTGCCGCTCCAGCCAGGCGCGGTACTCGTCGAAGTCCGCGCCCGCGGCGCCGACCAGGATCGGGCGGGTGCCGAGCTGCCCCATGCCGAAGGCGATGTTCGCCGCGACGCCGCCGCGGCGGACGTCGAGCTTGTCGACCAGGAACGACAGCGAGACCGTGTGCAGCTGGTCCGCTACGAGCTGGTCGGCGAAGCGGCCGGGGAAGGTCATGAGGTGGTCGGTGGCGATGGAGCCGGTGACTGCGATGCGCACGGCGTGGATTCTCCTGTGGGAGGCGGACCTTGACAGTTCACGCTATCGGGTGGGCTGGGCAGCTCTGAAGGCATCGAAACTACCCGATAGTAGATCTTTCTCCGTGAGCTCGACCGTGCATACGGTGCCGCTATGACGAACCTCAAAGTCCATGCACCCGTTCCGGTCGATCTCGAAGGCGATCTCGCGTCGCTGCCCGGGGACGGGGCGCGCATGGCTCCGCACTGGGCGGTCCCCGCCCGGGCCGCCTCGCGGCCGGTCTCCCCGGCCCTGATCCACGGCGTGTCCGTACCCCCCGCGTCGGCGCGGCTGCTCGACGCCATGGAGGACTACGGGGACTGAACGGCGCACACGCGGGAACCGTGTGCTCCCCCGCTGCGTCCCATCGCCGTCCCCCGTAAAGGGGAGGCGGGATACGACCCACCAGCGGGCCCGTAGGTGACGGGCCGGGTCCCATGGGACAGCTGTGCAGCCGAAGGAGCGATGCGGTGAACACCGAGCGACCCGACAACGACGACGACGCCAGGGAAGCGGCCGGCGCCACCGCCGATGCCCCGGAGGTCGAGGAGCCGGGTACGGCGGACGCCGGAACCCCGGCGGACGCCGGGGCGTCGGCGGAGACCGGGGCGTCGGCGGAGACCGATGAGCTGGCTGAGGCTGAAGCGCCGGTTGAAGCTGAGGCGTCGGCGGAGGCCGAGGTGGCGACTGAGGCCGAGGCCGAGCGGTCACCGGATGCCGCTGGCTCGGGAGAGACCTCCGAGGTCACTGAGGCCGCCGAGACCTCTGAGGCCGCTGAGGCCATCCGGGTCTCTGAGACCGCCGGGACCTCTGAAGCCTCCGAGGCCGATGCTTCCCAGGCGCCTGATGAGGATGCACAGGCCCACGGGGGCAGCACGGGCGAGGCGGCCCCGGCAGCCGACGAGCCGGACACGCCGGAAGCCGGGGGCGTCGAGGAGGAAGCCCGCCCCGATGCCACCCCCGTACCGGTCGGTGACCTCCCCCGGGACGAAGAGGACCTGGTCCGGCACGGCGGTGGCCGTCCCCGTACCCCCGCGATCATCGCCTCCGTCGCCGCAGCCGTGCTGCTGATCGGCGGTGGCGGGGCCTGGCTCGCCTCCAACGCGTCGAGCGGATCGGGCGGCGGTACGTCGTCCGGCGCGCCCGGCGGGGACGACACTCCCCCGCCGCTCGCACTCGACGGCTACTCGGAGTCCACGGCGGGCGGCGGCAACGGCATCGCGCCCGGCGAGCCCAACCCCTACGGCGCCACCTACCGGGTCGACGGCACCCTGCCCGAGGGCCCCGGCAAGGCGCCGGTGTACCGGGCGCAGGGCGAGGTCACGAAGGCGGAGGCGGCCCGGCTGGCGGAGGCCCTCGGGGTCGACGGGGCGCCGGTGGCACAGGGCGAGGCCTGGAAGATCGGGGGCCAGGACGGGTCGGGGCCCAGCCTCCAGGTGAACCGGCAGGCGCCGGGCGCCTGGACGTTCAGCCGGTACGCCCCGGGCGCCGACGACTGCAAGGGCACCGACACCTGCACCGCCCCGCAGCCCGGCGGCACCCCGGTGGGCGAGGACGTGGCGGAGAAGGCCGCGGCGCCGGTGCTGAAGGCCTTGGGTCAGGACGACGCGAAGGTCGACGCGAGTCAGGTCATGGGCGCCCAGCGGATGGTGAACGCCTCCCCCGAGGTCGGCGGACTGCCGACGCACGGCTGGACGACCGGGATCACGGTCGGCTCCGACGGCGAGGTCGTCGGCGGCAGCGGTCAGCTGAAGGCGCCGGTGAAGGGCGACACGTACCCCGTGGTCGGCGCAGAGAAGGCGCTGGAGCTGATGGAGGGGCAGCCGAAGAGCGACCACCGGATGGGCATCGGCGGCTGTGCGAGCCCGGTGCCGCTGAAGGACCGGCTGGAGCAGCCCTGCGAGCAGCCGTCGAGCGGCGCTCCCCAGCAGGACACGGTCACGGTCGAGAACGCGGTGTTCGGGCTGGCCGCGCACGTCGTGGACGGGCGGCAGGCGCTGGTGCCGTCGTGGCTGTTCGAGGTGACGGCGCCGGGCGCGAAGGACCCGTTCACGGTGACGTACCCGGCGGTGGAGCCGAGGTTCCTCATCTCCCCCGAGCCGAGCGAGCCGAGTGACCGGCCGACGGCGGATCCGGGCCCGCGCGAGGTGAAGGTGGACGGTTACCGGGCCGAGGGCGCGGAGCTGACGGTGACCTTCACGGGCGGGGTGTGCGCGGACTACGACGTGAAGGCGAACGAGAAGGGCGGCGAGGTGACCGTCACCGTGACGTCGACCCCGTGGCCGGACGCGATCTGCGTCATGATCGCCAAGCAGTTCCAGAAGACCGTGCAGCTGGACGGGCCGCTCGGCGACCGGGCGGTCGTCGACGCGGACGGCGAGGCCGTCCCGCTGGCCAAGGAGGGCGCGCGGCTGCCGGCTCCGCCCACCCAGGAGCGGTAGGAGCGGCCGTACGGCACGAAGGCGGCGGCCCCGTCGGAGGGGGCCGCCGCCTTCGTCGTGTCCGCGGCCGCCGGGGGGCGGCTCGGCAGGCTCAGCTGAAGGAGTCGCCGCAGGCGCAGGAGCCCGTCGCGTTCGGGTTGTCGATCGTGAAGCCCTGCTTCTCGATGGTGTCCACGAAGTCGATCGTGGCACCGCCCAGGTACGGGGCGCTCATGCGGTCGGTGACGACCTTCACACCATCGAAGTCCTTCTCGACGTCGCCGTCGAGGGCGCGCTCGTCGAAGAAGAGCTGGTAGCGCAGGCCCGAGCAGCCGCCGGGCTGGACGGCGACGCGCAGCGCGAGGTCCTCGCGGCCTTCCTGGTCGAGCAGCGCCTTGACCTTGGACGCGGCGGCGTCGGTCAGGATGATGCCGTCGGTGACGGTGCTGGTCTCGTCCGATACGGACATCTACATCTCTCCCGGGTTGTACGGAGACTGCTTGCCGACGGTTCCAACCGGCGGGGCCTCGGAATCATTCCGGGGCCGGTCGCTCGATCTCGGCTCCTTTTCATGCTCGCACACGCATCGGGAACCGGAAAACGGCTCTTTCCGGGTCTTCCCGGGAATGAACGGCGGCCCACCGGGATTCACGTCACACAGACGCTATGGCCATCGTCAAAGTGACGTGAAGCGGTTATGATAGATAGCGTCAAATCGACGAAAAGTCGCAGAAACAGAAAGGGTGCGTGTCGTGACCACCGCCCAGACCCAGGAGCTCGACGTACAGCCGACGCCCCTCGCCCTGCTGCTCCTCGGCCGTGAGGCCGACCCGAAGAGCGAGCGCGGTGTGGAGTGTCCCGGCGACCTGCCCTCGCCGTCCGACCCGGACCTGGTGGAGCGCGCCCGCAAGGCGAAGGAGAAGCTCGGGGACAAGGTCTTCGTGCTCGGCCACCACTACCAGCGCGACGAGGTCATCCAGTTCGCCGATGTGACGGGTGACTCGTTCAAGCTGGCCCGCGACGCGGCCGCCCGCCCGGAGGCCGAGTACATCGTGTTCTGCGGCGTGCACTTCATGGCGGAGTCCGCGGACATCCTGACGTCCGACGACCAGAAGGTCGTCCTGCCCGACCTCGCCGCCGGCTGCTCGATGGCCGACATGGCGACGGCCGAGCAGGTCGCCGAGTGCTGGGACGTGCTGACCGAGGCCGGGATAGCCGAGCAGGTCGTGCCCGTCTCGTACATGAACTCCTCCGCCGACATCAAGGCGTTCACCGGCAAGCACGGCGGCACGATCTGCACCTCGTCCAACGCCAAGCGGGCCCTGGACTGGGCGTTCGAGCAGGGCGAAAAGGTGCTCTTCCTGCCCGACCAGCACCTGGGCCGCAACACCGCCGTGCGGGACATGGGCATGTCCCTGGAGGACTGCGTCCTCTACAACCCGCACAAGCCGAACGGGGGGCTGACGACCGAGGAGCTGCGCGCGGCGAAGATGATCCTGTGGCGCGGCCACTGCTCGGTGCACGGCCGCTTCAGCCTGGACTCGGTGAACGACGTGCGCGAGCGCATCCCCGGCGTGAACGTCCTGGTGCACCCCGAGTGCAAGCACGAGGTCGTGGCCGCGGCGGACTACGTCGGCTCGACGGAGTACATCATCAAGGCCCTGGAGGCCGCGCCGGCCGGCTCCAAGTGGGCCATCGGCACGGAGCTGAACCTGGTCCGCCGCCTGGCGAACCGTTTCGCGCCGGAGGGCAAGGAGATCGTCTTCCTCGACAAGACGGTCTGCTTCTGCTCGACCATGAACCGCATCGACCTCCCCCACCTGGTCTGGGCCCTGGAGTCGCTGGCCGAGGGCAACCTCGTCAACCGCATCGAGGTGGACAAGGAGACGGAGGCGTTCGCGAAGCTGGCCCTGGAGCGGATGCTGGCCCTGCCGTAGCCCTGCCCCGGCCCTCGCGGCTGGTGCGGCTCACCCCGGGACGGGCTTCCGGTCGGGGTGGGCCGGGTCGAGGGTGAAGACGTCGCCGTCCGTGGTGGCCACGACCAGGGCGCCCGCGTGGAGCAGCACAGCGGAGCCCGACCAGCCCGGGTTCGTCACCCGCCGGGCCCGCGGCAGGGTCTCCCACAGCAGCGTGCCCTTCCTCGTGTCGAGGGCGGCGACCCGGCCGCTGGCGCTGGACAGGTAGACCGCGCGGGCACGCGGGTCGTGGACGATGCCGCTGGGCTGCTCCAGGCTCGTCCGGGTCTGCCACAACCGCTCGCCCGTGCGGACCGACACGGCGACGACCTGCCCGGAGGACGTGGCGAACCACAGGGTGCCGTCCGAGTACGCCGCGTTGCCCTCCAGCGGCTCCGCGAACTTCACCGCGCGTGCCTTTCCGGTGTCCGGGTCCAGCAGCCGGATCCCGGCGAACGCCTCGTCCTGCTCGTCCTCGGTCGGTTCGAGGAGGACCAGACGGCCCTCGGACGTGCCGACGACCGTCTGGTCGACGGGTACCGTCAGACGCCGTGCCGAGCCGTCGGAGGGGTCAAGCCGCAGCAGGACCGTCTCCTTCGAGGGCATCTCGTCCGGGCCGCACCGCAGGTAGGGGTTCGCGCCGGTATCCGCCGGACCGCAGTACTGCCCCGCGGGCAGCGGCGCCGTCCAGCGCTCCTCGCCGGTGCGCGCAGAGCGGGCGGTCACCGAGCGGCCGCCGTCGTCCGGGACGATCACCAGCCCGCCCGAGACGTACGGGCGCACCGCGTCGACGTTGACCGTGCGCTGCCACAGCCGCTCGCCGGTGCCGGTGTCGAGGGCGGCGACGGTGACCTTGACGTCGTCCCCCTGGTGGGGATCGTACGTCTGCTCGACCAGCATCGCGTCGTCCGTGATGCCCAGCACGGAAAAGCTGTACGCCCCGTCGCCCGTGCCGGGCGGCAGCACGTCGGCGCGCCAGCGGGCCCGTCCGGTGCGGGCGTCCAGGCGCACGGGCAGCACACCGTCGCCCGCGCAGTGGACGGCCCCTTCGTACACCTGGCACTCCGGGCCGTTCATCGACCCGCCCTCGTCGATGCCGCGTCCCTGCTTCACGCCCTGCGCGGCGGTGGCGTGCACCGTGGTCTGCCAGGGCTTCCAGCCGGCCGGGACGGGCGTCCAGCGGGAGGGCGTGGAGCCGGTGGTGTCCGCCCCCGAGCGGGAGTCGTCCTCGCCGAGCCCCGGACCGAGCAGCAGATAGCCCGTCAGGCCGAGCGCGAGGGCGGTCGCCGTGCCGGCCGTGGCCCACCACCGCCGGGCACGGCTTGGGCGTCGCACGGAGGCCGGGGGGCCGGGGTCGGCGTCGGAGACCGCGGCGGGCCGGGTGCTGACCAGGGCCGCCTCGTCCCTGCGCAGTGCCACGGTGTCAGGCTCGTCCGGGCCCGTCTCCGGCAGCGCGGCCACGAATTCCGCGGCCAGGTCGTCCAGGCCGGGCCGGGTCGCGGGGTCCTTGGCGAGGCAGCGCTCCAGCAGCGGATGCAGGGGCTCCGGAACGCCGTCCAGGACGGGCGGGTCGTGCACCACCCGATAGGCCGTCAGGTAGGGGCTGTCCGCGTCGAAGGGGCCCCGGCCGGTGCTCGCGTGCACGAGCAGGGCGCCGACGGAGAACACGTCGGAGGCCGGGCCCACGGAGCGGGCGTCGGTGAGCTGCTCCGGCGACATGAACGGCGGGGTGCCGATCATCTGGCCGGTCTCGGTCAGGGTGTTGTGGTTCTCGGCCGCGCGGGAGATGCCGAAGTCGATGACGCGCGGGCCGTCCTCCGCCATCAGGACGTTGGCGGGCTTGAGGTCCCGGTGCACCACCCCCGCCCGGTGGATCTCCCGCAGCGCCTCCACCAGTCCGAGCGCCAGCCGGCGCAGGGCGGCACCGCGCAGCGGGCCCTGTTCCCGGATCAGCGCGGCCAGGGAGGGCCCGGGCACGTACTGGGTGGCCATCCAGGGCCGGACCGCCTCCGGGTCGGCGTCCAGGACCGGCGCGGTGAAGGCGCCGCTCACCTTGCGGACGGCCTCGATCTCCTGGCGGAAACGGGCGCGGAAGACCGCGTCCTCCGCGTACTGGGCGTGCACCACCTTCACGGCGACCTCGCGTCCCGAGCGGGCCCGGCCGCGGTAGACGATCCCCATGCCCCCGGACCCGAGCCGGCCGACCAGCTTGTACCCGCCGACCGACTTCGGGTCGTCCTTCTGCAGCGGCACGCCCGGTTCCTCTCCCCCGCCAAGCAGTCCGGGTCAGGATACGTAACGCCCGCACGGCACAGGCCGGGGCCCGAACCGTTGCTACGTAACGCCCGCACGGCACAGGCCGGGGCCCGAACCGTTGGCTTCCGGTTCGGGCCCCGGCCTGGATCCGGACCTGGCGTACGGGCCCGGCGAGGACTCGCGATCAGACGGTCGCGGGCTCCGGCTCGTCCGAGGACGGCGTCGCGCCGGAGCGGTCCCCCGCCTTCTTCGCACGCTTGGCCGCGCGCTTCTTCGCCCGGCGCTCCTTGCGGAGTTCGACCATCGCGTACAGCGTCGGGACCAGCAGCAGCGTCAGCAGCGTCGACGTGACCAGGCCGCCGATCACGACCACGGCCAGCGGCTGGGCGATGAAGCCGCCCTCGCCGGTGATGCCGAGGGCCATGGGAAGCAGGGCGAAGATCGTCGCCAGGGCGGTCATGAGGATCGGGCGCAGCCGGTGCCGGCCGCCCTCGACCACGGCCTCGA
The DNA here is from genome assembly GCF_040637495.1 of Streptomyces sp. NPDC029044. Classification (NCBI taxonomy): domain Bacteria; kingdom Bacillati; phylum Actinomycetota; class Actinomycetes; order Kitasatosporales; family Streptomycetaceae; genus Streptomyces; species Streptomyces sp. NPDC029044. The sequence continues at coordinate 11,119 of NZ_JBEZWN010000038.1, forward strand.
CGACGCCGTGGCCCTGCTTGCGGTACTGGTTGATCAGGTCGATCAGCACGATCGCGTTCGTCACCACGATGCCGATCAGCATCAGCATGCCGATCATGGCCGGGACGCCCATCGGGGTGCCGGTGGCGATCAGCAGGCCGATCGCGCCCGTCGCCGCGAACGGGATGGAGACGAGCAGGATCAGCGGCTGGACCAGGGACTTGAAGGTGCCGACCAACAGCATGAAGACGATCGCGATGGCCGCCAGCATCGCCAGGCCCAGATTGGCGAACGCCTCGTCCTGGTCCTCGGAGACACCGCCGATCGACGCCGTGGCGCCGTCCGGGAGCTTCAGCGCGTCGATCTTCGACTGGAGCTGCGTGCTGACCGCGCCGGTGTTGTCGCCGGTCGGCTTCGCGGTGATGGTGGCGGCGCGCTGGCCGTCGATGCGGGTCATCGAGACCGGGCCGTCGACCATCTTCACCGTGGCGATGTCGCCGAGCTTCACCTTGCCGCCCAGACGCAGGTCCTGAAGCTGCTTCAGGGTCGTGGCGGGCTTGGCCGAGCGGATGACGACGTCGCGCTCGGTGTCGTCCAGGACCGCCTTGGCCGCGGTGGTGCCGCGAACGGCCTGGGCGACGGCGGCCCCGAGCGTCTGGTCGTTGAAACCGGCCGCGGCCGCCTTGTCGTTGGCCTTGACGGAGATGCGCGGCACGCTGGTCGCGAGGTCGCTGCTGACGTCCGTGACGTCGTCGAGCGAGGCGACCGTCTTGCGGACCTCCTCGGACGCCGTGCGCAGCACGCCCGCGTCGGCGGCCTTCACGACCACGCTGAGGTCCTGGCTGCCGAAGCCGTCACCGGCGGCGACGGTGGTCGTGCCGATGCCCTTCAGGCCGGCGAGGCCCTTCTCGATGCTGTCCTGGACGTCCGCGTGGGACGCCGAGTCGTCGAGCATCACCTGGTACGAGGCCTGGTTGCTGTCCGTGCCGCCGCCGAAGGCCGCCATGAAGCCGGACGAGCCGATCGTGACCTGGTAGTCCTTGACGCCCTCGGTGCCGGCGAGCAGCTTCTCGACCTTCTTCGCCTGGGCGTCGGTGGCCGCCAGGCTGGCGCCGGGCTTCAGTTCCTGCTTGACGGTGAGGACTTCCTGCTCGCCCTGGTCGAAGAAGTTCGTCTTCAGCAGCGGCGCCATGCCGAACGTGCCGACCAGCACGACGACCGCGATGGCCACGCTGGTGAGGCGGCGGCGGGTCGCGAAACGCAGGACCGGGACGTAGATGCGCTGGAGGCGGCTCCTGGCCTCCTTCTCCTCCGCGATCCGGCGCGCCTCGTCCGCGTCCTCGGGGGTGCCCTTGGGGGGCCGCAGGAACCAGTACGACAGGACCGGTACGACCGTCAGGGAGACGAGGAGGGACGCCAGCAGCGCCGCCGTGACCGTGAGGCTGAACGAGCCGAACAGCTCGCCCACCATGCCGCCGACCAGGCCGATCGGCAGGAAGACGGCGACCGTGGTGAGCGTCGAGGACGTCACCGCGCCGGCCACCTCGCGGACGGCCTGGAGGATCGCCGAGTGGCGCTCCTCGCCGTAGCCGAGGTGGCGCTTGATGTTCTCCAGGACCACGATCGAGTCGTCGACGACCCGGCCGATGGCGATGGTCAGGGCCCCCAGCGTGAGGACGTTCAGCGACAGGTCGCGCGTCCACAGCACGATCAGGGCGAGGACCACGGACAGCGGGATGGACACCGCGGTCACGAGGGTCGAGCGGATCGAGGCCAGGAAGACGAGGATCACCAGGACCGCGAAGAGCAGACCGAGCGCGCCCTCGGTGGTCAGGCCCTTGATGGACTTGGACACGGCCGGGCCCTGGTCGCTGACGACCGTGAGGCTCGCGCCGGAGCCGAGGTCCTTGCGCAGGTCCGGCAGCTTGTCCTGGACGGCGTCGGAGATGGCGACCGCGCTGCCGTCGCGGTCCATCGTCACGGCGACCGAGAGGCTGGGCTTGCCGTCGGTGCGGGTGATGGAGTCGGCTGTGGCCTCCTGCTGCTTCACCGCGGCGACGTCGCCGAGGCGCACCGGCTTGCCCTTGCCCGGCTCGCCCGTGACCATCAGGTCCTTGATCTGCTCGATCGAGGTGAAGCCGCCGCCGACCTGCACCGTGCGGTTGGCGCCGTCCTCGTCGAAGGAGCCGGCCGGGACGGTCGCGCCGCCCGCCTGGAGCGCCTGGGAGAGCGACTGCGAGGTCAGACCGGCCTTCGCCAGCTCGGCGTCGTCGGGCGTGACGGTGACCTGAAGGTCGCGCACGCCGTCGACGGTGACCTGGCCGACGCCGTCGATGCTCTTCAGGTCCGGCACGACGGTCTTGTCGAGCTGGTCGGCCAGGGCCTGCTGGTCGCGGCCGGAGGTGACGGCGAGGACGACGGTCGGGATGTCGTCCGTGGAGCCGGCGACGACCTGCGGGTCGACGTCGTCCGGGAGCTGGGCGCGGGCCCGGTTGACGGCCTGCTGAACGTCGGCGACCAGCTGCTCGGTGCCGTTGCCGTAGTCGAAGGACGCCATGATCACGGCGTTGCCCTCGCCGGCGGTGGAGGTGACGCCGCTGATGCCGTCGACGGCTTCGAGGGAGTCCTCGATGGGTTCGACGACCTGCTTCTCGACCACGTCCGGGGACGCGCCCTGGTACGGCGCCAGCACGGACACCACGGGCAGTTCGATGGTCGGCAGCAGCTGCTGCTTGAGCTGGGGTATCGCGATCGCCCCGAAGACGAGCGCGATGATCGACATCAGCCCGATCAAGGCCCGTTGTGCGAGGCTGAACCTGGACAGCCAGGACATGGGTGAAGGTCTCTCTTCTGTTAACGGCAGAAGCGGCAGCGGGCGCGCAGACGAGCGCCCGCCCCTACACCCTGAGCCATGCGGGAACCGGGTTCCGTAGGCCCCAGGTCCAAATCCTTATGCGGCGCATACTCCGGCCGCAGTACGCCCGGGTGGGGCTCACTCCACCCTCGGACGGACCAGCCCGGACTCGTACGCGGTCACCACGAGCTGGGCGCGGTCCCGCGCCCCCAGCTTGGCCATGGCCCGGTTGACGTGCGTCTTCACGGTCAGCGGGCTGACTTCCAGGCGCTCGGCGATCTCGTCGTTGGAGTGCCCGCCGGCGACCTGGACGAGCACCTCGCGCTCCCGGACGGTGAGCGAGTCGAGCCGTTCCCCGCGAGCCGGGTCGCGGTCGCCGTCCGCCGGGTCGTCCGTGGCGAGGAACCGGGCGATCAGCCCCGTGGTGGCCGCCGGGGAGAGCAGGGCCTGGCCGCCGGCCGCGATACGGATGGCGTTCAGCAGTTCCTCGGGTTCGGAGCCCTTGCCGAGGAAGCCGGAGGCGCCGGCCCGCAGCGACTGCACGACGTAGTCGTCCACCTCGAACGTCGTCAGGATGACCACCCGGACGTCGGCGAGATCGGGGTCGGCGCTGATCATGCGGGTCGCGGCGAGGCCGTCGGTGCCGGGCATGCGGATGTCCATGAGGACGACGTCGGGCTGCTGCTCCTTCGTCAGCCGGACCGCTTCCGCGCCGTCGGAGGCCTCGCCGACCACCTCCATGTCGGGCTCGGAGTCGACGAGCACGCGAAAGGCGCTGCGCAGGAGCGCCTGGTCGTCGGCGAGCAGGACACGGATGGTCATGCGGGGTCCTCCCCGGTCGGTGTGCGGTTCTTGACCGGCAGGATGGCATGGACGCGGAAGCCTCCGCCGTAGCGGGGACCGGTGGTGAGCGTGCCGCGCAGGGCGGTGACGCGCTCGCGCATACCGAGCAGTCCGTGGCCGCCGCCGTCCTGGGTCTCGTGCTCGCCGCTGCCGTCGTCGAGCACGGTGATCTCGATGTTCGGTCCGACGCGGACGACGCTGACCTCCGCCTTGGCGCGGGGCCCGGCGTGCTTCTGCACGTTGGTGAGGGCCTCCTGGATGATCCGGTAGGCGGCCAGGTCGACCGCCGCCGGGAGGCTGGTGCCCTGGTCGGCGCGGGCGACCTCGATGTGCAGGCCGGCGCTGCGGAAGGTGCCGGTGAGTTCGTCCAGGCGGTCGAGGCCCGGGGCCGGTTCGGTCGGGGCCTCCGGGTCTCCGGACTGCCGGAGCAGCCCGACGGTGGCGCGCAGTTCGTTGAGCGCGGAGCGGCTGGCCTCGCGGACGTGCGCGAGGGCCTCCTTGGCCTGGTCGGGCCGCTTGTCCATGACGTGGGCGGCGACCCCGGCCTGCACGTTGACCAGGGCGATGTGGTGGGCGACGACGTCGTGCAGGTCCCGGGCGATGCGCAGGCGTTCCTCGGCGACCCGGCGGCGGGCCTCCTCCTCACGGGTGCGTTCCGCCTTCTCGGCGCGTTCCCTGATCGCCTGGACGAAGGCGCGGCGGCTGCGGACCGCGTCGCCGGCGGTGGCGCCGATGCCGGTCCAGGCGAAGATGCCGAGGTTCTCCTGGGCGTACCAGGGCAGGGGGCCCGCGGCCATGGCGGCGCCGGTCAGCACGGTCATGGTGAGCAGGCCGACGCGCCAGGTGGTGGGGCGGTCGGTGGTGGAGGCGACGGTGTAGAGCGCGATGACGGCGGACATCGCGACGGGGGCGCGGGGGTCGCCGGTGACGGACTCGATGACGGAGAGGGTGCCGGTGAGGGCGAGGACCGTCATCGGGGCGCGTCGGCGGAAGACCAGGGCCGCGGCGCCGAAGGTCATGAGGAGGAGGCTGAGCGGGTCGGGGGTGCGCAGCACCCAGCTGACGCTGTCCCGGTGCCGGGGTTCCACGAAGGAGCCGGCGACCATGCAGACCAGGACGGCGAGGGCGAGGACGGCGTCCAGGGCCAGGGGGTGCGCCTTGGCCTGGTGTTTGGCCCGCGCGAGGGTGCTCACGGTTGTTCACCGTAGCCGGGCCGGCGGTGGCTGTGGGAGGTGCTCGGCGCTGTGACCGGCGTCGGGCGGGCCCCAGCGGCACGACTCCCCGCGGACACTAGCCCGGGATCAAGCCGTCGTCGCTGAGGAGCTCCCTGACCTCCTCCAGGGTGGCGTCCGGGGAGGGCAGGATCAGTTCCGACGGCTCCAGGGAGTCGTCCGGGAGGGGTTCGCCCAGGTCGCGGACCCTCGTCAGGAGGGCCTGGAGGGTGCGGCGGAAGCCGGGGCCGTCGCCGTTCTCCATTTCCGCCAGGAGTTCGTCGTCCAGCTTGTTCAGCTCGGCGAGGTGGCCGTCGGCCAGGATCACCTGGCCCTCCCCCATGATCCGTACGATCATGTCGCCCTCCTAGGCGTGGACCCCTACTGCTTGTCGAAGCGCGGGGTGTCCTGCGGCTGCTGCTGGGACTGCTGGCCCGTGCCGCCTTCGAGCGCCTGCTGCCCGCTGCCCGAGCCTCCGGCCAGTTCCGCCTTCATGCGCTGCAGTTCCAGCTCTACATCCGTACCACCGGAGAGCCGGTCCAGCTCGGCCTGGATGTCGTCCTTGTGCATGCCGGAGGGGTCGTCGAGGGCACCGGAGGCGAGCAGCTCGTCGATGGCGCCGGCGCGGGCCTGGAGCTGGGCCGTCTTGTCCTCGGCGCGCTGGATCGCCAGGCCGACGTCGCCCATCTCCTCGGAGATGCCGGAGAAGGCCTCGCCGATCCGGGTCTGCGCCTGGGCCGCCGTGTACGTCGCCTTGATCGTCTCCTTCTTCGTGCGGAAGGCGTCGACCTTGGCCTGGAGCCGCTGGGCCGCGAGGGTGAGCTTCTCCTCCTCACCCTGGAGTGTCGCGTGCTGGGTCTCCAGGTCGGTCACCTGCTGCTGGAGCGCGGCCCGGCGGGAGAGCGCTTCACGGGCCAGGTCCTCACGGCCCAGCGCGAGCGCCTTGCGGCCCTGGTCCTCCAGCTTGCCGGACTGCGACTGGAGCTGGTTCAGCTGGAGCTCCAGGCGCTTGCGGCTGGTGGCCACGTCGGCGACACCGCGGCGGACCTTCTGGAGCAGCTCCAGCTGCTTCTGGTACGAGTAATCGAGGGTCTCGCGCGGGTCCTCGGCCCGGTCAAGGGCCTTGTTCGCCTTCGCGCGGAAGATCATCCCCATACGCTTCATGACACCGCTCATGGGCTTCGCGCGCCCCCTTCTGACCGACTCCGGTTCCAGCTCCAGCGACAGAACCCACAGTACGGGCCCTGCATCCATTACCGCACTGTTCGGGGACGGATGCGCTCATCCCCAAGGACGACTGCGTGCGCTCCCGCTCCGGCGTAGGGAGTAGGTGGTCCCCGGGGTTACCGGAGCCGTACACCCCGGGGAACATCCGGAGGCGTACGCAACGTCCCCTCTGTCCCCTTACTGACGACTGGTGTTGCCGGATCGTTCCCCACCGGGCTGGGGTCCATGCCCGGAAGCCCTTACCCTTGGGTTTTGTGTTCCGTAGCCGTGCGAAGGATGAGAAGGCCCAGGACGCCGACAAGGCGCCGGTGAACTTCTCCAAGCAGCCCCGCGACCCCCAGGCCCCCAAGGGCCGCCCCACGCCGAAGCGCAGCCAGGCCCAGAGCCAGCGCCGCAGCGTGGCCAACACGTCGATGACGCGCAAGGAGGCCGCCAAGCGGCAGCGTGAAGAGCGCCGCAGCGCGCTGGAGCGGCAGCGCCAGGCGCTGGCCAGCGGCGACGAGCGCTACCTGCCCGCCCGTGACAAGGGGCCGGTCCGCCGGTTCGCGCGTGACTTCATCGACTCGCGGTTCAACATCGCGGAGTTCTTCCTGCCGATGGCCGTGGTCATCCTCGTGCTGAGCATGGTGCGGGTGCCGGCGCTTCAGAACATCGCGCTGCTGCTGTGGCTCGTGGTGATCGTGCTGATCGTGCTCGACTCGTTCGTCACGGGCTTCCGTCTGAAGAAGCAGCTGGCCGAGCGCTTCGCAGGTGAGAACAAGCGCGGCGCCGTCGCCTACGCCCTGATGCGCTCTCTCCAGATGCGTCGGCTCCGGCTGCCGAAGCCGCAGGTCAAGCGCGGAGAACGGCCCTGACCACGACGCCGTTCTCCGGGGGTGCGGCACCAGCCTGGCTGGACGAGCTGGGCGGGCTGCGCGATGTGGTCCGGCAGGAGCTGGTGGCCCGCCAGCTGGACGAGCAGATAGTCGGCCGGTTCCCGGTCGGCAAGCGCCTTCGGGTGCTGGACGTGGGGATGGGCCAGGGCACCCAGGCGCTGCGGCTGGCCCGGGCCGGGCACCAGGTGACCGGTCTGGAGCAGGACGCGACGATGGTCGCCGCGGCCCGGGAGTCCCTCGCCGGGGAACCGGAGGGCATCCGGGAGCGGATGCGGATCATCGAGGGCGACGGCCGGGACACCGGTGTGCACTTCCTGCCGGGCAGTTTCGACGTGGTGCTGTGCCACGGCGTCCTGATGTACGTCGAGGAGCCCGACCCGCTGCTGGCGGGCCTCGCCCGGATGCTGGCGCACGGCGGGCTGCTGTCGCTGCTCGTGCGCAACGGCGACGCGCTCGCGATCCGGCCGGGCCTGTCCGGTGACTGGTCCGGGGCGCTGGCGGCCTTCGACACCGTCTCCTACCTCCCCCATTCTCGAAAAGACTCGAACGGGGGGACCCCCATCCGGCTGGGCCTCGACGTGCGGGCCGACCGGCTGAAGGACCTGACGTCGACGCTCGCGGGGATCGGGGCGCCGCTGCACGCCTGGTACGGGGTGCGGGTGTTCACCGACACGGCGGCGGACGACGCGGAGGTACCGGCCGACGTGGAGACGCTGCTCGCGGTGGAGGAGAAGGCCGGGCGGACGGATCCGTACCGCGGGGTGGCGGCGCTGCTGCACCTGTGCGGCGTGCGCGGCTGACACACGGAACAGGGGCGGGAGCCGTCGGCCCCCGCCCCCGCCGGGCTCACGCCTCGGCCGCGTGCAGACTCATCGGCCCGTAGATCTCCGTGGCGTCCTCGAACAGCCGCACCTGATCGGCACCGCCCTCCTGGAGGGCCTTCCAGTGCTCCCCGATCCAGGACTCGGCGTCCCCCTGGGTGGGGAACTCCTCCGGCGGCACCGCGGGCTGGACCTCCGTCCCGTCGGTCTTCTCGAACCGCCACGTCCATGCCGCCATGTACGCCTCCCATGTGTGTGAGCACACTGCACAGCGAAAGCCGGATCTTGGTCCGGCTCCCGTCCCGAGCCTAAGCGTTCCCGCCGGGTGGGGTGTTATAGGCCTTGCGGGGGTATGGGTCACCGGTTGGGTGCGGGTCGTGGGCGTTGCGCGGCTCCCCACGCCCCCTTGGGGGCGTCTCCATCACGCGTGACTCATGGCCACGGGTGAGAATCGTTGCGTGGAACTCACTCTGCTCGGCACCGGCGCCCCCGCGGGTCTCCCCCGCCCCGACTGTCCCTGCGCGGCCTGTGCGGCCGCCCTCGGCCCCGACGCGCGGGCGGCCACCGCACTGCTCCTGGACGGGGCGCTGCTGCTCGACCTGACGCCCGGTGCGGCGTTCGCGGCGGCGCGGGCGGGCCGTTCCCTGACCGGCGTCCGGCAGGTGCTGCTGTCGCATCCGCACGACGGGCCGGCGGTCGAGGTGCCCGCGGGGCTGCCGCAGCCCGGACGGGTGCCGGACGGGCGGGAGTTGACCCTGTTGACGGGGCACCGGGTGCGGGCGGTGGCGCTGGACGCACCGGGCACGGGGTACGCGGTGACCGGGCCGGAGGGGCAGCGGCTGCTGTATCTGCCGCCGGGCGGGGCGCCGGCGGGCCTGGAGGGGCCGGCCGAGTCGTACGACATGGTCCTGGCGGACGTCGTGGGGCGGCCGGACGCGCTGGCGAAGCTGCGGGCGGTGGGGGCGGTCGGGCCGACGACCGACGTGGTCGCCGTCCACCTGGACCACGACGTGCCGCCCGGCCCCGAGCTCGGGCGGCGGCTCGCGGCGGCCGGGGCCCGGGCCGTGCCGGACGGGCTGACGCTGGTGGTGGGGGCGTACGAGGAGGTGCCGGACGTGCCGCGGCGGACGCTGGTGCTGGGCGGGGCGCGGTCGGGCAAGTCGGTGGAGGCCGAGCGGAGGCTGGAGGCCTTTCCGGACGTGCTGTACGTGGCCACGGGCGGGTCGCGCAACGGCGACACGGAGTGGGCCTCGCGGGTCTCGGCCCACCGGGAGCGGCGGCCGGGGTCGTGGCAGACGGTCGAGACCTGCGACCTGGTGCCGTTGCTGGAGGCGGAGGGGCCGCCCCTGCTCATCGACTGTCTGTCGTTGTGGCTGACCGACGCGATGGACGACGCCGGGGCGTGGGACGACGCGGTGTGGGCGGAGCGGGGCGAGAAGGTGCTGCGGGAGCGGGTGCGGGAGCTCACGGAGGCGGTGCGGGTCACCCGGCGGACCGTGGTCGCCGTGTCGAACGAGGTGGGGTCGGGGATCGTGCCGTCGACGGCGTCGGGGCGGCGCTACCGGGACGAACTCGGGCGGCTGAACGCGGGGTTCGCGGACGAGTGCGAGCACGTGCTGCTGGTGGTGGCGGGGCAGGCCGTGGTGCTGCGGGGCTGACCGGGGCCCCACGGCTGCCCTCTCCCCCGGGCTGCTGACCGGGGCCCCACGGCTGCCCTCTCCCCCGGGCTACGGAGTCTTGCGTGCGATGACCCGGTAGGTGTTGGCGAAACGCGTGCGGCGGGCGACCGGGGCGATGAGGTGGTCGGCCAGCGCGGCCACGGCCACCAGGGGCATCCCGGCGCGGAGCAGGGCCGTGCGGGCGTGCCGCTGCACGGGGGGCGGGGGAATGGCCCGCCAGGGGGTGTCCGGGGCGGGCAGTGCGTGCGAGAGGGCCAGGGAGGCGGCGCCCGCGAGGTCGTGGGGGACGTGGACCGGGCGGTGGTCGAGCGCCAGGACCGCGCAGCCGGCCGACTCCAGTTCCGCGCGGACGTTCTGCGGGGGCAGGAGGTGGAGGTGGCGCGGCTGGTCGTAGGGGAGCCACCAGCGGCCCAGCAGGGCGGCGAAGACGCTGCGGGGGCTGAGGGTCTCGATGAGCAGGTGGCCGCCCGGGCGCAGGACCGCCAGGGCGGCCCGCAGTTCCGCCCGGGGGTCCGGCGTGCCCTCCAGGTGGTGGAGCATGCTGACCACGTCGTAGCGGGCGCGCAGGGGGCCGGCGATTCCGGGGTCCGTCAGGCGGCCGACGTGGGCCTCCTCGACGCGGTCGGCCGTGCGGGCGCGGACCACACGCGGGGTGGGGTCCAGGCCGTCGAAGGCGGTGTACGGGAAGAACTGCCGGGCCGTGGCGGGGAAGCGGGCGTGGCCCGTCCCGACGTCGAGCCAGCTCTCCGGTTCGCCGCAGCGCAGCATGGCGCGGGCGGCCGAGCGGTGGCGGCGCGGACTGGCGCGGAGGGCGAGGAGGCCGTCGCTCGCCGGGTCCCTGGGCGCCCCGCGCGCGGTCCGGTGGTAGAGAGCCAGCCCCTCCGGGGTGAGGCGGGGGTTCTGGAAGGTGTGGCCGCAGTCCCGGCAGGCGTCGACGGTGAAGCCGCCCGGCTTGTACTGCCGCAGGTCACCGGTGCGCAGCCGGTTCCGCAGCCGGTCGGAGCCGCACCAGGGGCAGTCCTCCCGGCGCGGTTCGTGGACCCGTGCGGTCGTCTGGGGGGCGGGGGGTGCCGAGGAGGCGGGATGTGCGGGCATGGGCGGCTCCCGGGGGCGACGGCGTACGGCGGGGACGTCGCACGTACCACGTACGACAATCTGCTGCAAAACGGAACGTATGGGATGCCGATCTCGGGTGCAACGACGTCGCCGTGACGGAGTGGTGATGTGGCGCCGTGCTGTTCGACCGGGGCCGGTACTGTTCGGCGAATGAGCTCGCTTAATCTCGACGACTTCACCGATCTGATCGAGCGTCCGGACGGCGGGATCCGCCGTGACGCCGAGGCACGCCGGGAGCGACAGATCGTGCCGCCCGGATCGCTGGGCCGCCTCGACGAACTGGGTGAGTGGCTGGCGGCGGCGCAGTCGGCCGTGCCGGTGCGGCCGGTCGAACGGCCGCGGGTGGTGCTCTTCGCCGGTGACCACGGCATCGCCGAGCTGGGCGTCTCGGCCCGTCCGGCGGGCAGCGCCGGGGAGTTGGTGCGCGAGGTGCTGGAGGGCGGCCGGCCCGTGTCGGTGCTGGCCCGGCGGCTGGACGTGCCGGTGCGGATCGTCGACATGGCCCTGGACTGCGACCCCGAGTCGCTGCCCGAGGACGTCGTGCGGCACCGGGTACGGCGCGGCAGCGGAAGGATCGACAGCGAGGACGCGCTGAGCGCGGAGGAAGCCGAGGCGGCGTTCCGCGCGGGCATGGCGGTGGCCGACGAGGAGGCCGACTCGGGCACGGACCTGGTGGTGCTCGGCGATGTGAGCGTCGGCGGGACCACGGCGGCGAGCGTGCTGGTCGCGGCGTTGTGCGGGGTCGACGCGTCGGTCGTCACCGGGCGCGGCGGGCAGGCGATCGACGACCTGGCGTGGATGCGCAAGTGCGCGGCGATCCGCGATGCGCTGCGCCGGGCCAGGCCGGTACTCGGGGACCAGTTGCAGCTGCTGGCGGCGGTCGGCGGGGCCGACCTCGCCGCGATGACGGGCTTCCTGTTGCAGTGCGCGGTGCGCAAGCTGCCCGTGGTGCTCGACGGGGTCGTGACGGCCGCGTGCGCACTGGTCGGGCAGCGGATCGCGTTCCGGGCGCCGGACTGGTGGCTGGCCGCGCACGACAGCGGGGAGCCGGGGCAGGCGAAGGCGCTGGACCGGATGGCCCTGGAGCCGCTGCTGGCGCACGGGGTGACCGTCGGGGAGGGTACGGGCGCTCTGCTGGCGCTGCCGCTCGTGCAGGCCTCGGCCGCGCTGGCGGCGGAGCTGCCCGAGAAGCCGAAGGAGTCCGAGGCGCCGGCCGGACCGGCGGAGCCGGAAGCGTCGGAGGCGCCCGCCGAGCAGTAGCACCCCCGAGATCCAGGTCACTCCCGCCTGGCTCAACTTCGTCCCGTTCCGGTCGGTCTTGGAACGTGGTGTCGGTTTGACTGAGGGGTCCTTTCACTATGAGCGTCCGATCAGGGCGCGTGGTCTGGTGCCGTGCATCGCAAGGCGCCGGGAAGCCCTTGATGGGGGTACCCCCTGCTCGAGCGGAGCCGAGAGCTCGGGGGAGGAGCTACTAGGGCTTTTCGGCAACGCGGCGAGGTGCGGTGCCAGGCCGCGCGACCCGGACGGGCATAGTGAAAGGACCCCTGAGTCGCAGACACCCTCAGACATCGCCGCGCACGGACGAGGACGATCGCCGGATGACCACGCTCGCCCGCTGGGCCCGCGCCGAATGGGGACGGCTGTACGCCGCGGTGCGCGGGCCGCTGGCCGAGCGCCGGTGGCGGGCCGTGCCGCTGGCGGTCGCGGCCGTGTGCCTCACGGCGGTGCTGCACCTCGTGCACAGCCAGGCGTGGGGCTATCAGTTCGTGCAGGACGCCGGCGGGGTGCGGGCCGTGGACCCGCTGTGGCCGGCGCTGCTGCGGACGCCGCTGTCGCTGTTCGTGCCCGCCCTGGATCTGCCGGTGTGGGGCGCGCTCGTGCAGATCCTGCTGGTGTTCGGCATCGCCGAGCTGTGCCTGGGCCGGTGGCGGACACTGGCCCTCGCCTACGTCGCGACGCTCGCGGGCACGCTGTACGCCCGCGTGGGCATCCGGCTGGGTCCGCACTCCCCGCTCGGCCTGCCCGCCTCGGACGCCTACGTGGTGGACACCGGACCGTCGGCGGCGGTGGTGGGCCTGGCCGTCTTCCTGGGCTGGCGCTACCGCGCGTACGTCACGGCCTCGGTGGTGATCGTGGCGATGGTGGTCGAGGTGGTGCTGAAGGAGAACCTCGCGGGCAAGGAGCACCTCGCCGCGATCACGGCGGTGCTGGTGCTGTGCGCGGTGGGCGAGCTGCGTCAGCGGCGTTCGAGGGACCGGGCGGGCTCGGGGTCGGGCGCGCCGCCGATCCAGTCCTGAACGGCTCGCATGGGGGTCGCCCAGCGGCGGTCGTGGTGATAGGAGCGCAGGGCGGATTTGGCCCGGGCGCGGGGCCGGTTGCGGTAGAAGCGTTTGGCCCAGGGCGAAGTCGGGCGAGCCAGCCGTACGGCCCCGACCAGGGCGACGAAGGGGATGATCACGCCCACGACCGCGAGGCGGACCTTGCCCTTGAACAGCGAGATCAGCGCGAACGCGAAGTTCACGAGGACGTTCACGAGGACGACGGCTCGGTTCTGCTGCTGGTCCTCGTTGAGGTCGTTGACACCCAGGGGCGAGAAGCCGATCAGGAGCAGACCCACCAGGGAGGCCGTGAGGACGACCATCTCCACGCTCTTGCGGCCGTTCGGCGTCCAGTAGACGTCGGCGAGGTGCAGGACCAGGGCGAACTCGTCGAGGACGAGCCCCGCGCCGATACCGAAGATCACCGCCGCCAGGCAGGAACCGAAGCCGTGTCGGCCACCCGCCACCGCACCGAAGCCCCCGACGATCGTCAGGATGACCCCGGGAACCACGTGGTGGACGTGGACGCCTCCGCTGCTGACGTTGCCGAAGGGGCCCTTGCCCGCCCGGATGAGGCGGGTGATGACCCGGGTGATCAGGAAGGTCAGGACGAAGGAGATGAGAGCGAGGAGCAGGGGCAGCTTGCCGGGTTCCATGATGTTCCGCTCGAACCATCCCATATGCGCACTTTATCCTCGGCCGCCGTGCTCGCTCTCCTGACCGGCCGGTAGCCTGCGCCGGTGCCCGGAATCTCGCCCCTCGACGCCCTCCGCTTCGCCTTCGGCACCCTCACGGTGTTCCCGGTCCGGGTGACGCGGTGGGACCGGGAGGCCGCTCGCGGCGGCATGCTGTGCGCTCCGCTGGCCGGGCTGGCCGTCGGCGCCGCCGCCGCCGGGCTCGGGCTGGTGCTGCTGTTCCTCGGCGCGGGCGCGCCGCTGGCCGCCGTGGCGACCGTCGCCGTCCCGGCCGCCCTCACCCGGGGGTTGCACCTCGACGGGCTCGCGGACACCGCCGACGGGCTGGGCAGCGGCAAGCCCGCCGAGGACGCGCTGCGGATCATGAAGCAGTCGGACATCGGTCCGTTCGGGGTGATCACCCTCGTCCTCACCCTGCTCGCGCAGGTCGCCGCGCTCGCCCAGGCGTACGAAACCTCCTGGGCCCGGGGCGCGTGTGCCGCCGTCGTCTCGGCGACCCTAGCCCGGCTGGCCCTGACCCTGGCGGCCCGGGCCGGAGTGCCGGCGGCGCGGCCGGAGGGGCTGGGAGCGGCCGTCGCGGGGGTGGTGCCGCTGCGCGGGGCGGTGCTCGCCGCCGTGGCCGTGGCGGGAGCCGTGGCAGCGGCCGGTGCCCTCCTCGGGCCGTACGGCCCGGTCCGCACCGTGCTCGCGGTCGTCCTCGCCCTGGCCGCCGCCGAGGCGCTGCTGCGCCACTGCACGCGCCGCTTCGGCGGGGTCACCGGGGATGTCTTCGGCGGTCTGGCGGAGACGGCGGCGACCACGGCGCTCGTCGTTCTGTCACTGGGCTGAAACGATCTTCCCGTCCCTCTCCTGCACGGGCCGCCCAGCCGCTAGCTTCCTGCCCCGACACACAACGATCGGGGGACGTTCATGCCGAAGCTGCGCCGTGCCACGGCCTGGCTCGTCGATTTCGCGCTCGTGGTGGCATTGGCCTCGGCGCTCGCCGTGCTCACCTTCCACCGGGTCTCCGCGCTCGTCACCGACGTGCCCGAGCTGGCCACCCGTGGCGGTTTCGACCTGCTGACCTCGCGCGGCGACGTGCTCGACGCCTCCCAGGACCTGGGGCTCTCGCTGTGGGACAAGTCGGTGCTGTACGTCGAGCAGGCCTTCGGGCTGCTGGTGCTGACGGTGTTCCTCTACCAGTGGGCGTGCCTGGCCCTGGCCGGCGCACGATCGGCAAGGCCCTGACCGGGCTCAAGGTCACTGCGAACCTGCCGCGCCGGGTCAGGGCGGCGCGGCGGGCCGCGGTCACCACCGCGGCCGACATCGCCGTGTACGCCGTGGCCTGTGTGCTGCTGGTCGAGGGTCAGGTCGTGCTGTCGGTCCTGGTGTGGGGGGTCGCGGTGGTGCTGTTCCTGACGAACGCGCTGCCGGTCCTCTCCCCCGGCCGCCGGTCCCTCGCCGACCGCGTCGCGGGCACGGCGGTCACCGGCATCGGGGTCAGCAGGCCCGTCGCCATGCCCCCAGTTCGTACTTCTTGAGCAGCGAACTGAGCTTCAGGCGGCGGGAGTCGGCGCAGAAGCGGCCGGTGGGCACCTCGTACTCGACGTGGAAGACGGCCTTGCCGGCCTCGACGAACGGCTTGAGCGCCGCACATTCGCCGTACTGGGCGCACTGCTCGTTGACCGCGAAGTCGAAGTCCCCGACCAGTTCCGGGATCTGGTCCAGGTCGTTCTTCAGACCGACGGCCAGACCGCGGTCGTGGGCCAGCCGGGCGATGAGGCGGTTGTAGCGGAGCTGGTCGGTGGCCGTGAGCGGGAAGCCGGTGTCGTTGCGGTAGCCGTCCATGTTGTCCGGCTCCACCGCGTCGAAGCCCTTGTCGCGGCACATGTCGATCCGGGCCGCCATGAGCGGTTCCAGGACGTCGGTGCGGCGGATGTCGAGCCAGCGCTCGCCCTTCCAGCCGTTGCCGCGCCCGAGCACGGCCTTCGGGAACTTCCCCGCGTCCGGGCGGAACTCCTCCCAGGCACCGGTGGAGAGGTAGCAGATGACCTTGCGGTCCTCGCGGTGCAGCCGGGCGACCGTGTCCTCGGAGTGGTCGAAGCCGTCGATGTCGTAGACCGGCACGTCGACGGAGGTGTCCAGGCGCCCGCTGAGCTGCCACTGCCAGGCGGTGCCGGGGCGGGGCTGCCAGCGGGGGCCGGGCTTGTCGTCGGACTCCCGGGTGCAGCCCGCGAGCAGGAGGACCAGCAGGGCGACGAGCAGGGACGGGCGTCTCACGAGGTGTTCTCCGGCTTGTGCAGGGGGTACGGGAGCGTGCCCCAAGGATGATCGCCGGAGCCGGGCACCGCGCAGTGCACCGCCGCGCCCCGCGCCCGGGCCAGGCCCTCCGGGTCGGCGCCGGGCGGCACGTCGAAGACGAGGTGGCACAGCCGTACGTCCGGGCCGCCGGGCCGGGGTTGCGGGGGCAGGGCGCGGTACGAGGCCCAGGGGCCCTCGAAGGTGACGAGGACGTCGGCGATGCGGGCGTAGCAGGGGTGGGGTGCCGTGCCGTGGTTGAGGACGAGGGTGGCGCAGCCGACGCCCCAGGCCGCGACCGCCAGCCTCTGGTAGTGCTCGAACTCCTCGGGCCCGGACGGAACCTGGTCGAGGAAGGCGCCGTCGGTGCCGTACCAGTCGCGGTGCCGGGTGAGGTCGCGGACGACGTCGGTGGCGGCGCGGCGGCCGTAGTCGGTGTCGGTGTATCCGAGGACCCTCGCGCCCTCGGCCCGCAGCCGGGCGGCGACCTCGGCGAAGGCCGGGTCGGGGCGGTCGCCGGGGCCGCTGGCCGGGTTGAGGACGACCCCGTACAGGCGGGGCGCGGCCGCGACGATCGCGTCCCATTCGGCGGGGCGGACGGACGGGTGCTCGTAGTACGGGACCAGGAGAGTGCTCATCGGTGGGCGGTTGCCCTCCCCAGCAGCTGGCACACCAGGGCGGCCTGGACGGCGGCCGCCGTGCCGTACACGACCGCTCCGGCCACGTGCGGATCGCCGGCACGGGTGACGAGGAGCAGGGTCTGGACGAGGGCCGCGGCGCAGCACACCGCCGTCGCGCCGGTCACCGCTCCGAACGACTGGAGCAGCAGCCCCGTCCACAGGACCACGCCCAGCAGGAGCAGGGCGGCCGGCCGGACACCGCCCGGTACCGGGGCGTTGGGCCACAGGGCCCAGGCGGCGAGACTCAGCGCGAGCAGCACGGCGAGGTAGGCGGCCAGACACCGCGCGACGGTTCGGACCGTGGTCCGCCGGAAGTCGCGGGCGGTGCTGCTGGAGCGCAGAGCGGCGAGGCTGCCGGTGCGGAAGCGGTACAGCAGCCACTCGGCGGGCCCCATGCTGAGGGTGAGCGCCACGGCGGCGGGCGCGGCGACCGCTCCGGCGCTCTCGCCGGCGAGCACGTCGCCGAGCGCCGCGTACAGCACGAGCACACCGGTGGCGAGCCCGAACAGGGCGTACGGCAGGGAGCCCGTGAGCCGGGGTCCGGCGGGACGGCGGTGGGCGGGGAGGGTGCCGAACGCGCCGAACGGGAGCAGGGCGACGAGGCCTGCCGTCCAGCCCTGCTCGTCCTTGAGGGCGGGTGCCACCTCGCGCAGTGCCAGCGTGACGACCGCCGCGAGCGAGCCCAGAAGCAGGGCCAGGGTCGCGGGCTCGGGCAGCGGGTCGGCGAGTGACCAGACCGCGCCCGTCGCCATGGGTGCGAGCGCGAGCAGCAGGAGCCGCTCACGGCCCATCACCAGCAGGACGGTCGCCGCGGCCAGGTAGCAGGACTGCCCGGCGGCGAAGGCGACCACCCCCGGGGCGGCGCCGCCCGCGAACGACACGGCGACCAGGGAGCCGAGCAGCGCGCCCGCCGGGGCGCCGAGCAGCAGGGCGCGCCGGGCGGCCGGCCGGTCGCCTAGCCCCAGCCACGCGTACGCCCGGTGGGCGAGGCCCTGGTTCCAGGTCCAGCCGCACAGGGCCCCTGCCAGCAGCGGGACGGTGCCCGCGGGGAGGCCGAGGTCGCCCGGGCCGGTGAACAGGGGCGCGCCGAGGACGTAGGCGAGCCCGGGCAGGGCGAAGACGACGCCGCGCAGCAGGCAGCCGAGGAGGCCGGTCCGCCAGGGGTCGGGGGCGGGGCCGTCGGGTTCGGGGTAGCGGCGTTCGACGCGTTCGTAGAGGGTCTCGGCGAGCGCGAAGGAGTTCTTCACGCCGTACCGCTCGCGTATCTGGTCGTCGGAGAGGCCGTCGGACTCCAGCAGGGCGGCTATCTCGTCCGGGTGGACGGCAGCGGCTATGAACTCCTCCAGCCGGGCGGTCAGTTCGTCGACCGGGTCGGGCCGGGCCCAGCTGGGGGTGCGCTGCCGGGGAATGGCGGGAAGGGTGTCCGGGCGGGAGCCCGGGGGCAGCCAGACGCTTCCGCTCACCAGCCGGCCCCGTCCGTCGCGACGGACGCGTACCAGGGGTCGCGCAGTTCCAGGGTCCAGTCGGCGACGGTCTCCAGGGTCGGCTCGTACACCTCGTCCTCGCCCGCGAGTTCCTTGTAGATGGTGCGGAAGGCGTCCACCGAGCGGCGCAGCGTGAAGCGGTCGATGACGCGCTGGCGGGACAACTCGCCCAGTTCGAGACGCCGTTGATCGTCCTTGAGCAGGGTCAGCGCGGCGGCGGCCATCTTCTCCGGCTCACGCGGGGGCACCACCAGGCCGGTGTCCCCGACGGCCTCGCGCACCCCGCCGACGTCCGTCGACACCGTCGTACGGCCACAGGACATGGCCTCGATGATGGAGAACGGGAAGCCCTCCGAGATCGACGACAGCATGACGAGGTGCCCGGCCGCGTAGGCACGCCAGACCTCGGTGATGCGGCCCTCGAAGGTCAGGCCGTCGGTGACGCCCAGTTCGGCGGCGAGCTTCTCCAGCCGGGTGCGGTAGGCCTCACCGCCGGGCGGCACCGGGCCGAAGAGCCGGAGCCGGGCCGCCGGGATCTCGGCACGCACCATCGCATAGGCGCGGATCAGGGTCTCCAGGTCCTTGATGGGGTCGATCCGGCCGCACCAGGACAGGGTGGGGACCTCGGGCTCGGGGCCGGCGTGCGGGAAGGCGGCCGGGTCGACGCCGTTGTAGACCGTGCGGATCTTGCCGGCGTCGGCGCCGCCGCGCTCCTCCCATCGGCGGTTGTACTGGTTGCAGGGGGTGATCAGGTCGGCGGCCCGGTAGCCGTAGGAGTTCAGCTCGCGGTAGAAGCCCAGCATGAAGGCCTTCACGGGCCACCGCTGGGCGTCGCGCCGGTAGCCGAGGTAGCGCTCGCGCAGGTAGATGCCGTGCTCGGTGAGCAGGAACGGCACCCCGTCCAGGTGGCGCGCGGCGAGCGCGGGCAGGGTCGCGAGGCCGCTGCTGACGGCGTGCGCGACGGAGTCCTCGGGGATACGGACCCCCAGCGGGCGCAGCGCGTGCTCCAGCAGGTCGGTCGCGGTCAGCGCGTCGTGCACGGTGGGGCCGGCGGCGGCGGTCGGCAGGTGCGGCATCGTCCATATCCACATCAGGGACCGCAGCGCCGACTCGGTGCGCAGCGCCGCCGCCAGCACTCCGTCCCGGGCGAGTTCGGCCAGCTCGTCCAGGGATTCACCGAAGTCCGCGTGCGAGCCGGGGTCCAGGAAGGAGAGCAGGAAGCGCTCGTAGCTCTCGGTGAAGCGGCGGCGGGCCCTGCCGTACGGGGGTCTCGTGCGCCCGGGGCGCGGGCCCCAGGTGGGGACCGAGGTGTGCGCGTAGACGTTGGGCGGCAGTTCCCAGGTGACGGGTTCTCTGCCGTTGCCGGTGAGCGAGACGATGTGGAAGTCGACCTCGGGCATGCCCTTGACGAGCTGGTCGCACCAGGTGCTGACGCCGCCGTGGACGTGCGGGTAGGTGCCTTCCGTGAGCATGGTGACATGACGGCCTGTTCGCCTCATGCGGTGTTTTCCCCCTGTGGTGCGGATGGTGTGCGGGGAACTGCCGCCCGGATCACGAGTGCGGGCTCGTGGTGGGCTGGTCGCGCCCCGCGGCGTAGCCGCACATCACATGCGGCCCCGCGCCCCCGAGAGCTCTAGGGCAACTTCAAGGTCAAAGCCGACTGGAGTGCTGCCGGGGTCGTCCAGGCCGAGCGGGCTCCGGCGTACGGGGTGCCGAACGCGGAGGTGCCCAGCACGAGTTGCTTCTTCGTGCCCTCCGGCGCGGTCACCGGGATCTGCGTGCCGGACGGGGCGGTGACCGTGACGGTGTCGCCGATCCGGTACGCCGTCACGCGGTTGTTCGTCAGGGCCGTCTGCCAGGCGGCGCGGCGCTGCACCTCGGTGCCGATCGCGCTGTGCCGGGGGTTCTCCAGCGGGGTGTTGCCGGCGAACAGGGCCCGGTAGTCGGCGAGCACCTTCTCCATGACCGGGTAGAGCAACCGGTCCTCGGCCAGGTTGGACTGGTGCGCGTAGTGCGGCCGGGGGTCGCCGCTGAGGGCGTGCCCGAGGGCGGTGCGGGCCTCCTGCGGGGCGATGTGCTCGGCGTAGCCGGTGGCCGGGTCGAGCGGCTCGTCCAGACACGTCGACGTCGGGTTGTCCTCGCAGACGCCGCTGCCGCCGTCGGCGCGCGAGGTGTAGACCCAGTTGTACTCGTCGGCCATCTCGGCCGCCGTGCCCACGTTGTAGTACACGTTCATCGGGTGGCGCGGGACGGTCAGGGCGTTGCCGACCTTCCGCTGCTCCGGCTCGCGCGAGTTGTCGGAGGCGATCCACTTGACGCCGGTGTCGGCGAGGGCGCCGGCCAGGCCCGGGTTGTCGTCCGGTTGCTGCGGCAGGGTCTTCAGGCCCGAGTGCTCACCGGTGACCAGCTCGGTGCGGTCGACGGGCAGGCCCTTGTTCACGGCCCAGTTGTGGTTGTCCCGGATCTGCGCGGCGATCTCGGCACGGCTCATGTACTTCGTCGAGCCGTCGGCGTTCTTCGCGCAGCTCCACGGCACGCTGGACGTGTCCTGGACGCAGCCGAGGAAGGGATGCGTGTAGGTGTGGTTGACCCAGCGGTACTGCGCCTTGTCGGCGAGCAGCCGGGTGGTGAGGGCGTCGGTGCCGCCGTGCTCGGTCTTCCACTCCTCGCCGGAGCCGGCGTTGAAGACCATGTCCATGGTGAAGCCGTGCTCGCGCTGCCACTGGGCGGCGTAGGCGGCGTCGTCGGCGGTCATGCGGATCGGCGCGGTGCCCTCGCCGTCCCCGCCCGCGCAGTCGAAGTCGCCCGGGGTGCAGTTGCGTTCGGTGTCCCAGCGGCTGTCCGGGGCGAACACGTCGTCGACGTGCACCGCGAAGGAGTTGCGGGTCCGGCCCAGGTGCACGCCTTGGGTGAGCCACTCGACGATGCCGCGGGCCAGCAACCGGAACTGCTGCTGGTTGTTGTTGTAGGCGAAGGTCACCACCAGTTCGCGGCGGCCGTCATGGGCGTACTCGCCGACCAGGCTGCCGCGGCCGGTGCCGCCGGGCACGGGGATGTCGACGTAGCTGGTGAAGCCGGTGCGGGGCCGGGCGACGTAGCCGTAACTCTCCTGCACGGCCGGGGAGCCGTCCTCGAAGCGGAACGCGCCGTCGAGATAGCCGAACGAGCCGGCCTTCCCGGCCGCGGTGACGGATGCCTCGCGGCCGTCAAGAGTGCCTGCCCAGCCACCCTCGCTGGTGTAGTCGAGGCCGACCCCCGGGTGCGCCCAGGTGTAGGCGTCGACCTGCGGGATGCCGTACGTCCGCTCGTAGGTCTCCAGTGCGGTCTGCTCGGCGGAGTCCGCGCCGAACGGGGCCTCGTTGGGCAGGACGACGCCCTGGTACTTGGCGCGGGGCCGGCCGTTCACGGTGTCGCTCAGGAACGCGGCCGTGATCCTCGGCCGGCCGGAGTCGCTCAGGTCGATGGTCGTGTACGGGATGCCCGTGCTCCTGAGCTGGGCGGTGACGGCCTGCACGGGACTGTCGCCGTTGTCCACCACCAGCACCTTCAGATCGATGCGTGGTGCCTCCGCGGCGGCCGCCCCGGGCGCTGTCGCCCCCGCCGTGATCATGCCTGCCGCCGTCATCGCGGCGGCCGTCCTTCTCCACCCGCGCGCACGCTGCGCCATGGTTCCTCCCCCAGAAGATCCCGGGATCCTCTTGCGTTCGAACAGAGGAGGACCCGTGGAAATCATGCAAAGCGGCGAGCAGGACGCTCGCCGGATCGGGACGAGTGTGACTCAGTTCACCGACATGGAGGATCAAGAAATGGCCACTACGCCACCGACAGGTGAACGCCCGCAGGAATGAGCGAACGGGGCCACGCGCGTAGTCTCGTCGTCGAGTGTTCGCCGCACCGGGGGAAGGCCCCGCGAGCCCCGGACCCGTAGGGTCGGCTGTCGGGCCCGGTCGACCCACACCGTTCGACCACAGCAACTTCACATCGGAAGCGAGATTTCACCACCGTGACTGCTCTCACTCTCAGCACCGCCGCGGCGCCCGGCCTGCGGGCCGACGCGATCGTGATCGGTGTCGCCAAGGGTGCCAAGGGGCCGGTCGTCGCACCGGGCGCCGAGGCCGTGGACAAGGCGTACGACGGCAGGCTGGCCGGCGTTCTGGAGACGCTCGGCGCCTCCGGCGGCGAGGGCGAGGTGACGAAGCTGCCGGCGCCGTCCGGCTTCAAGGCACCGCTCGTCCTGGCGGTCGGTCTGGGCCCCGTCCCGGAGAAGGACGCCGAGTACGGCACCGAGGTCCTGCGCAAGGCCGCCGGCGTCGCCGCCCGCTCCCTGGCCGGGTCCAAGAAGGCCGCCTTCGCGCTGCCGCTGGGCGACGCCGCCGACGCCGGCGCGATCGGGGAGGGCGCGCTGCTCGGCGCGTACTCGTTCGACGCCTACAAGGACAACGACAAGGACCCCAAGGCGAAGAACGGCAAGGCCCCCCTCGCCGAGGTCGCCCTGCTCGGCGGCAAGCCCCGCGACAAGGCGTACAAGGCCGCGCTCGAACGTGCCGTCGCCGTGTCCGAGGAGCTCAACCGCGCCCGCGACCTGGTCAACACCCCGCCCAACGACCTGAACCCCGAGTCGTTCGCCGCGATCGCCCAGGCCGCGGCCAAGGAGCACGGCATCAAGGTGCAGGTGCTCGACGAGAAGGCCCTGGTCAAGGGCGGCTACGGCGGCATCCTCGGCGTCGGGGCCGGCTCGGCGGCGGGACCGCGCCTGGTGAAGCTGTCCTACACCTCCTCGAAGGCGAAGAAGCACCTCGCCCTCGTCGGCAAGGGCATCACCTACGACTCGGGCGGCATCTCGCTGAAGCCGGCCGGTCACAACGAGACGATGAAGTGCGACATGAGCGGCGCGGCCTCGGTGTTCGCCGCGGTCGTCGCCGCCGCGCGTCTCGGCCTGGAGGTCAACGTCACCGGCTGGCTCGCCCTGGCCGAGAACATGCCCTCCGGGTCCGCGACCCGTCCGGGTGACGTGCTGCGGATGTACAGCGGCAAGACGGTGGAGGTGCTCAACACCGATGCCGAGGGCCGGCTGGTGCTCGCGGACGCCCTGTGGGCGGCGTCGCAGGAGAAGCCGGACGCGATCGTCGACGTGGCGACGCTGACCGGGGCGATGGTGCTGGCGCTGGGCAACCGGACGTTCGGGATCATGGGCAACGACGACGCGTTCCGCGCCGCGCTGTGCGAGGCCGCCGAGGAGGTCGGCGAGCCGGCGTGGCCGATGCCGCTGCCGGAGCACCTGCGCAAGGGCATGGACTCGCCCACGGCCGACATCGCGAACATGGGTGAGCGGATGGGCGGCGGCCTGGTCGCCGGTCTCTTCCTGCGCGAGTTCGTGGGCGAGGGCATCACCTGGGCGCACCTGGACATCGCCGGGCCGGCCTTCAACGAGGGCGGGCCGTTCGGGTACACGCCGAAGGGCGGCACGGGGACGGCCGTGCGGACGCTGGTGCGGCTGGCCGAGCTGACGGCAGCGGGTGACCTGGGCTGACCTTCGCCTGAGAGCCCGGTCTCGTCCGTTGTGTGGCGAGTGCGGGGGCGTGGGGGCTGGTCGCGCAGTTCCCCGCGCCCCCTGGGTCGGACAACGTGGGGCGTCTCACACAGCAGCCCGGCGTCTCTTTGTGTGTCGACAAGTGCGAAGATGGGGCTCGGCAGGACAGGGCCCCACCGAAGGGCCGAAGAACGAGCGGCCGGACACCAGCCGCCTGCCGGTCACCGAAGACCGGCTCACGGCGCACATGCATGGAGGACGTGACGTGGCGAACGACGCCAGCACCGTTTTCGACCTAGTGATCCTCGGCGGTGGCAGCGGTGGTTACGCCGCGGCCCTGCGCGGGGCGCAGCTGGGCCTGGACGTCGCCCTGATCGAGAAGGACAAGGTCGGCGGCACCTGCCTGCACCGGGGATGCATCCCCACCAAGGCCCTGCTGCACGCGGGCGAGATCGCCGACCAGGCCCGCGAGAGCGAGCAGTTCGGTGTGAAGGCCTCCTTCGAGGGCATCGACATCGCCGGGGTCCACAAGTACAAGGACGGCGTGATCGCGGGCCTGTACAAGGGCCTGCAGGGGCTCGTCGCCTCCCGGAAGGTGACGTACATCGAGGGTGAGGGACGGCTGTCCTCCCCCACGTCCGTCGACGTGAACGGCCGCCGCGTCGAGGGCCGCCACATCCTGCTCGCGACCGGCTCCGTGCCGAAGTCGCTGCCCGGCCTGGACATCGACGGCAACCGGATCATCTCCTCCGACCACGCCCTCGTCCTGGACCGCGTGCCGAAGTCCGCGATCATCCTGGGCGGCGGTGTCATCGGCGTCGAGTTCGCCTCCGCGTGGAAGTCCTTCGGCACCGAGGTCACGATCGTCGAGGGCCTGAAGCACCTCGTCCCGGTCGAGGACGAGAACTCCTCCAAGCTGCTGGAGCGCTCGTTCCGCAAGCGCGGCATCAAGTTCAACCTGGGCACCTTCTTCCAGAAGGCCGAGTACACCCAGGACGGCGTCAAGGTCACCCTCGCCGACGGCAAGGAGTTCGAGGCCGAGGTCCTGCTGGTCGCCATCGGCCGCGGCCCGGTCTCCCAGGGCCTGGGCTACGAGGAGCAGGGCGTCGCCATGGACCGCGGCTACGTCCTGGTCGACGAGTACATGCGCACGAACGTGCCGACCGTCTCCGCCGTCGGTGACCTCGTCCCGACCCTCCAGCTCGCGCACGTCGGCTTCGCCGAGGGCATCCTGGTGGCGGAGCGCCTGGCCGGTCTGAAGACCGTTCCGATCGACTACGACGGTGTCCCGCGGGTGACGTACTGCCACCCGGAGGTCGCCTCCGTCGGTATCACCGAGGCCAAGGCCAAGGAGATCTACGGCGCGGACAAGGTCGTCGCTCTCAAGTACAACCTCGCGGGCAACGGCAGGAGCAAGATCCTGGGCACCGCGGGCGAGATCAAGCTCGTCCAGGTCAAGGACGGTGCCGTCGTCGGCGTCCACATGGTCGGCGACCGCATGGGCGAGCAGGTCGGCGAAGCCCAGCTGATCTACAACTGGGAGGCGCTGCCCGCCGAGGTCGCGCAGCTCATCCACGCCCACCCGACCCAGAGCGAGGCGCTCGGCGAGGCCCACCTGGCCCTGGCCGGCAAGCCCCTCCACGCGCACGACTGACCCCTCGGTCGACGAACGCGACGACACAGACTTCCGCACTTTCCGTAAGGAGCAACCGAAACCATGGCGGTTTCCGTAACCCTTCCGGCGCTCGGCGAGAGCGTCACCGAGGGCACTGTCACCCGCTGGCTGAAGGCCGAGGGCGAGCGCGTCGAGGCCGACGAGCCGCTGCTCGAGGTGTCGACCGACAAGGTCGACACCGAGATTCCTTCGCCCGCCGCCGGTGTCCTGGCCTCCATCAAGGTCGCCGAGGACGAGACGGTCGAGGTCGGCGCCGAGCTGGCCCTGATCGACGACGGCAGCGGCGCGCCCGCCGCCGCCCCGGCCCCCGCCGCGGAGCAGGTCGCCGAGCCGGCCCCCGAGCCGGCCGCGGCCGCCCCGTCCACCGAGCAGGCCGCCCCGGCGGCCGCTCCCACCGCCGACGCCGCTGCCGGCGGCGGCTCCGCCGAGGGCACGGACGTCGTCCTGCCCGCGCTCGGCGAGTCCGTCACCGAGGGCACCGTCACCCGCTGGCTGAAGTCGGTCGGTGACAGCGTCGAGGCCGACGAGCCGCTGCTGGAGGTGTCGACGGACAAGGTCGACACCGAGATCCCCGCCCCCACCTCCGGCACGCTGCTGGAGATCGTGGTCGGCGAGGACGAGACCGCAGAGGTCGGCGCCAAGCTCGCCGTCATCGGCGAGGCGGGTGCCGCTCCGGCCGCCGCCCCCGCGCAGGAGGCCCCGGCCGCCCCGGCGCAGCCCGAGCCCGCCCCGGCTCCGGCGCCGCAGCAGGCCGCCCCGGCCCCGCAGGCCCCGTCGGCCCCGGCCCCGCAGCAGCAGGTCACCCCGGCTCCCGACCCGGCCCCGGCCGCTCCGGCGCCCGCCCCGGCTCCGGCCCAGGCCCCGGCCGCTCCGGCCGCCGCCAAGCCGGCCGACGACGGCGCCTACGTCACCCCGCTGGTGCGCAAGCTCGCCGCCGAGCAGGGCGTCGACCTGGCCACCGTCAAGGGCACCGGCGTCGGCGGGCGCATCCGCAAGCAGGACGTCGTCGCCGCCGCCGAGGCCGCCAAGGCCGCCACCACCGCCCCGGCTCCGGCCGCGGCCGCCGCTCCGGCGGTCGGCAAGAAGGCCCCGGTGCTGGAGGCGTCCCCGCTGCGCGGCCAGACCGTCAAGATGCCGCGGATCCGCAAGGTCATCGGCGACAACATGGTCAAGGCCCTGCACGAGCAGGCCCAGCTGTCCTCGGTCGTCGAGGTCGACGTCACGCGGCTGATGAAGCTGCGCGCCCGTGCCAAGGACGCGTTCGCGTCGCGTGAGGGCGTCAAGCTCTCCCCGATGCCGTTCTTCGTCAAGGCCGCGGCCCAGGCGCTGAAGGCGCACGCGCCGATCAACGCCAAGATCAACGAGGCCGAGGGGACCATCACCTACTTCGACACCGAGAACATCGGTATCGCGGTGGACTCCGAGAAGGGCCTGATGACCCCGGTCATCAAGAACGCCGGTGACCTCAACCTCGCCGGTATCGCCAAGGCCACGGCCGACCTGGCGGGCAAGGTCCGCGCCAACAAGATCACCCCGGACGAGCTGTCCGGCGCGACCTTCACCATCTCCAACACCGGGTCGCGCGGCGCGCTCTTCGACACGATCATCGTGCCGCCGGGCCAGGTCGCGATCCTCGGCATCGGCGCGACGGTCAAGCGCCCCGCCGTCATCGAGACGGAGGAGGGCACGGTCATCGGCGTCCGCGACATGACGTACCTGACCCTGTCCTACGACCACCGACTGGTGGACGGCGCCGACGCGGCCCGTTACCTGACGGCGGTCAAGGCCATCCTGGAGGCGGGCGAGTTCGAGGTCGAGCTCGGCCTCTGACCTTCGGCTCCACGGCTGATCGGTGCCCCGTCCGGATCTCCCGGACGGGGCACCGTCGTACCCGGGGGCGGGGCCGTATCGATGTGCGGCTCCGCCGCGGGGCGCGACCGACCACGACGGCGCGGCAGCCGAAGGACCGCCCGACACCCGTTGTGTAAGTCTCGTCTCACCTGCATCAAGACACCCCCACCCGCCCCACCCGCGGAGCGAACCGGCCGTATTGTCTAAACGTCAATCCCGACCGAGGAGCCCTCATGACCGCGCCCGTCATCCACTCGCTCCGCGAGCAGATCCGCGAGCACATCCTGGAAGGGATCATCAGCGGACGCTGGCAGCCGGGCGAGCGGATCGTCGAGCGCCGGATCGCCACCGAGCTGGAGGTCAGTCAGACCCCGGTCCGCGAGGCCCTGCGTGAGCTGGAGTCGCTGCGCCTGATCGAGTCCGCTCCGAACAAGGGCGTGCGCGTCCGCAACCTCACGGCCGCCGACCTGGAGGAGAGCTACCCGGTCCGGGCCGGTCTGGAGGCCATCGCCGCCGAGCTCGCCGCCCAGGGCCTCGCGGAGGACTGCTCGGCTCTGGAGCCCCACGTCAGCGCCCTGTACGAGGCCGACCGCGTCTCCGACGGCACGGCCCAGGTCCGCCACACCGTCGCCTTCCACCGCGAACTCGTGCGCGCCGCGGGCAATTCCGTCCTGCTGCACACCTGGGAAGGCCTCGGCATCGAGGTGTTCACGGCCCTGTCGATCCGCTGGCTGGGCACCCAGCAGCAGTCGTACGCGGAGGAGCACGAGGAGCTCGTCGCCGCCTTCAAGCGCCGCGACCCCCGCATCGCCGAACTCGTGAAGGCCCACGTGCTGGGCTGCGCGCCCCGGGCGTGACACCCGAGCGCACCCTCGCTCAGACGCCTCCGACCTGCGAAAACCGTTCATCAGCCCGTCACCGCGTGCCACCGCCGAAGGCACCCCGTGCCTATTTTCTCGTGATCAAGAGGTTTTGCCCCTCAACCCTTTGATCGATCATCGATCAGCGGGTTACAGTCGCCGACGGGCTTCCACCAGAGCCTCACGCCCTGTCCTGCCAAAGACAAAGGGCACCCCCGATCCCCTTATGTGAGGGAACCCCCTTCGACTGAGGAAGGCGGCGACATGACCGACCCCAACGCCATCCAGCCGAGCGAGCTCGACCAGCTCCCCGACCGGGACCCGGAGGAGACCGCCGAATGGCAGGCCTCTCTGGACGCGGTCACCAAGGCTGCCGGGCCGCACCGTGCCGCATACCTGATGCGCCGCACGCTGGAGCGCGCCGAGGGCGCCGGCATCGCGCTGCCGAAGCTCCTCGAGACCGACTACGTCAACTCCATCCCCACCTCCGCCGAGCCGGCCGTGCCCGGTGACGAGGCGCTGGAGCAGCGGATCACCGCCTGGAACCGCTGGAACGCGGCCGCCATGGTGACCCGGGGCAGCAAATACGGCGTCGGCGGCCACATCGCCACCTTCGCCTCCGCGGCCTGGCTGTACGAGACGGGCTTCAACCACTTCTTCAAGGGCAAGGAGCAGGACGGCTCCGGCGACCAGCTCTACATCCAGGGCCACGCCTCCCCCGGCATCTACGCCCGCGCGTTCCTCGACGGCCGGCTGAACGAGGAGCAGCTCGACAACTTCCGCCGGGAGTCGGGCGGCAACGGCCTGCCCTCCTACCCACACCCGCGCCGGCTGCCCTGGCTGTGGGAGTTCCCGACGGTCTCCATGGGCCTCGGCCCGCTGTCGGCGATCTACCAGGCCCGTTTCAACCGCTACCTGGCCAACCGCGGCATCAAGGACACCGCCGGTTCGCACGTGTGGGCGTTCCTCGGCGACGGCGAGATGGACGAGCCCGAGTCGACGGCGGCCCTGGCGCTCGCGGCCCGTGAGGAGCTGGACAACCTCACGTTCGTCATCAACTGCAACCTCCAGCGCCTCGACGGCCCGGTCCGCGCCAACTTCAAGATCGTGCAGGAGCTGGAGGCCCAGTTCCGCGGCGCCGGCTGGAACGTCGTCAAGACGCTCTGGGGCACGGCCTGGGACGAGCTGTTCCAGCTCGACACCACGGGCGCGCTCGTACGCCGCCTGCGTCAGGTACCGGACGCGCAGATCCAGACGTACCAGACCCGCGACGCCGCATACATCCGCCAGGACTTCTTCGGCGGCGACCCGGCGCTCGTGGAGATGGCGAAGCTGCTGAGCGACGACAAGATCCTCGAGTGCTTCCACCTCTCGCGCGGCGGCCACGAGTCCCGCAAGGTGTTCGCCGCGTACAAGGCGGCCGTCGAGCACAAGGGCGCGCCGACCGTGATCCTGGCCCAGACGGTCAAGGGCCACACCCTCGGTGAGGGCTTCGCGTCGAAGAACGCCAACCACCAGATGAAGAAGCTCTCGGTGGACGAGTTCAAGAACATGCGCGATCTGCTCGAACTGCCGATCAAGGACAGCGACTTCGTCGACGGCGTGGTGCCCTACGGCCACCCGGGCGCCGACTCCCCCGAGGTCCGCTACCTCCAGGAGCGGCGTGCCGCCCTCGGCGGTCCGGCCCCGGCCCGCCGCGTGCACCCGGTCGCGCCGCTGCCCGCCCCGGCGGAGAAGGCGTTCGCCTCCTTCGACAAGGGCTCCGGCTCGCAGAACGTGGCCACCACCATGGCGTTCGTCCGTCTGGTCAAGGACCTGGTCCGCGACAAGGAGACGGGTAAGCGCTGGGTGCCGATCGTCCCGGACGAGGCGCGCACCTTCGGCATGGAGTCGCTGTTCCCCTCGCTCGGCATCTACTCGCCCAAGGGCCAGACGTACGAGCCGGTCGACCGCGACCAGCTGATGTACTACAAGGAGGCCCAGAACGGCCAGATCCTCAACGAGGGGATCACCGAGGCCGGTTCGATGGCCGACTTCATCGCCGCTTCGACGTCGTACGCGACGCACGGCGAGGCGATGATCCCGTTCTACATCTTCTACTCGATGTTCGGCTGGCAGCGCACGGCCGACCAGATGTGGCAGCTCGGCGACCAGCTCGGCCGCGGTTTCCTCGTCGGCGCCACGGCCGGCCGTACGACGCTGACGGGCGAGGGCCTTCAGCACGCCGACGGCCACTCCCCCGTGATCGCGGCGACCAACCCGGCGGCGCTGACGTACGACCCGGCGTTCGCCTACGAGGTCGCCACGATCGTCAAGGACGGTCTGCGCCGGATGTACGGCGAGGCGGCCCCGGGTGAGGACCAGAACGTCTTCTACTACCTGACGGTCTACAACGAGCCGATGCCGCAGCCCGCGAAGCCGTCCGTCGACGGCGTCGACGAGGGCATCGTCAAGGGCCTGTACCGCTTCAACACGGCGGAGTCGGCGGGCATCACGCCTCCCGCGAACGCCCCGCGGATCCAACTGCTCGGCTCCGGTACGGCGATCCACTGGGCGCTGAAGGCACAGCAGCTGCTCGCCGAGGAGTGGGGCGTGGCGGCGGACGTGTGGTCGGCGACGTCCTGGAGCGAGCTGCGCCGGGACGCCCTGGAGGCGGACGAGGCGCTGCTGCGCGGCGAGGAGCGGGTGCCGTTCGTGCGGCAGGCGCTCCAGGGCGCCGAGGGCCCGGTGCTGGCGGTCTCCGACTACATGCGCCAGGTCCCGGACCAGATCGCGCAGTGGGTCGAGCAGGACTGGTCCTCGCTGGGTGCCGACGGCTTCGGCCTGTCGGACACCCGTGAGGCGGCCCGCCGCCACTTCGGTGTCGACGCCGAGTCGATCGTCGTCGCGGCCCTGGCCCAGCTCGCGGGGCGCGGCGAGGTCAAGGCGGCGTCCGTGAAGGAAGCGCGCGAGAAGTACGGTCTGTGATCGCAGACCGGTGATCGGCAGGCCCCCACCGCGGTGGGGGCCTGCTGCATGATGTGGCCATGCGTGCTGCCCGGCTGATCAAGATGGTGCTGCTCCTCCAGTCCCGGCCTTCCATGACCGCCGCCGAACTCGCCCGTGAGCTGGAGGTGTCGGAGCGGACCGTCACCCGGGACGCGCAGGCGCTGTCGGAGGCGGGCGTGCCGGTGTACGCGGACCGGGGACGGGCCGGTGGCTACCGGCTGATCGGCGGGTACCGGACGCGGCTGACCGGGCTGCACCGCGGCGAGGCCGAGGCGTTGTTCCTGTCCGGGGTGCCGGGGGCGCTGCGCGAGATGGGCCTGGAGGACGCGGCGTCGGCGGCTCGGCTGAAGGTGTCGGCGGCGCTGCTGCCCTCCCTCCGGGACGCGTCCAGGTCGGCCGCCCAGCGGTTCCACCTGGACGCGCCGAGCTGGTTCAAGGAGCCCAAGACGCCGGCCCTGCTGCCCGCCGTCGCCGACGCGGTGTGGGACGACCGGCGGATCGCCGCCCGCTACCGTCGCGGGGAGGACGAGGTCGTCCGGGAGCTGGAGCCGTACGGGCTCGTGCTGAAGGCGGGCGTCTGGTACCTGTGCGCGCGGGTGGCCCGGGGTGGGTCCTTCCGGGTGTACCGGATCGACCGGTTCACGGCGGTGGACGCGGACGGTGAGCGCTTCGAGCGGGAGCCGGACTTCGACCTGCCCGCGTTCTGGGAGGAGCGGGCGGAACAGTTCGCGCGGTCCATCCTGCGGACGCGGGTCGTGGTGCGGCTGTCCCCCGACGGCGTGCGCGCACTGCCGTACGCCCTGGACGCGCTGACCGCCCGGGAGGCCCTGGCGGACGCGGGCGCCCCGGACGAGGGCGGCTGGGTGACGGTGGACCTGCCGGTGGAGTCCGAGGAGGTCGCCCACACCCAGCTGGCGGCGCTGGGCCCGGAGGCGGAGGTGCTGGAGCCGGCGGGTCTGCGCGAGCGGTTCGCCGCCGACGCGGAGCGGCTGGCCCGGCTCTACCGGCCCGAGTGAGGCGCATAACGATCCCGCGCACTCCGGGTGCGGCCCTGTGTCCCAGGGCCGATGCTTGACCCGTGATGGACGAGACGGAGTTCTGGGAGCTGGTGGACGACGCCCGGGAGGCAGCCGAAGGCGACCCGGAGGAGCAGGCCGACCTGCTCGTGGACCGGCTCGCCCAGCTGGACCCGGACTCGGTCCTGGACTTCGCCCGTCACTTCGAGTCCCGTTACAACCGCGCCTACCGCTGGGACCTGTGGGGCGCTGCCTGGGTGCTGCTCGACGGGGCGAGCGACGACGCCTTCGACTTCTTCCGGTGCTGGCTGATCGGCCAGGGCCGCGAGGTGTTCGAAGGCGCCGTGCACGACCCGGACGCGCTCGCCGGTCTGCTGGACGACTTCGACGAGGAGATCGACGGCGACGGCGAGGAGCTCGGTTACGCGGCGGACGAGGCCTACGAGCAGCTCACCGGGGTGGTCGCCCCCGATCTGGAGATCGCGCCGGCGCCCCCCGAGCCGGAGGGCACACCGCTCGACTTCGAGAACGAGGCGCTGCTCGCCGAGCGCTACCCCCGGCTGTGGGAGCGCTTCAGGGGTTGATCAGGCGGCCCGGCGGCGGCTGGTGCCGGACGGGCGCTCCGCGTGCGTCTGACCGGCCCGCACCGCGTGGTGCATCGGAGCGGCGTTGGCCTGGCCGAGGGCGCAGGCGGTGACCGCGGCCGGGCCCAGGACGACGGTCACGACCGCGCAGAGCACCGCCCAGGGGCCGCGGGTGCTCCCCGCCCGCACGTCCGCGTCTCCCGGAGTCCTGCTACGACCGTTGTTCATGGTCCCCGCCTTCGGTCGGCCGGCTGTGGGGACGACCGTAGGCAGCCGGGATCTCAGGACGCCGCGCGTTCGCTGTGGCCTCGCTGCGGGCCGTCCGGCCGGCCCTGGAGACGGGCCGCGAGCTGTCTGATCTCGGGCAGGCGGGCGTGCAGGGCGGCGCCCGGGCAGCTGGTCATGTAGCCGTCGTTGTGGCCGGCGAGGGCGGGCAGGCGGGCGGTGGAGCCGGCCGCGTACCGGCTCAGGCCGTTGCTGGAGACCAGACGGACGTGCGAGCGCGGGTCGGTGCCGCTCAGGCCCAGTTTCCAGGCGGACAGCGCGGCGATCGCGCGGACCATGGGCCGCGGGACGGGCATGCCCTCGGTGAAGGTGCCGAGGGCGGCGATGCCGGCGGTGCGGTGGTTGAAGCCCTGGGTGTGGGCGCCGGTGACGGCGCGCTCCACGCCCCCGGCGCGGCCCTCGTAGATGGTGCCGCAGCGGTCGACGACGAAGTTGTAGCCGATGTCGTCCCAGTCACGGGTACCGGTCTGGCCGGTGTAGAGGTCCCGGATGATGCGCGGCGCGTCGGCGCAGTCGTAGCCGTTGGGCGAGTCGGTGTGGTGGACGAAGACGGCGGCGACCCGGTCGTCGTAGCGCGGGCGGGGCTGCGCGCGGGCGGCGTCGCCCAGCCAGTGCGCCCTCGGTACGACGGACGGGCGCGGTGCGCTGTAGGGCGTGGCTTCGGAGCGGGGCGGGGCGGCGTCGGAGCCGGTCTCGGCGGCGTTCTCGACGCCGTGGGCGCACAGGACCAGCGCCACGACGGCGGCGACGCCCGGGAGGCAGCCGAGCAGGACCCGGGCCGCGCGCGGCAGGCCGGCTGTGCCGGGTGTCCCGTCGGCGGAGTGCCTGCGTGTGCCCCGCCGTCTTCGGAAGACACGCATGGTCCCACTGTCGGCCTGATCGGGTCCGTCCGCGATGTGTGATGTGCCACCCGGTGGAACCATCGTCACGGTCCGCGACGTTTTTCCGAATGCACGCCCGCGTGGCCGATTCCGATCATCGCGTGCGCGTGTGACTGATCACCGGGCCCTCCCCCCGCGTATTAAGGGGTTCCGAGAGAAAGGCGGCGTGCGTGGACCTGCTCGACATCCTGCTGTTGCTGGTCGTCCTGGCCTACGCAGCGTCCGGCTACCGGCGCGGGCTGGTGGCCGGCTGCGTGTCGCTGGCGGGCTTCGTGGGCGGTGCGGTCGTCGGCGTGTGGGTCCTGCCGTGGGTGATGGGCCTGGTCGAGCCGGGGACGACGCGGGCGACGCTGACGGCGGTGTTCACGGTGCTGCTCCCGGCGGTCGTGGGGCACGAACTGGCGGGGCGTCTCGCGCTGCGGCTGCGGAGGGAGCTGGACCGGGGGCCGCTCAGAGTGGCGGACGGGATCGGCGGGGCCGTGGCTAACGCGGTGGCCGTGCTGATCGTGGCGTGGGTGGCCGCGAGCGTCCTGGGCGCGTCCTCGTCGCCGCTGGTCACCTCGGCCATCCGGGACTCACGCCTGCTCGGCGCCGTGCAGCGCACGATGCCGGACACGACCCCGGCCTGGTTCTCGGGGGCCACGTCCGCTTTGACGCAGGCGGGCTTCCCGCAGGTCTTCAACCCCTTCGAGAACGAGTCGACGGCCGAGGTCGCCAAACCCACCGGCGACAGTGTCACCGCCGCCGCGACCGACGCCGCCAAGCGGAGCACCGTGAAGGTCGAGGGCGTGGCGGGCACGCAGGGCCGCGAGGGCAGCGGGTTCGTGTACTCCCGGGAGCACGTGATGACCAACGCCCACGTGGTGGCGGGCATCGACGAGCCGACCGTGCAGATAGGCGGGGTCGGACGGACGTACGAGGCGCGGGTGGTGCTCTTCGACCCGCAGAAGGACGTGGCCGTGCTGTACGTGCCGGGGCTGAAGGCGCCCGTGCTGCGCTTCGACGACGACGCCGAGCGGGGCGACTCGGCGGTGGTCGCGGGCTATCCGGAGGACGGCGACCTGAACCTCCAGGCGGCGACGGTCGCGAACCGGGTGCGGGCGACGGGCCAGAACATCTACAACGACGGGACGGCCACCCGGGAGATCTACTCGATCCGCTCCACCGTCCGCCCGGGCAACTCCGGCGGCCCGCTGCTCACCACGGACGGCCGGGTCTTCGGCGTGGTCTTCGCCCGCTCCACCACGGACGCCGAGACGGGCTACGTGCTGACGGCGGACGAGGTCGCCTCCGACGCACGCGACGCAGCGACGGCGACGGCCCCGGTGGACACGGGCGAGCTGGCCGCGTCCTAGCGGGTTTCCGCGGGGTCCCGCCTGCCCCGCGAGGGCCGGGGCCGGCACGCTCCCCCAAGCTCTCGGCTTCGCTCGGGCAGGGGGCCCTAGGTCGGACACGGCCTAGCTCCGGCTCACAGGACGCGCCCCATGATCACGTCGTCGACGTACGCCCCGTCGAGCAGGAACTCCTCGGGCAGGACGCCCTCGACCACGAACCCCTCGGCCTCGTAGAGCGCCCGGGCCTTGGTGTTGTGCCCGAGGACCCGCAGGGTGATACGGCGCGCGCCGCGCCGGCGGGACGCCTCGACGGCGGCCCTGACCAGCGCCCGGCCGACGCCACGGCCACGTGCCTCCTCGGCGACGGCGAGACCCTGGATCTGGCGGACGTGCCGGTTCGAGTCGAGCGGTGTGGGGAAACCGAGGTGGACGTAGCCCGCGAGACGGCCGTCGAGCTCGGCGACCAGGCAGTCCTCGGGGGTGTGCCGCTCGCTGAAGAAGGGAGCGTAGGGCGGCTGGGGCTCGGGCGTCACCGCGTGCAGGTGCGACCAGGCGAGCCGGTCGAGCAGCGCCAGCTCGCCGTCGTCGTCGGGCCGGGCGGTGCGGATGTGCGGTGCGGGGAGCTCGGGCATGGGCGTCACCCTACGGCGAGCGGATCAGGGCCTTGCAGTGGTTTTACGGAGCAGCGCGGCAGGATGGGTTCATGGAACGTTCAAGAATCGCGGTGGCGGGTGCGTCCGGGCTCATCGGCAGCGCCCTGGTGCGGTCCCTGACCGCCGACGGACACGAGGTGCGCCGCCTGGTGCGCGGCACGCCCCGCTCGGCCGGGGAGATCCGCTGGGATCCCGAGGGCGGGCGTGTGGACACGGCCGGGCTGGCCGGGTGTCATGCGGTGGTGAACCTGGCCGGGGCCGGGGTCGGCAACCGGCGCTGGACGGATGCCTACAAGCGGCGGATCCGCGACAGCCGGGTGAACGGCACGGCGGCCCTCGCCGAGGCGGTCGCGTCGCTGGGCGCTAAGGACCGGCCGCAGGTCTTCGTGAACGGCAGCGCCATCGGCTACTACGGCGAGACGGGACAGCGCACGGTCGACGAGAGCGCACCGGCGGGTGAGGGCTTCCTGCCCGAGCTGTGCGTCGAGTGGGAGGGGGCCACCGCACCCGCCCAGGAGGCCGGTGTCCGCACGGTGTTCACCCGGACCGGTCTTGTCGTGTCCCGCGAGGGCGGCGCCTGGGGGCGGCTGTTCCCGCTGTTCCGGGCGGGGGCCGGCGGGCGGATGGGCGACGGAAGGCAGTACTGGTCGTTCGTCGCGCTGCACGACGAGGTCGCCGCGATCCGGCATCTGATCGACACCGACGGCCTGTCCGGGCCGTTCAACGTCACCGCCCCGCACCCCGTGACGAACCGTGAGATCACGGCGGCGATGGGGCGCGTGCTGCACCGCCCGACCCTGTTCCCGGTGCCCGCGGCCGTCCTGCGGACGGTGCTCGGCGAGATGGCCGGGGACGTCCTCGGCAGTGCGCGGGTGCTGCCGACGCGGCTGCTGGAGTCGGGCTTCCGGTTCGCCTTCCCGGAGATCGAGGGAGCGGTCCGGGCGGCGTTGTGACGCCTCCCCGGCCTGCGGGGCCGGACCCCGGCGGTGCCTCGCGGTGCGCGTCGGCGACGGCGGCGGCGCGGACCGGCCGTCTGTCCGGGATCCGACCGGCCGTTCCGAGACAGCTCGTTCGCGCCGCACACCAGCCTCCTGCGACCACTTCATGCCCACAAGGCGTCCGTATGCGACCGCCGTGCGACCGTGCCCTGCCGATGCGCGACTCCCGCTGACCGATCACGGTCCTACCCTCGACCAGAACTCGCGTATCCCTGCGGCCTGTTGAGGGCATGACGTCTCCAGCGCCCGCGCAACCTCGAGGAGGGGCACGTGCTTGAGCCCGCGTACCAGGCGGACGTGGTCGTCGTGGGGGCCGGGGTCGCCGGACTCTCGGCCGCGCACCGGCTGACCAGCGCAGGAGTGACGACCATGGTCCTGGAGGCCGCCCACGGGGTCGGCGGCCGCATGGCGACGGAGAAGGTCGACGGCTTCCGGCTCGACCGGATCGGCCAGTTGCTGTCCACGGCGTATCCCGAACTACGGCTGACACCCGGTCTGGACGGGCTGGCGCTGCGGCCCTTCACACCCGGTGTCCTGCTGCACGGCGACGGACGCCATCATCGCGCCGGCGTCCAGCCGGGCGCGGGGGGCGCACGGGGCGCACTGCACGCGGTACGCACGCTGGCGAGTGCTCCCCGGCCGCCGTCCGCACCGAGGCCGCCCAGGAGGCC
Organism: Streptomyces sp. NPDC029044; assembly: GCF_040637495.1. Taxonomy (NCBI): domain Bacteria; kingdom Bacillati; phylum Actinomycetota; class Actinomycetes; order Kitasatosporales; family Streptomycetaceae; genus Streptomyces; species Streptomyces sp. NPDC029044. The sequence goes on from NZ_JBEZWN010000038.1 coordinate 48,504, forward strand.
GGTGGCCGTGCCCGGCCGGCAGGTCTCCGTCCCCAGGAGCCGGTCCGGTGCTCCGCTCGGCACGGCCGTCGACCAGGCCCGGCTGGGGGCCGCTCTGTCCCGCCTGGCAGGGACCCCCGCCGAACGGCTGCTGTCCCGCCCGGAGCTGCCCGCCGGTGAGGCCCTGGCGGCGCGCGGTCTGCCCGCGCGTACGATCGACGGTTTCCTGCGTCCGCTGCTCGCCGCGCTGCTGTGCGACCCGGGTCTGACGACGTCCAGCCGGTGCGCGGACCTCGCCCTGCGCGCCTTCGCCCGGGGCCGGCTGTGTCTGCCGGAGGGCGGCGCCGACGCCCTGCCGGAGCTGCTGGCGCGCACGCTGCCGCCGGGCACGGTGCACACCGGCGTCCGCGTCACCTCCGTGTCGACGACCTCGGTGACCACCGCGGAGCACGGTGAGATCCGGTGCCGGGCGGTCCTGGTGGCGACGGGCGCGCGGGCCGCCGCGGACCTGCTGCCCGGCCTGCGGGTGCCGGAGTTCCACCCGGTGACGGTGGTGCACCACACGACCGACGAGCCGCCGGGCACGGGGGCGTCACTGCTGCTCGACGCGGATCTCGGCGGGCCGGTCGCGCACACGGCGGTGGTCAGCCTCGTCGATCCGACCCGGGCGCCGGCCGGACGGGCGCTGGTGTCGTCGACGGTGCTGGGACCGCCGCCGGGCGATGTCGACACCGCGGTGCGGATGCATCTGGCGCGGCTGTACGGGGTACCGACGGCGCGGTGGGAGACGCTGGCCGTGCACCACACGGCCGAGGCCGTGCCGGCGATGCGGCCGCCGCATGATCTGCGGCGGCCGGTGCGGTTGATCGCCGGACTGTATGTGTGTGGGGATCACCGGGACACCAGTACGGTCCAGGGCGCTCTGCACTCCGGACACCGGGCGTCGGCGGCGATCCTGGCGGACTTGGGGGCGGGGCGGTCGATGCATGTCGCCGACCCCGTGCCGACTGTTCCGAGGGCTGCGTAGGTCGTTCGTCTGGTGCGGGTGCGTGGGGGTTGTTCGCGCCCGCGCGGCGGAGCCGCACATCGATACAGCCCCGCGCCGCCGAACAACCTCACCCCAAGGCCGCTACCTTGTCGCGGTAAGTCCGCACCGGAGCCGCGTCCTTGTAGGGCTCCAGGCGGCGCTCGAAGTCCCTGACGTACTCCACCGCCCGCACCGAGCGCATCTCCGCGGCCTGACCCGCCGCTTCCGCGGCCAGCTGGCAGGCCTGGTCGAGTTCGCCGAGGCCCAGGCGGGCGGTGGCGAGGACCACGCGGCAGAAGAGGCGGCTGCGGGCGAAGGAGGGGGCCCGCAGCTGGAGTGAGCGTTCCGCGTGCTGGGCGGCGGCGCGGAACTGCTGGAGGTCGCGGTGGCAGTGGCCGAACTCGTCGGCGAGCTGGGCCTCGTCGAAGAACTTCGCCCAGTGCGGGACGTCGTCCCCGGGCCGGGCCGTCTCCAGGGCGCGTTCCGCGCGGACCAGGGCGGCGGTGCAGGCCCGGACCTCGCCGAGCACCCCGTGCCCGCGCGCCTCGGAGGCGTGCAGCAGGGCCTGCACGACGGGCGGCCCGGAGGTGCCGACGCCCTGCTGGGCCACCCGGGCGAGCTGGACGGCCTCCCGCCCGTGCCCGAGGTAGACGGCCTGGCGGCTCATGGTGACCAGCACATAGGCCCCGTACGTGCGGTCCCCGGCCGCCTGGGCGAGCCGCAGGGCCTGCACGAAGTAGCGCTGGGCGAGTCCGTGCGCGGCGATGTCGTACGACGTCCAGCCCGCGAGCCGGGTCAGGTCCGCGGCGGCGGCGAACAGCCGGCGGCCGGTCTGCTCGCCGTAGGTGCCGCGCAGCATGGGCTCGCACTCGTGCTCCAGGTAGCGCACGAGGGCCTGGCGGGCGTGACCGCCGCCGTAGGCGTCGTCGAGGGTGCGGAACAGCTCGCCGACCGAGCGCAGGGCGGCGATGTCGCCGGCGGTGACCTTCTGGCCGGGTCCGCGTTCGGCCTGGCCGCGCTGGCGGGGCAGGGACGGCACCCCCGGCTCGGCCGGGCCCGTGGGGCGCAGGGCGGGGCGGCCCTGGACCGGGATGCGGGCAGGGGCCGGCTCGCCCCGGGCGACCTTCTCGTCGGCCCGGCCGATGAGCCAGTCGCGGCTGGGCACGACGAGCCCGGCCGGGGTGAAGGCGATCTTGCGGAGCTCGGCGTGGCTGCCGGAGTCCTTGCGCCACAGCCCGCTGACGATGTCGACGGCCTCCTCGGGGGTGGCGGCGAACTCCAGCCCCGCGTAGACCGGGGCGCAGGCGTCCAGGCCGAGGTCCTGGGCGGTCAGACGGCGGCCGAGGCGCCGGGTGAAGACCTCGGCGATCAGGGCGGGGGTGGTGCCCCTGGGCTGCTGACCGCGCAGCCACCGGGTGACGGAGGTCTTGTCGTATCTCAGATCAAGCCCGTGTTCGAGACCGAGCTGGTCCACGCGACGGGCGAGTCCCGCGTTGGAGAACCCCGCTTCTGCGATGAGCGCGGCGAGCTGTCGGTTGGGGGTGCGCTGCGCGGGTCGTTCCGTCATGGTGCGGTGCGGTCTCCTGCCTTCCGGTGTTGGTGATGTGCCGGATTGCCTGTGAGCAGGCCTTTTGGCTTGCTGGACGGCGCGAATGTAGCGGAGAGTAAGCACCCCATCACACATTTTCCCGGACATTCATCCGATCGTGTGAGGATTGGCCCCGGGACTGACGTGTCCGGGCCGGACGTACAGTGGCTTGGGCGCGCTACGTGCCTGATACACCCGTCCGAGGGAGGCGCTTGCCGTGAGTGAGTTGCGGTTCGTCCGCATGGGGTTCGGTGACGAGGCCGTCGAGTACCAGGAGGCGTGGGACGAGCAGCGCCGGGTGCACGCGGCGCGCTTCGCCGACGAGATCCCCGACACCGTGCTGCTCCTGGAGCACCCTCCGGTCTACACGGCCGGACGGCGCACGGCGGACAACGAGCGGCCCCTCGACGGCACCCCCGTCATCGACGTCGACCGCGGCGGCAAGATCACCTGGCACGGCCCGGGCCAGCTGGTGGGCTACCCGATCCAGAAGCTCCCGCGCCCGGTGGACGTCGTGGCGCACGTACGCCGCCTGGAAGAGGCACTGATCCGTACCTGCGCGGAGTTCGGCCTGGAGACCAGCCGGGTCGAGGGCCGCAGCGGCGTCTGGATCCTGGGCGACCCCGTCGAGCAGCGCCCCGCGCTCGGAGGACTGGCGCTGGACTTCGACCCCCGGCTGCACGACGAGGAGTTCGACCCGCGGATGAACGGCCCGGAGTACGCGCCGTCCAACGCGGGCCAGCGCCGGGAGGACCGCAAGATCGCAGCGATCGGCATCCGCGTGGCCAAGGGCGTCACCATGCACGGTTTCGCGCTCAACGTGAACCCGGACAACAAGTGGTTCGACCGGATCATCCCGTGCGGCATCCGCGACGCGGGCGTGGCCTCGCTGGCGGGCGAGCTCGGCCGGGACGTGACGATCGAGGAGGTCCTGCCGGTGGTGGAGCGCCACCTGACGGAGGTCCTGGAGAACGCGGACCTGAAGCCGCGGGAGATCGAGAAGACGCCGGCGGCATAAATCGGCCCGCGCGGGAGCTGGAGGGGTTGACGCCCCGCGAGCTTTCAAATCAACGGGCGTACCCTTGAGGACGCCGAAGAATCAATCGCTAGGGAGCCGGTCGTGTCCGCAGTCGCACCCGACGGACGCAAGATGCTGCGCCTGGAGGTCCGCAACAGCCAGACCCCCATCGAGCGCAAGCCCGAGTGGATCAAGACCCGGGCGAAAATGGGTCCCGAGTACACCGCGATGCAGAAGCTGGTGAAGAGCGAGGGCCTGCACACGGTCTGCCAGGAAGCCGGCTGCCCGAACATCTACGAGTGCTGGGAGGACCGCGAGGCGACCTTCCTGATCGGCGGCGACCAGTGCACCCGGCGCTGCGACTTCTGCCAGATCGACACCGGCAAGCCCGAGGCGCTCGACCGTGACGAGCCCCGCCGGGTCGGCGAGTCCGTGGTCACGATGGACCTGAACTACGCCACGATCACCGGCGTGGCCCGCGACGACCTGGAGGACGGCGGCGCCTGGCTGTACGCCGAGACCGTGCGCCAGATCCACCAGCAGACGGCCGGTCGCGAGGCCGGACGCACCAAGGTCGAGCTGCTCGCCCCGGACTTCAACGCCGTCCCGGAGCAGCTGGAAGAGGTCTTCTCCTCCCGTCCCGAGGTCTTCGCGCACAACGTCGAGACGGTCCCGCGGATCTTCAAGCGCATCCGCCCCGGCTTCCGCTACGAGCGCTCCCTGAAGGTCATCACCGAGGCGCGCGACTACGGACTGGTCACCAAGTCGAACCTCATCCTCGGCATGGGCGAGACGCGCGAGGAGGTCAGCGACGCGCTCAAGCAGCTGCACGAGGCGGGCTGCGAGCTGGTCACCATCACGCAGTACCTGCGGCCCTCGGTGCGCCACCACCCCGTCGAGCGCTGGGTGAAGCCGCACGAGTTCGTGGAGCTGAAGGAGGAGGCCGAGCAGATCGGCTTCTCCGGTGTGATGTCCGGGCCGCTGGTGCGCTCCTCGTACCGGGCCGGACGGCTGTACCAGATGGCCGTCGAGAAGCGGGACGGGTACATCGCGGCGCAGGCCGTCTGACGCATCGTCACCACCCCCTGCCCACCTCGGGGCGGGACAAGCGTGTGAATTCGCGCACAAGAGACTACTCGCCGGTAGTGACCGATTTGACGCGGTCCTGACCGTCCTCGCAGATGAGGGCACATGTCAGGACCGCGTCGGCGTTCCACCGCTCCCCGCCAGGGCTTCATGGGTGTTTGACCGGCCGGTCACGCCCTGGTAACACCAATCAGTGACGCTGAACTCACAGCACGTACACCCATCCCGAGGGGGGACCTCACCCATGCAGGCCGCGCCGCCCGTCCGCGCCACCGCGATCCCGTCCTTCACGACCGCACTGCGTGCCGTCGAGTCGCTGCTGCTGAGCAGCGGTCAGCGCACCGCCCGCCGCAACGCCTGGACCTCCGTGCTGGAGGACCGCCGTCGCGCCAAGGACCGGGTCGAGACGCAGCGCGTCATCGAGCAGTCCCTGTCCGTCCGCCCCTGACCCCCGGCCCTCCCCCAGGGCCCCCGCGGGCACTGCCGTCGTCGGCGCTTGTGGGGCCACGTAGACTGCGTGGCATGGCGAGGAAGGAACCTGCAGCGGACGCTGCGAACCCCGGGCGACTGAAGCAGATCGCCCTGACCTACAAGATGACCCGTAGGGCCGACAAGAAGATCGGTCTTGTACTCGCGGCAGTCGGAATCGTCACCTTCGGTGTCTTCCTCGCGATCGGTTTCTTGATCGGTCACCCCATCTATCTCGGCATCCTGGGCCTCCTGCTCGCCTTCCTCGCGTCGGCGATCGTGTTCGGGCGCCGGGCCGAGCGGGCCGCCTTCGGGCAGATGGAGGGACAGCCCGGCGCCGCGGCGGCGGTGCTCGACAACATCGGCCGGGGCTGGACGACCACCCCCGCGGTGGCGATGAACCGCAACCAGGACGTGGTGCACCGCGCGGTCGGCAAGGCCGGCATCGTGCTGGTCGCCGAGGGCAACCCGAACCGGGTGAAGACCCTGCTGGCCGCCGAGAAGCGGAAGATGAACCGCATCGTCGCGGACGTCCCCGTGCACGACCTGGTCGTGGGCACGGGCGAGGGCCAGGTCGAGCTGAAGAAGCTGCGGACGACCATGCTGAAGCTCCCGCGCGTCCTGACCGGCCCGCAGGTCACGGCCACCAACGACCGGCTGCGCGCCCTCGGTGACCTGATGAGCAACATGCCGCTGCCGAAGGGGCCGATGCCGAAGGGCATGCGGCTGCCGAAGGGCGGGCCGAAGGCTCGCTGACACACCGCACACGAGATGAACGAGGGGCGCCCGGATCACTCCGGGCGCCCCTCGTTCATCTCGTGTCGCGCTCGCCTCAGATGCGGACCTCGACCGTACCGGCCAGCCGGTCGTGCAGGCCGCGGCCGTCACGGTCCCAGATCAGGGCGGGGATCGCGAGGAAGAGCAGCACCGTGCGCAGCGCGGCGCGCCAGGGGCTGACCCGGCCGGTGTCCAGGGCGAGCACCCGCAGGCCGAGCAGGCGCTTGCCCGGAGTGAAGCCGACCGAACCGACCGTGAGGACCATCAGCGCGAACATGATGAGCGGTGCCCAGATCTGGGCCGCCTCGTTGTAGCTCTGGGTGATGAGACCGTATGCGATCAGGAGGCACAGGCCCCAGTCGACCGCGAGGGCGAGGAGCCGGCGGCCCGGGCGGGCGATCGAGCCGGGGCCCTCCTCGGGCAGACCGAGCTGCTCACCCCGGTATCCGAAGTCGACACCGGCCTCTTCCGCGGCCGCGCGGGGCCCGGAAAGCCACGATCCGAGTGCTTGCCTGTTGTCCACCCGTCCACGGTACTGCGCCCGTAAATGACCAGGGCACGGCGGGGTGCGTCGGGGCTACGGTGGAGGGTGAGCCGGTTAACTTGTGCGAAACAAATGAGTCACGCCCGAGAAACCACCCGTCCCTAGGGTCGAGGTCAGCGTGTGCCACCCGCACTGGCCGCACGAACGAACTACCACCCCGGCGGGACGGTCGGGAGTAGGAGGAGCTGGATGTTCCAGAACGCCGACGAGGCCAAGAAGTTCATCGCGGACGAGGACGTCAAGTTCATCGACGTCCGCTTCTGCGACCTGCCGGGCGTGATGCAGCACTTCACGATCCCTGCCGAGGCCTTCGACCCGGCCGAGGAGCTCGCCTTCGACGGCTCCTCGATCCGCGGCTTCCAGGCCATCCACGAGTCCGACATGGCGCTCCGCGCGGACCTGTCGACCGCCCGGGTCGACCCGTTCCGGCGCGACAAGACCGTCAACATCAACTTCTTCATCCACGACCCGATCACGGGCGAGCAGTACTCCCGTGACCCGCGCAACGTGGCGAAGAAGGCCGAGGCCTACCTCGCGTCGACCGGTATCGCGGACACCGCGTACTTCGGTCCCGAGGCCGAGTTCTACGTCTTCGACTCGGTCCGTTTCTCCACCTCGGCGAACGAGAGCTTCTACCACATCGACTCCGAGGCCGGCGCCTGGAACACCGGTGCGGTCGAGAACAACCGTGGTTACAAGGTCCGCTACAAGGGCGGCTACTTCCCGACCCCGCCGGTCGACCACTTCGCCGACCTGCGTGCCGAGATCTCCCTCCAGCTGGCCGCCTCCGGCCTCCAGGTCGAGCGCCAGCACCACGAGGTGGGCACCGCCGGCCAGGCGGAGATCAACTACAAGTTCAACACGCTGCTCGCCGCTGCCGACGACCTCCAGCTCTTCAAGTACATCGTGAAGAACGTGGCCTGGCAGAACGGCAAGACCGCGACCTTCATGCCGAAGCCGATCTTCGGTGACAACGGCTCGGGCATGCACGTCCACCAGTCGCTGTGGACCGGCGGCCAGCCGCTGTTCTACGACGAGGCCGGCTACGCGGGCCTGTCGGACACCGCCCGCTACTACATCGGCGGCATCCTCAAGCACGCCCCGTCGCTGCTGGCCTTCACCAACCCGACGGTGAACTCCTACCACCGTCTGGTCCCGGGCTTCGAGGCGCCGATCAACCTGGTGTACTCGCAGCGCAACCGCTCCGCGGCCATGCGTATCCCGATCACGGGCTCCAACCCGAAGGCCAAGCGCGTCGAGTTCCGCGCGCCCGACTCCTCCGGCAACCCGTACCTCGCCTTCTCGGCCCTCCTCCTCGCGGGCCTCGACGGCATCAAGAACAAGATCGAGCCGGCCGAGCCGATCGACAAGGACCTCTACGAGCTGGCCCCCGAGGAGCACGCGAGCGTCGCGCAGGTGCCGACCTCCCTCCCTGCCGTCCTCGACCGCCTGGAGGCCGACCACGAGTTCCTGCTCCAGGGTGACGTGTTCACCCCGGACCTGATCGAGACGTGGATCGACTACAAGCGTGCCAACGAGATCGCGCCGCTCCAGCTGCGTCCGCACCCGCACGAGTTCGAGCTGTACTTCGACGTGTGATCGACGCCTGATCGATCGACGCCTGATCTAGGCATCGCGCCCGCGCTCCCGCTGTCGTCTCCGACAGCGGGAGCGCGGGCGTTTGTTCTATTCTGGGGGCAGGATCACACGGGGTGGAGCGGGCATGGCGGATCACGAACAGGACGACCAGCAGCGCGAGTTCGACCTCAGATGGGCGGACGGAGCCGAGCACAAGGAGCCCTCGGCGCGGGCCCGTATGCTCGCCGCGCGCTGGAAGCACGACCCGCCCGGTCCGGTACCGTTCCGTGCCGACCCCGAGCACGTCGGCTCCCGCCGCCGCTCCCCGTGGGTCTCGACCGCCGTGGTGCTGGGCTGTGTGGCGGCGGTGATCGTGCTGCTGGGGTACATCAACTTCCGGGCGCCCTACTAGGTCCGGACCGCAGGGACGAGCTCGCGTCCCGGCGTCGGTCCCTGACCTCGGGGAGGGACGCGAAGCCGGCCGCCCGGTAGGTGGCGACGGCGGCGGCGTTGGAGCTCGGAGTGCACACGAGCGCGCTCGACGAGCCCAGCTCACGCAGGGCGGCGGCCGCGGCGACGGTGATCGCCTTGCCGTGGCCCTGCCCGCGATGGTCCCGGTGCACGCCCATCGGCTCGAGCACCCCGGGCTTCCCCGGACCCGCCGACCACACCGTCACCGTCGCGACGGCGTCGCCCCGGCCGTCGTAGGCGACCAGACACCGGGCGTCGGCGTACGGCACTCCGGCAGCCATCGCGTGCCAGTGGTCCTCCGTGAACGTGGACCTGTCGAACGAGGCCCGCTGTACGGCGGCCCGCACGTACGCCTGCTCCGGCCCGATCACCTCGATCCGCACGCCCGGCTCCTCCACCGGCTCCGTCAGGTCGCGGCGCAGCGGCGTCCAGGGCGCGTCGATGCTCCAGCCCTCCTGGCACAGCAGCTCCTGGACCGGCGAGCCGTCGGGCGCCTCGACGTACGCCTCGCCCTCCTTCAGCACGCCGCGCTCCGGCTCGGTCAGGTCCGCCACCAGATGCCGCGCCAGCTCCTCGTCCTGGCGGACGTCCGGTGCCGTCGTCAGCCGCAGCAGCTCGGGACCGTCCAGCAGCCCGACGGCGAGGATGCGTCCGGCACGGCTCCAGGTACGCAACGCGGCGGCCGTCGCCCCCGCGCCGAACCGCCAGAACCAGCCCACGTCTCCCGGATGCAGCTGCGTCGGCGCTCCGTCGTCCTGCCACTGCCGCAGCACGTCCACGGCCTCGCCCAAGCCGCCGGTCCCTGGGATGCCCACCTCGATCGTCATGGCCCTGATCACACACCATCGCTGCGGCGTCAGGCACTCGGTTATGGGGGCTGTTAGCGTCCGGTCCCGTGGACGATCGTGTGTACGTGGGCAACGCCGGTGCGGACGCCGCGCTGGACCGGGGCTGGATTCTCGGGCACTTCAAGGACGCCGGGGATCCGCGGCACAGCGAGGACGTGGAGATCAAGTGGGGCGTGCATCCCCCTGGTGACGAGCGGGCGCAGTGGGTGCGGGGCGAGGCGCGTACCGCGCTGCTCGTGCTGGTCAGCGGGCGGTTCCGGGTGGAGCTCCCGGGGCGCAGCGTGCTGCTGGAGCGGCAGGGGGACTACGTCGTGTGGGGGCGCGGCGTCGATCACTCGTGGGTCGCCGAGGAGGAGTCGGTCGTGCTGACAGTGCGGTGGCCGTCCGTGCCCGGCTACGCGGTGAGCGCCGGCGGCTGACGGCTTTGCCGGTCCTGGGGGTGATCATGACCCCTGTATGGCAGGGCCCGGGTGCAGACCGGCGAGCACCCGGATGCGACTCCTCCCCGGCGTGAACGCCCTTCATCGGCCCGGGCCGCGTGAGTGAATGGCCACATGAGTGAGCTGATCCCTTTCCACCACGTCGTCGGCGGCGAACGGCTCAGCGGGCTGGTCACCGGTGGTGGCCGGCCGGCCCGGGCCACGGTCGTCCTGCTGCACGGCGCGGGCACCGGAAGCAAGGAGCGGCTGGTGCCGCTGCTGGCGGAGTTCGCCGCGCACGGCTGCCACGCCCTCGCCTTCGACTTCTCGGGGCACGGGGAGAGCACCGGCCTGCTGAGCGAGTTGAGCCTGCGCCGCCGTTTCGAGCAGGCCGTCTCCGTCATCGACGTCCACGCGCGAGGGGGCGCGCCGCTGGTGCTGGTCGGGTTCAGCATGAGCGGTCAGACGGTGGCGGATCTCGTGCGGCACTACGGGGACCGGGTGGCGGCCCTGGGGCTGTGCGCGCCGGCGGTGTACGCGGCCGAGGCGTGGGACGTGCCGTTCGGCGCCGGTGACGGGCGGTTCAGCGAGATCATCCGCAGGCCCGGGAGCTGGCGCGCGGCCCCGGCGCTCGACGTTCTGCGGGCGTTCGAGGGGCGGGCGGTGCTCGTGGTGCCGGGCGTGGACGAGGTGATCCCGCCCGCCGTGACGGCGGCGTTCTCCGAGGCGCTGGCCCGGCGGTCCCAGTTCACCCACTGGGAACTCCCGGACGCGGGGCACCGGTTGGGACCGTGGTTCCGTGACCACCCCGGGGACCGCCGGGAGTTCGTCACCGCCGTGCTGACCGGGCTGGGTGAGCAGGGCTGGACGGCGACCCGGGCGTGGGTGGCCAAACAGATCCCGGAGGGCCGCTCAGTCGACACGTCTGCTTTTCTGGCCGGCGGCTGGAGCGCCCAGATGCGGCGGCTCACCCTCGACGACGGCGCCGAGCTGGCGCTGCGGACCTTCGTGAAGCCCTTCTTCCGGCGGCACGCGCCCGGGCTGCTGGCCCGCGAGGCGGAGATCCTCTCCCTGCTGGCGGAGCAGGAGGGCGTACCGGCCGCCGAGCTGATCGGTGTCGACGCGACCGGCGAGCACTGCGACCATCCGTCCCTGCTGATGTCGGTGCTGCCGGGGCGGGTCCGGGTCGACGAGGAGGATGTCGGCCCGCGGGTGGACCTGCTGGCGGGTCAACTGGCCCGGATCCACCGGATCGTCCCCCGGGAGCGTCCCCGTGCCTACCAGGCGTGGACGTCGCCGGCGGCGGTCCCGGCGGGGTGGGAGCGGGCCGTGGACGTCATCCGCCGCGATCCCCCGCCCTACGACGGCTGCTTCCTGCACCGGGACTTCCACCCCGGGAACGTCCTGTTCACGGGTTCGGGGGCCGGTCTGCGGATCAGTGGGGTCGTCGACTGGGTGGAGACGTCCTGGGGGCCCGCCGACCTGGACGTCGCCCACTGCTCGACGGCGCTCGCGCTGCTCTTCGGCCCCGAGTACGGCCTCGGCTTCCGGGAGCGCTACGAAGCCCTGGGCGGGCGGCGCCTGGCCGACGGTCCCGAGCATCTGTACTGGCGGCTGCTCGACGCCCTGGCCTACGCCCCCGATGCGGCGAAGCTGGCGGGGCCGTGGCGGGAGCTGGGCCGGACCGATCTGACGCCGCAGGTGCTGCGCGAGCGGCTGGAGGCGTATGTGGAGGGGCTGATGGAGCGGTACGCCTGAGGCGGCGGGCCGGACGTCGGCCGCGTGCGTCTCACCGCTGCCGCGGGCTCCCGCCCGTCAGCCGCTCCGGGGCTTCCCGTCCGCGCCCGTGACGTACACCCCCGCCCGCGCCGCCGTCACCGCCGCCTCGGCGGCCCGGGCGGCGGTGGCCTCGTCCAGTCGGCCGCCGCTGATCAGCAAGTGGTAGTAGAGCGGGGCGGAGACCGCGCGGACGACCTCGTGCGGGTCGGTGCCCGCGGGCACCTCGCCGCGCTCGACGGCCTGCCGGACGCAGGGGGCCCATTCCCTGACGCGGATGTCGTAGAAGCGGTGCAGCGCGGCGGCCGTTCTCGCGTCGCCGGTCGCGGCGGCGATCAGGGCCTTGAACAGCGGACCCTGCCGAGGGTCCGTCAACGTGCGCTGGACGAGGCGGGCATTGGCCGTCAGGTCGCCGAGCAGCGATCCGGTCTCGGTACGTGGTGCGGACTGCTCGGCCATGTCCTGGAGGAGATCGGCCACCAGGGCGGTCACCGTTCCCCAGCGCCGGTAGACGGTCGTCTTGCCCACGTCGGCGCGGCGCGCGACGTCGGCCAGGTCCAGGCCGGTGAAGCCCTGCTCGGTGAGGGCGTCCTCGGCGGCCCGCAGCACCGCCTCCCGTACGCGCGCCGTGCGCCCCCCGGGCCGTACGGTCCCGGGCTCGCCTCCGTCAGCCATAACGGCACTCCTGTTCCATTAGCGACTCCACCCTGCTACCTTAGTGATTGTTAATGGAACAGCAGACCCATTAAGACGGGTCCTGTCGATGGGAGTCCCGATGGAGTACAGGCGACTGGGCGCGTCCGGCCTGATGGTCCCGGCGCTGAGCTTCGGAGCCGGCACCTTCGGCGGGCGGGGTCCGCTCTTCGGCGCCTGGGGCACGACCGACGCGCGGGAGGCGCGCCGCCTGGTGGACATCTGTCTGGACGCCGGGATCACGATGTTCGACACCGCCGACGTCTACTCCGGCGGCGCGTCCGAGGAAGTGCTCGGAGAGGCGATCAAGGGCCGCCGCGACCAGGTGATCGTCTCCACGAAGACGAGCCTGCCGATGGGCGACGGCCCGGGCGACGCCGGCTCCTCCCGCTCCCGGTTGATCCGCGCCTGCGAGGACGCCTTGCGCAGACTCGGCACGGACCGTCTCGACCTCTTCCAGCTCCACGCCTTCGACGCCGGGACCCCGGTCGAGGAGGTGCTGGCCGCGCTCGACTCACTGGTCCAGGCGGGCAAGGTGCGCTACACCGGCGTCTCCAACTTCTCCGGCTGGCAGGTGATGAAGTCCCTCGCGGCCGCCGAGCGGCACGGCCGTACCCGTTATGTGGCGCACCAGGTGTACTACTCCCTGGTCGGCCGCGACTACGAGTGGGAGCTGATGCCGCTCGCCCTCGACCAGGGCCTCGGCGCGATCGTCTGGAGCCCGCTCGGCTGGGGGCGCCTCACCGGCAGGGTCCGCCGCGGCGCACCGCTCCCGCCCGACAGCCGCCTGCACCGCACCGCCGACCACGGCCCGCCCGTCTCCGACGAGCACCTGTACGACGTGGTCGACGCACTGGACGAGATCGCCGAGGAGACGGGCAGGGCGGTGCCGCAGATCGCCCTGAACTGGCTGCTGCGGCGGCCGACCGTGTCATCCGTCCTCATCGGCGCCCGCGACGAGCGGCAGTTGCGGCAGAACCTCGGGGCCGTCGGCTGGAGCCTCACCCCCGAGCAGGTGGCGAAACTCGACGCGGCGAGTCACCGCCCCGCGCCCTACCCCTACTTCCCCTACGAGCGCCAGGAGGGTTTCGCCCGCCTGAACCCGCCGGTGTTCACCGCGCCCGGCCGGGCGGCGTGAACGAGCGCCGGGCGCCCCGGCGTTCGGGGCACCCGGCGCTCAGGCGGAGCGGGTCAGCGGGCGTAGCGCATGAACGCCCGCACCATGTGGCACGTCGTGTCCGACGGCGAGTGGACGCCGATCTGCTCCGCCGCGTCGCGGATCGTCTCGTTGCGGGCCTGGTTCGGCAGGTAGACGCCCGAGTCGAGCAGGGCGATGGCCAGGCGCATCGCCTTGAGGCGGCGGTTGTGCGTCACGTACCACTGGCGGGGCCGGCCCGGCGGCAGCGGTCGCTTCTCCACGGGCGCGTAGGGCAGGTCGAGCAGGACGGGACGCTTCGCGGTGGACTGGGTGGGCAACGGCTTCGACTTCAGGGCGGCAGCGGGCACGGGCATCCTCCTGTCGCGGCAGGGCGGCTCACCGAAGACGTCGGCATCCCCGGCGCCACCCTCGAACACTGCTTACAGTCTACCGCCCGGCACTGACAACGGGCAGTCCGCGAGGAGCTGCAAGCTCCCAGGTGAGATGGGGAATTGACGTCACATCACAGCCGATTCGCGAGGTGAGGGTGGGGCGTCAGAAAATCGAACAAGACGGTCGGCCCGTACCGTGTGCACATGGAGATCTGGATCAACCCCGCGTGTTCGAAATGCCGCAGCGCCCTGACGCTGCTCGACGCCGAGGGCGCCGACTACACCGTCCGCCGCTACCTGGAGGACGTGCCGAGCGAGGACGAGATCCGGGGCGTGCTGGAGCGCCTCGATCTCGAACCCTGGGACATCACCCGCACCCAGGAGGCCGACGCCAAGGAGCTCGGACTCAAGGAGTGGCCGCGGGACGCCGCCTCGCGCGACCGCTGGATCACCGCGCTCGCGGAGCACCCGAAGCTGATCCAGCGCCCGATCATCACCGCGGACGACGGGACGGCGGTGGTCGGCCGCACCGACGAGGCGGTACGGGACGCCCTGTCGCGCTGACCAGCCACCTTTGCCCGTGTGGCGCAGGTCACTTGAGTGACTCCTGTAACCGCTGAGTAACCTCGTTCGGTATCTCGTACATAGCGGCGTACGCTCCCCTACCTCTCAGGAGGCGCGCATGTCGCGCAGGAGAACTCTCGGCACGAAGAAGAAGATCGCGCTGCTGGTCAGCGCGGCGACGGTGGCGGGAGGCGGGGCCTTCGTCATGGCGAGCACGTCGAACGCGGCGCCGACCCCCAAGTCGGCGTCGGAGTCGACGGTCTGCCTGGGTCTCGCCACCGCCCTCGGCAACAACCAGAAGTTCATCGCGGACCAGAAGGCCAACCCGGACGCGCAGTCCGAGGCGCGGATCGCCAACCGCGAGGCGGTCGTCGCGGAGATCAAGCGGAAGCAGGAGGCGTCGGGGTGCGCCGTCGGGGAGTCGGCTCAGGACTCCCAGACCGCGCAGCCGTCGCAGCCCGCCGATGCGGCCCAGCCGCCCGCGGCCTCGGCCCAGCCGTCGCAGCCCGCCGAGTCCGCCCCCGCGGGCGACGCCGGGGGCGGTGCCGCTGCCTCCGGGCAGCAGGTGTGCAACGGCTCCACGGTCACGCTCTCCGGCGAGGGCGGTGCGCCTGCCGCGTCCAGCAACCAGTTCCCGGCCGGCACGAAGCTGAAGGTCACCAACCTGGACAACAACAAGTCCACGACGGTGGAGGTCACTTCGGTCTCCGGCAGCTGTGCGCTGCTCAACAACGCGGCCTTCGAACAGGTCCGTGAGCCCGGCAAGTTCCTGATCCGCCGGGCCCTGATCGAGAAGGTGGGGTGACGCCGTACGACCCAGTGAACCGATGAGGCGGCGGCCACCCCCTCGGCCGCCCACCTCGTACGTGTCACCGGTCCTGCCGCCCCCGGCCAGGGGCGGCAGGACCGGCGCGTGCGGGCCGCGCGGCGCCGGTCACCGGCTTGACGGAGGGAAGCCGGTGACCGGCGCCGCGCCGCGCAGCGCGGCCCCTCGGCGTGACGTGCGGCACAGCGTCACCCGGTAACACGGGGTTCACATGCGAGCAATGGCCGGGAAATCGCCTGTTGTCAGGCTGCCGGGCAGCAGACGCGGCGCCCCAGTGCCGCAGCGCCGCACAGCACCCGCGATACGCGCCCGGACACACCCGAGGATGAGGCCCGTGACCTTCAAGGCTGAGTACATCTGGATCGACGGCACCGAGCCGACGGCCAAGCTGCGTTCCAAGACCAAGATCATCGCGGGCGCCCCCGCCGGTCTGGACGCGCTGCCGATCTGGGGCTTCGACGGGTCCTCCACCAACCAGGCCGAGGGCCACTCCTCGGACTGCGTCCTCAAGCCGGTCTTCTCCTGCCCGGACCCGATCCGCGGCGGCGACGACATCCTGGTGCTGTGCGAGGTCCTGAACATCGACCTCACCCCGCACGCCAGCAACACCCGCGCGGCGCTGGCCGAGGTCGCGGAGAAGTTCGCGGCGCAGGAGCCGATCTTCGGCATCGAGCAGGAGTACACGTTCTTCAAGGACGGCTACCCGCTCGGCTTCCCCAAGGGCGGGTTCCCGGCCCCGCAGGGCGGCTACTACTGCGGTGTCGGCGCGGACGAGATCTTCGGCCGTGACGTCGTCGAGGCGCACCTGGACAACTGCCTGAAGGCCGGTCTGGCCATCTCCGGCATCAACGCCGAGGTCATGCCCGGCCAGTGGGAGTTCCAGGTCGGTCCGGTCTCCCCGCTGGAGGTCTCCGACCACCTGTGGGTGGCCCGCTGGCTGCTCTACCGCACCGCCGAGGACTTCGACATCGCCGCCACCCTCGACCCCAAGCCGGTCAAGGGCGACTGGAACGGCGCCGGCGCGCACACCAACTTCTCCACCAAGGCGATGCGCGAGAGCTACGACGCGATCATCACCGCGGCCGAGTCGCTCGGCGAGGGCTCCAAGCCGCTCGACCACGTCAAGAACTACGGCGCCGGCATCGACGACCGCCTCACCGGCCTGCACGAGACGGCCCCGTGGGACAAGTACTCGTACGGCGTCTCCGACCGCGGCGCCTCGGTCCGCATCCCGTGGCAGGTCGAGAAGGACGGCAAGGGCTACATCGAGGACCGCCGTCCGAACGCCAACGTCGACCCGTACGTGGTGACCCGGCTGCTCGTCGACACCTGCTGCTCGGCGCTGGAGAAGGCCGGTCAGGTCTGACCTGACCCGCAAGCTCCCCGAGGCGTCCACCGTTCGCGGTGGGCGCCTCGGTTCGTCTGCCGCGGCGTCGTGGCTCGTCGCGCGGTTCCCCGCGCCCCTGACGGGGCGCGCGGTTGTCCAAGCAGTGAGAGGAGGGTCCCCGTGACGGATCAGCTCTGCTTCAATGGAGTCATGGCCAGCCACCGGAAGTGCGTCGCGACGGGTCGTCATGACCTGGAGCCCTTCTGGCCGTCCCGCCAGGACCACGACTTCGACCGGGTGTGTTGCCGCGCGATGAACGCGCCGGCCCTCTAAAGCCGTACACCCCGGCCTTCGGCCAGCGCGCACCGCGTACGTCCCTCGGCGAGCCCGATCACGCATCGCGGCTGTCGACCTCCCCGACGAACTCCTCGCGCGAAAGAGCTGACCTCTCATGGCGACCACTCGTTCCCTGTCCACCGCCGCCCCTCTCGACGCCCCCGCGCCGCACGGCCCCCGGCACCGGCTGCGTGCCGTCGGCCGGGACGAGGTGGTGACGGTCGCGGACCTGCTGCCGGGTGCCACCTGGCTGCCGGCGCCGCCGCACACCCTGCCCACGCTGCCGGGACAGCCGCCGATGGTCGGCTACCTGGTGCTCGTCCCGGCCGACCAGCAGCCGCCGTTCCCGGTGGCGGTCCCCGACCTGCCGCCGGCCGCCGGGCCGGAGCCCGCTGCCGAGCCGGGCGGCGAGCCGCTGATCCGGGTCGACACCGTGCAGCGCACCGCCCAGGTGGCCGGGCGGCCCCTCGACCTCACGTACCTGGAGTTCGAACTGCTGGCGCACCTGGTGGCGCACCCGGGCCGGGTGCACACCCGCGACCAGCTGGTCGGCACGGTGTGGGGGTACGGGCACGTGGGTGACGGCCGCACGGTCGACGTCCACGTCGCCCGGCTGCGCCGCAAGCTGGGCGCTGAGCACCGCGACACGATCCGGACGGTGCGCCGCGTGGGCTACAAGTACGTGCCGCCGACCGGACACTGACGCCCCTGGGCGAGCGGGGACGCTCCGTCTGCTGACAGCAGATCCCTGTTCCGCCCCCTCGCCCCACCGGGCAGAGTCACCGGCATGAGGCTTCTGATGCTGGGTGGTACGGAGTTCGTGGGCCGGGCCGTCGTGGAGGCGGCGCTGGGGCGGGGCTGGGACGTGACCGTCTTCCACCGGGGACGGCACGAGGCCCCGCCAGGCGCGCGGACACTGCTCGGTGACCGCACCGCGCCCGGCGGACTGTCCGCCCTGGCCGACGACCCGGGCGAGTGGGACGTCGTCGTGGACACCTGGTCGGCGGCGCCGAGCGCGGTGCGGGACACGGCGCGGCTGCTGCGGGGCCGCGCCGGCCGGTACGTGTACGTGTCGAGCTGCTCGGTGTACGCGTGGGCCCCGCCCGCCGGGTACGGCGAGGACGCGCCCGTGGTGGAGGGGGCGTCGGCCGACGGGGAGACCGACTACGCCCGGGACAAGCGGGGCGGTGAACTGGCGGTGCTGGACGCCTTCGGCGCGGACCGGTCGGTGCTCGTACGGTCCGGGCTGATCCTCGGCCCGTACGAGAACATCGGCCGGCTGCCCTGGTGGCTGGGCCGTACGGCACGCGGCGGCCCGGTGCTGGCGCCCGGCCCGCGTGAACTGCCCCTCCAGTACGTCGACGTCCGGGACCTCGCCGGGTGGATCCTGCACGCGGCAGAGCAGGAGCTGAGCGGGCCGTACAACCTGGCCGGTCCCCAGGGGCACGCCACCATGGGCGCGTTGCTCGACGCCTGCGCGCGGGTCACCGGCGGCGCCGCCGAGCTGCGCTGGACCGAGCCCGCGGTGATCCTGGAGGCGGGCATCGAGCCGTGGACCGAGCTGCCGCTGTGGGTGCCGCCGGGCAGCGACCTGCACGACGCCCTGCACAGCGCGGACGTCTCGCGGGCGGTCGGGGCGGGGCTGGTCTGCCGGCCCGTCGAGGAGACCGTGGCGGACACCTGGCGGTGGCTCCAGGACGTCGGGGGCGTGGCGCCCCAGCGCCCGGACCGGCCGCGCTCCGGCCTCGACCCGGAGGTGGAGGCGAAGGTGCTCGCGTCAGGCACCGGTGCCTGAACGAGCCTGGGGTGTACGTAGCACCACCCACCGGCCGGGTGTCCGGCCCCGTGACCCGGCACGCGCGTTCGACGAGACTGACGCCATGACCATGGACACGATGAACGGCAGCGGGCGGACGACAGGGCGGGGCATCGGGCTCGCCGCGGTGCGGGGGCTGGCGCTGGCCCTCGTCTCCCTGCCTGGGGCGGTGCTGTGCTTCTGCCTGTCCCTGGTCTCGATCGCGCTCATCCCGATCGGGGTCGGGCTCGTCACCACGCCCTACGTGCTGACGGGGGTGCGGGCGTTCGCCGACTGGCGGCGGGTGCTCGCGGCGGAGTGGGGCGGGGTGCGGATCCCTCCGGCGTACCGGCCGCTGCCGGAGGGGGCCAATCCGTGGACCCGCACCTTCGGGATGCTGAGCGACCCGGCGACCTGGCGGGACCTGCGGTGGCTGCCGGTCGACATGACCGCCGGGTTCGTCACGGCGCTGCTGCCTGCGGTTCTGCTCCTCTATCCGCTGGAGGGGTTCGCACTGGCGATCGGGCTGTGGCGGGTCTTCCCCGACGGGTACTGGTACGGGTTCGTGCCGGTCACCGGGCAGGCGTCCGCGTTCGGTGCGGCGGCCCTGGGCCTGGTGCTGCTGTTCCTCGCGCACTTCCTCACCCCGCGCCTGCTGGGCGTCCACTTCCGGCTCACGCGGGCCGTGCTCGGCGGCAACCAGCGGGAACTGGCCGAGCGGGTACGGGTCCTGACCGAGACCCGGCGGGACGCGGTCGACGCCTCCGCGGCCGAACTGCGGCGCATCGAGCGGGACCTGCACGACGGGGCCCAGGCCCGGCTGGTCGCGGTCGGCATGGACCTGGGCACCATCGAGGCGCTCCTCGACAAGGACCCGGCCCAGGCCAAGGAGTTGATCGCGCAGGCGCGGAAGTCCTCGGTCGAGGCGCTGGCCGAGCTGCGCGAGCTGGTGCGCGGCATTCACCCGCCGGTCCTCGCAGAGCGGGGCTTGGGCGACGCGGTACGGGCGCTGGCGCTGCGGCTGCCGGTGGCCACCGAGGTGAGCGTGGACCTGCCCGGGCGGGCTCAGGCCCCGGTGGAGTCGGCCGCGTACTTCGCCGTGAGCGAGGTGCTCACCAACGCCGTGAAGCACTCGGGCGCCGACCGGATCTGGATCGACCTGCACACGGCGGACGGCATGCTGCGGGCGACCGTCACCGACAACGGCAAGGGGGGCGCGGTGATCGGGGCCGGTTCGGGACTGGCCGGGGTCGAGCGGCGACTGGGTACATTCGACGGCGTCCTGGCCGTCAGCAGTCCCGCGGGCGGCCCCACCATGGTCACCATGGAGATCCCTTGCGCGTAGTCCTGGCCGAAGACCTCTTCCTGCTGCGCGACGGACTCGTCCGGCTGCTCCAGGCGCACGGCTTCGAGATCGCGGCGGCCGTCGAGTCCGGGCCCGAACTGGCCGCCGCGCTGGCCGAACTGGACCCGGACGTCGCCGTGGTCGACGTACGCCTGCCGCCCACGCACACCGACGAGGGCCTGCAGTGCGCGCTCGACGCCCGCCGGAAGCGGCCCGGACTGCCGGTGCTGGTGCTCTCCCAGCACGTGGAGCAGCTGTACGCGCGTGAGCTGCTCGCCGACGGCACCGGCGGGGTCGGCTATCTGCTGAAGGACCGGGTGTTCGACGCCGAGCAGTTCGTGGACGCGGTACGGCGGGTCGCCGCCGGTGGCACGGCGATGGACCCGCAGGTCATCCAGCAGCTGCTGGCCCGCCGTTCGGGCGACGACCGGCCGCTGGCGCGGCTGACGCCCCGGGAGCGGGAGGTGCTGGAGCTGATGGCGCAGGGCCGGTCCAACGCGGCGATCGCCGGGAAGCTGGTCGTGACGGAACGGGCGATCGCCAAGCACACCGCCAACATCTTCGCCAAACTGGGGCTTGAGGTCTCGGACGACGACAACCGGCGCGTGCTGGCGGTTCTCGCGTATCTCGACCACGGGCGGTGAAACCGGACGGGCCGCTTCACCCACCGTGGATGATCCACAACTCCCGGTGCCGAAGGGGCTGTTGAGGACACAGAGTCCTCACGAATCTCGCATCAATTTCCGAGACCTCTGAACACCCCTGGGACGCCCTCCGTATGGAAGGGAGCCGCTTCACTCCTGTCGGGCGCCTCGATGCCCCCGAAAAAGGAAGTCAGAGGAGTTCCATGGGACGCAACACAAGAAAACGCCGTACGCCGCTGGCCACCAAGGCCATTGCCGCATCGGCGGCCCTAGCGCTCGGTGGGGGCGGGCTGATCTGGGCAAACTTCTACGCCTCGGCGCACGAGGAGAACTCGGCGAACCAGACGAAGTCCGCGGGCGCACAGATCGCCACGATCCAGTGCCCGGACGTCGGACAGAAGCTGACCGATGTGCCGGACGGCGCTCGCCAGGGGGTGGACAAGGAGCTGGCCAACCTCGACAAGCAGATCAGCGAGGCCTACACCCGGCTCGCCTCCACGCGTCAGGCCCAGGCCGGTGACGCGGGCTTCGTCGACAACGCCATCCTGGGCCCGCTGAAGTCGAAGCGCGTCGCGGTCATCGACCGGATCGGCATCAACATCCGGCGGGTGGGCGGACAGGCTCCGGGCAACCTCGAGCAGCTGGCCGCCTGCAAGGGCATGGCCGCCGAGGCCGACACCAACGACGGCCAGGCCGGCGGTGACCAGAACAACGACGGTCAGAACAACGACGGCGGCCAGGACCAGGGCGGTCAGGACCAGGGCGGCAACGGCGGCCAGGACAACGGGCAGGACCAGGGCGGCAACGGCGGCCAGGCCGACAACGGCCCGGTGGCGGACGACTTCATCAACATCAATGACGTCCAGCCCAACTCCCGCAACCTGCCGAACGGCCTCGCAGCGAACGGCGACGGCGGTTCCACGGGCACGTTCACCACGAACTGCGGCACCAACGAGAACGAGAACCGCAACTCGGACAACGTGATCGTGGCGCCGGGTGTCTCCAACGGCGCGCAGCACCAGCACGACTACGTCGGCAACCAGAGCAACAACGCCTTCGCGAGCGACGAGGACCTGGCGAACGCCCAGACCACCTGCCAGAACCAGGGCGACAAGTCCTCGTACTTCTGGCCGGTCCTGCGGATCCAGGACGGTTCGGACGACATCGACGCCGGTCAGCCCGGCGGCGGCCAGGACGGCAACGTCGGCAAGATCGTCGAGCCCGCCGAGGCGCAGCTGAAGTTCGTCGGCAACCGCACCAGCGACGTCGTGGCGATGCCGAAGGCCCTGCGCATCATCACCGGTGACGCCAAGGCGTTCACCAACGGCCTGAACAACGCCAACACCTCCTGGAGCTGCACCGGCTTCGAGGACCGTCAGGTGACGGACAAGTACCCGCTCTGCCCCGAGGGCAGCTCCGTGGTCCGGACGTCCAACTTCCAGAGCTGCTGGGACGGCCAGAACATCGACAGCGCCAACCACCGCACCCACGTGGACTTCGTGGAGGCGGACGGCAGCTGCTCGAACGGCTTCCAGGCCATCCCCCAGCTCCAGGTCCGCCTGGTCTACGACGTCCAGGCGCCGCAGATCAACAACGGACAGGTGCAGAACGCCTTCGCGGTCGACTCCTTCCCGGAGCAGCTGCACAAGGCGATCACCGACCACAACGACTTCATCAACTTCTTCGACGAGAACGTGATGAACGAGATGGTCCAGTGCATCAACAACGGCGAGGACTGCCAGTAGTCCTGGTCCGGTGAAAGCCGAGAGCCGGCGGTGGGAATTCCACCGCCGGCTCTCGGCTTTCCGGCTGTCGGCTTTCCGGCCCGGGACGATCAGCCGTGGTGGCTGCTGCCGCCGCCGTGACCGCCGCCCTTGTTGTGGCTGCCGCCGGGGTTCATGTGCTCGGAGCCCTCTTCCATGGTGCCGCCGAGGGTGCCCTGGAGCGCGGTGACCGTCTTCTGCTGGCCGACGGCGACCCACTTGCGGCCGACGAGGTAGTAGCCGCCGTAGTCCTTGGCGCTGTTGAGCCACTCGCGCTGGCCGCGGTCGGTGGCGAAGGTGGCGAGGACGTACTTGTCCTTGCCCTTCTTGCACAGGGCCTGGCGGATGGTGTCGGCGTCGGTCTGCATGTCCGGCTTGCAGTCGGCCTCGGCCGCGATGTGCTCCAGGCTGCCGCTCACCTCCTTCGGAACGGCCGCCTCGTCCTTGCCGCCGGACCCGCCGCAGCCGGTCAGCGCCAGTATCGCCACCGCGCCGCTCAGCGCGAGCATCGGTCGGGTCACCCTCATCTGTTCCTCCGGTCCTCATCGGCACGGTCCTGCCACGGCACGATCCGGACGCATGCCGCACGGAGCCCCGGCAAGAGGCTCTCGCCTTCGATACGGCTGCGGAGCCCGCCGTGCTCAAAATCCCGCTGCCCCGGTGTGCACGCGTGTGCGAGGGTGTCCGGGTGGATCAGGACTGGGAAGACCGTGTGGCCGCCCTCTGGGACCGTTCCGACGACTACGCCGAGACGGAGGAGGACGAGGCCCGCTTCCGCGCCGACGTCGACGCCCTCGTCGCCGAGCTGCCCGCAGGCAGTCCGCACGCCCCGTTCGAGCAGGCCTGCGCCTGGGACTCCACGGGCCGCTCCGACAAGGCGGTCCCCCTCTACCAGGAGGCGCTGCGGCGCGGCCTTGCCGATGTAAGCCCCTATAAAACCCGCCGGACGAAGATCCAGCTGGCCAGCTCGCTGCGGAACATCGGCCGGGCCGAGGAGGGCGTCGCCCTGCTGACGCCCGAACTGGTCGCGCCGTCCGACGAGCTGGACGACGCCGTGCGCGCCTGTCTCGCCCTGTGCCTGTCGAGTCTCGGCCGCGACCGGGAGGCCCTGGCGCTGGCCCTGGGCGCCCTGGCCCCGCATCTGCCGCGCTACCAGCGCTCCATGGCGAACTACGCCCGGCTGCTCGTGGAACCCGGGGAGCACCCGGGGGCGTGACGCCCCGCCGCCAGGTGACCATCCACTGATTCGCTCGTTCTGCTGAACGTGCAGTCACAGGATGTCGCCCAGCGCCCCGCACCCCTCTCCCCCGCCGGTCCGGTCGTGGACGTCGAGCAGGCCGAGGCCGCGCTCGTCGAGCACTACCCGCGGCTCGTCCGGCTGGCCTACCTGGTGCTGCCGCCCCGGCTGGGCCGCAGCCGCCGCGTCCTGACCGCACACGCCCTCACCCAGCGGGCCCTCCCCCGCAACCGCACGCCGGCCCCGGTGATCCCCGCGCAGTCGACCGGCCGGGACGGCGACCCCGGCTATGCCCTGGTCCGTCTCCAGGTGCTGCGCACGGCGCTGGAGGCGGGGCTGCCGCTGACGGCGAAGGCGTGGCCCAAGCGGGCCCAGCTGCCGCCGCTGCTGCCGCACGTGTGGGGGCTGAAGCTGTTCCCGCGCTCCGGCGGCGCCGACGAACTCGCCCTGGACCAGCGGCTGTCCACCCTGTCGGGGCCGGCCCGGGCCGCCTACGCGCTGCGCGGTCTGGAGCGGCTCACGGACGACGGGGTGTGCAAGGTCCTCGCCGCGGTGGGCGTCGCCGACCCGGAGGGCGCGGTGCTGGAGGCCGACGGGATCCCCGCCCAGTACGGGCTGCTCGACTCCCCCGAGTTCGACCCCTGCTCGCTCCAGGCGCGGCCCACCGACCTGATGCGCCGCCGCCAGCACCTGAAGGCCGCGCTGGCCGCCGGTGCCGCCCTGCTGGTGTGCGGGGCGCTGCTCGGCCTGCCCGGTGAGGGCTGGGGCCCCGAAGGTGCCGCGGCACCCCCGTATGCGCGGAACCCGGCCGCGCAGGCCGCCCTGGACCCCTCGAAGCTGACGCGGATGCCCCCGGCCGCCTGGCGCAGCTCGGCGCGCACCGACTTCTCCGTGTGGCCGGCCCGTGGCGACCTGACCGGAGACAAGGCCCTGCTGCGCCGCGCCCTGGCCGTGTGGGCCCGCCCCGGCGAGACGGTCCAGGTGTCGGTGACCCCCGGCACCCTCTCCGGCGGCCCGGCCGGACCGCCCCAGCTGCTGTACGCGGGGACGGTCGACGCGGCGCGCGTGGTGATCCTCTACGACGGTCTGCGCGTCGCCCGGTACGCCGAGCCGAAGGACGGCACGCAGGGCGCCGCCCTCGACTTCGCCCGGGTCGACGGTGCCGGCCGGGCCGAGGCGGGCGCGGTGGTCCTGGGCCGTTCCGACGGCAACGTCCGCTATCTCACGGCCCCCTGGGTGAAGAAGGCCGGCGAGCGGGACCTGCTGAAGCCGGGCTCCGGCGCGATGGACCTCACGCTCACCGACGGCGTGACCACGCCCCTGGCCAGCCCGGCCCTGCGATCCGGCCCCTGCACCTCGTGGAACGTGCTGGAGGTGACCGACGGCGCCAGGACACGGTTGCTGACCGACCTCGGCGAACTCGTCCCGGCGCGGCTCACCACCGGACGGCCGGGCTCCCCGCGCGAGGTGTCCGGCGCGGCGGCACTGCGCACCTGGCAGCCGTTCGCCTGCTCGCTGGGCACGGTGCGCTCGGCAGGGGTGCGCAGCGTCAACGCCTGGGCGTTCAACGAGCAGCCGCTGCCCGACGCGAGCGGCTCGGCGGCGTGGGTGTGCACGCGGGCCGAGACCTGGCGGGGCGGCGGGGCGCGGGTGCTGGCGCAGTTCCACACGCCGGGCGGGGCGTACGGGGCGGCGGCGGCGCAGGCCGAGAACGTCCCGGCCTGCGGGGAACGTGACCCGCATGTGCTGGCCGGGGTGCTGTGGAAGTCGAAGGCCGGCGACTGGTACCTGCTGGCCGCGGGCGGCCGGGAGACCGCGTCGATCCGGGCGACGGGCGGCGTGAACGGAGTACAGCAGGGCAGTCTGCTGACCGTGCCGGCCGAGCAGGGAGCGCAGGCTCAGCTCAAGGGCACCCTGAAGGACGGGCGTTCGCTGCGCGGACTGCGCTGACACAGGCGGTTTCCGGGCCCGCGCGGTGGGGGGCGGGGAAACCCCGTGATCGATCCGGCCCGTTCGAGGCCGGAATCGATCGGTAAGGTGTTCGCATGACTATCGGGGTTCGCCGCAGAATGGGAGTCGAGGAGCGGCGGCAGCAGTTGATCGGCGTCGCCCTCGAACTGTTCAGCCGCCGCTCGCCCGACGAGGTCTCCATCGACGAGATAGCGTCGGCCGCGGGCATTTCACGCCCGTTGGTCTACCACTACTTCCCCGGCAAACTCAGCCTGTACGAGGCCGCGTTGCAGCGGGCCTCGGACGATCTGGCGGCGCGTTTCGTGGAGCCGCACGAGGGTCCGCTGGGGGCGCGGCTACTGCGCGTGATGCACCGCTACTTCGACTTCGTGGACGAGCACGGGCCCGGTTTCTCCGCCCTGATGCGCGGCGGTCCGGCGGTCGGCTCCTCGACGACCAACGCACTCGTCGACTCCGTACGGCAGGCCGCTTATGTCCAGATCCTTTCGCACCTGGGCGTGACCGATCCGCCCGCGCGCCTCGAACTGGTCGTCCGTTCCTGGATCTCGCTGGCCGAGTCGACGGCGCTGATCTGGCTGGACGGCCGGCGCATCCCGCGCGAGGAGCTGGAGCCCCAGCTCGTCAACGACTTCGCGGCCCTCGCCGCGGTCAGCGCCGCCTACGACGAGGAGATGGCCGCGCTGCTGCGCGACGTCGTCAAGGACGAGCCGGCCGACGGCCCGTTCGCGCATCTGGCCGGCCGGCTCATCGCCCTGGCGGGCTGATCCGGCTCAGCTCTCGAACTTCGCGTACGACGGGTCCAGGTCGCGGACCTCGGCGGAGGCGTGCAGCGCGAGCCCCCCGGCGGGCTTGAGGTGGGTCCGCAGCAGCTCCAGCGCGGCCTGGGTGAGCCGGGCCTTGGTCTCGTCGGTGCGGCCGGCGAGCAGCGCGATGTGGACGTGCACATGGGCGTGCCCCTCGGCCTCGGGGCCGACCACGATGTCCTCCGTCGGACGGAACCGGCTCTTGCACGCCGCCGGTTTGGCGGCCGCGATCTCGACCGTCGCCTCGTGCAGCGCCCTCGCGAAACCGGGCCGGTCGAAGTCGCCGGCGAGGTCGGCGGAATAGTCGACGGTGATCTGCGGCATCAGTACTCCTGTTCTGGGCGGCCAACGGGCTCACCCTAGCCGCAGGGCCAGCATCGCGATGTCGTCCTCGGGGTCACGGCCGAAGCAGCCCAGCAGCACGTCGCAGAGGGTGTCGAGGCCGGGCGGGGCGTCGGCGGCGGCGGTGCGGAGCTGGTCCATGGAGGTCGTGATGGGGATGCCGCGGGTCTCGATGAGGCCGTCGGTGACCATGAGCAGGCGGTCGGTTCGGTGCAGACGGCACTCGGTCGCCGGGGGCCGCTCCAGGCCCAGCCCGAGCAGCGGACCGCAGGCGTCGGCGTACCGGGCGTCGCCTCCCGCGCGCAGGATCAGGGGCGGGATGTGGCCGGCGTTGGCGATGCGTACCCGTCCGCTGCCGGGGTCGACCAGGGCCAGGCACACGGTGGCCGTGACGTCGGGGTGGTACTCCTGGAGCATCCGGTCGAGCCGCGTGGCCAGCACGACCGGGTCGCTCTCGTCGACGCAGTAGGCGCGCAGGGCGTGGCGGATCTCGACCATGACGGTGGCCGCGTCCAGCGAGTGCCCGACGACGTCCCCGACGGCGGTGAGGATCCCCTCGCGGGTGCGCAGGGCGGCGTAGAAGTCGCCGCCGATCTCGGTCTGCTCGGAGGCCGGCACGTAGCGGACGACGATGTCGACGCCCGGCAGGTGCGGCAGCTTGTGCGGCCGGGGCAGGAAGCTGCGCTGGAGGGTGAGGGCGACGTGCCGCTCCACCCGGTACATCAGCAGCGGTTCGGCGGCGAGCGCGGTGGCCTGGGCGAGGCGGGCACGCAGCCCGTCGTCGGCGGGGTCGCCGACCGCCGTGCGCCGGACGGGCGTGGCGAGGCACACCGTCGTCCGGCCGTCCTGGGCGGTCGCCACGGTCACGCGGGCGTCGTCCTCGACGCCCGGCCGGAAGACCGAGGCCGGCCACAGCGGCGCGGGGACGACGGTGGTGTGCACGCCCGTGCGGCCCTCCGCGAGCCGGGTGACCAGCCGTGCCGCCGCCTGGTGGGCGTCGCCGTCCGCGTCCGCGGGGCGGCCCCGCGCGGTGCCGCGGTACGGCTCGCCGTCCGGGCCGATGACGAACACCACGGCGGGTGAGGCGGTCAGGCGTGCGGTGCCCTCGGCGGCCGCCGTGGCGAGTTCCCGCGGGCAGCGGGCCGCCTGCACGGTGATGACGGCCTCGGCCAGCAGCGTCAGCCGGTGCACGGCGGTCTCGGCGCCCGTGGCGCGCCGGGCCCCGCGTACGGCGGCCCGGACGACGGCCTGGATCTCCCGTGGTTCGGCGGGCACGGTCAGATAGGCGTCCCCGCCGGCGTCGAGCCCCCGGCACCGGTCACCGGGTGCGGTCGCGGCGGCCGAGAAGTGCACGACGGGCAGCGCGGCCATGGGCGGCTGGGCCCGGACCCGGCGGCACAGTTCGAAGCCGCTCATGTCGGGCAGGCCCACGTCGACGAGGGCCACGTCGGGCAGGGTGCCGTCCCGCAGCCGTACGCCGAGTTCGACGAGCGCCTCGCCGCCGCTGGCGACGGGCACGACCCGGTGGCCGGCCCGTTGCAGCACCGCGCCCATGGCGTAGCGGCTGGCCGCGACGTCGTCCACGACCAGCACCGTGGTGCCCGGGCTGTGCTGCATGCCGCCGGTGTGCCTCTCGGTGGCCTCTCGGGGTGCGTACAGGGGGTGGGGGGGGGCGGGGGTGACCGCCCCCCCCCCCCCCCCGATGGCGCGAAACGGGGGCCCCGGGGGAGACGGGCGACCGGGGGCCCCGCCGCGGGGGGGTTTGCCGATGGGG
>NZ_JBEZWN010000039.1:0-71834 GCF_040637495.1 Streptomyces sp. NPDC029044
ACGACGGCACCATCGCCGCCGAAGGCAGCGCCGACGAACTGAAGCGGCTCATCCCCGGCGGACACGTCCGGCTCCGCTTCACCGACCCGGCCGCCCACCGGCACGCCGCCGCCACCCTGCGCGGAGTCACCCCGGACGACGAAGCCCTCGCCCTGCGGATCCCCAGCGACGGCAGCCAGCGCGAACTGCGCTCCATCCTCGACCGGCTCGACGCCGCCGGTATCGAAGCCGACGAACTCACCGTCCACACGCCCGACCTCGACGACGTGTTCTTCGCCCTGACCGGCCCGGCCGCCGTCACCGACCAGCCCAAGGAGACCACCCGATGAGTTCCCTCGGCCTCGCCCTGCGCGACTCCTCCACCATGCTGCGCCGCAACCTCCTGCACGCCCGGCGCTACCCGTCCCTCACCCTGAACCTGCTGCTCACCCCGATCATGCTGTTGCTGCTGTTCGTCTACATCTTCGGCGACACCATGAGCGCCGGCATCGGGGGCGGCGGCCCGGACCGGTCCGCGTACATCGCCTTCGTCGTGCCGGGCCTGCTGCTGATGACCATCGGCAGCACCACGATCGGCACCGCGGTCTCCGTCTCCAACGACATGACCGAGGGCATCATCGCCCGCTTCCGCACCATGGCGATCCACCGCGGGTCGGTGCTCGTCGGGCACGTCATCGGCAGCGTGCTCCAGGCGGTCATCAGCGTGGTGCTCGTCGGCGCCGTCGGCGTCGCCATCGGCTTCCGCTCCTCCGGCGCCGGCGTCCTGGAGTGGCTCGCGGCCTTCGGGCTGCTCGTGCTCTTCGCCACCGCGCTCACCTGGATCGCGGTCGGCATGGGCCTGGTCAGCCCGAACGCCGAGGCCGCCGGCAACAACGCGATGCCCCTGATCCTGCTGCCCCTGCTGTCCAGCACCTTCGTCCCGCTCGACGCGATGCCGGGCTGGTTCCGGCCGATCGCCGAGTACCAGCCGTTCACCCCGGCCATCGAGACCCTGCGCGGCCTGCTCCTCGGCACCGGGATCGGCCACAACGGCTGGCTCGCCCTCGCCTGGTGCCTCGGCCTCGCGGTGCTCGGCTACTTCTGGTCGACCTCGAAGTTCAACGGCGACCCGAGGTAACCGCCGTGGCCACGCGGGGCACCTCCCGCGAACGCCCCACCCCAGGGCGGCGTACACCGGCATCCCGCCGGAGTGCGCCGCCTGTTCGTCTGCCCGGGGCGCCCCCCGGCACCGGGCCGACACACCGCGCGACGAGGCCGAAACGCGCCCCCGCGCGCACTCGCGAACCCTTGACAGTGCTTCCCCGCGCGTCAAACCTGGGCGCAGAGCCGCTCGCCCCAAGGGGAGGCGAAGATGCCTGCAGCGCGCGAATCCTTACTGGACGCCGCCTACACGGCGCTGGTGCGCCGGCCGTGGTCCGCCGTGCGGATGGTCGACGTGGCCGCGGCGGCCGGTGTGTCCCGCCAGACGCTGTACAACGAGTTCGGCAGCAAGGACGGCCTGGCCAGGGCGCTCGTGAGGCGGGAGGCCGACGGATATCTCGCCGGGGTCGACCGCGCTCTCGCCGGGTACAGCGACCCCCGCGACCGGCTCACCGCCACCGCCGAGTGGATCGCCTCGGCGGCCCGGGACAACGCCCTCGTCCGCGCCATGCTCACCGGCTGCTGGAGTGAGCGGCTGCCCGCCCCGGCCCTGACGGCCGTGCCGTCCACCTCCGCCGTACCGGCCCAGCGCCGCGCCGACGGGCCCCTTCCCTCACCCGGCGATTTCGTCGCCCTCGTCCGGGACCGGGCCGTCACCTTCCTGGCCGCGCCCGGCACACCCAAGTCCGACACCGCCGACCTGGCCCGCTCCTGCGAACTCGCCGTCCGGCTCGCCCTGTCGTGCGTGGCCGCGCCGCCCGGCGAGGGTGGCGTCGCCGGCCTGGTCCGCGGCGCCCTTCAGGGACAGGCGGACTGACAGGACGTCAGTGCGCCGACCCCGACAACTGCAACCCGACCACGCCGATGATGACGAGACTGATCGACACGATCTTCAGCGTCGACACCAGGTCCCCCAGGAACACCATGCCGTAGATCGCCGTCCCCGCCGCTCCGATGCCGGTCCACACCGCGTACGCGGGACCCACGTCGAGCCGTCTCAGCGCCAGGGTCAGCAGGCCGAAGCTGCCGAGGGCGAAGACGCAGAACGCGATCGTCGGCCAGAGCCGGCTGAAGCCGTGGGACAGCTTCAGACACACCGCGAAGCCGGTCTCGAGCAACCCGGCCACGATGACCAGCAGCCACGCCATGAGTCGTCCTCCCGTATCCCACGTTCAGTGACCGCTCAGTCAGTTTCGTCGCGCTCGTCAGGCTTTGGCCAGGATTGCAGCCGGCTTGCGTGCGATTATGCACTTACCGTCCGTGCACCGGCACAAACAACGCGGAGGTCAGTCGCCTTCCTTGCGCTCGCGCGTGGCCAGCAGCCGGCGCAGCGAGTACAGCCGCGCGGGATCCGCGTGTCCCTCGGCCACCCAGGCGTCCAGCGCGCAGTCCGGCTCGTCGTGACTGCACGCCCGCGGGCAGCCCTCGGTGCCCCGCTCCAGGTCGGGGAAGGCGTGGATGACCCGGGACGGGTCGACGTGGTTGAGTCCGAAGGACCGCACGCCCGGAGTGTCGATGACCCAGCCGTCGCTGTCCGACAGCGGCAGCGCCAGCGCAGAGGTGGTGGTGTGCCGGCCGCGGCCCGTCACCGCGTTCACATGCCCGGTCGAACGCCGCCGCTCCTGCGGCACCAGTGCGTTGACCAGGGTCGTCTTGCCGACACCGGAGTGCCCGACGAAGGCGGTGATCTTGCCGTCGAGCTGCTCGCGCACCCGGGCGACGGCGACCCCGCTCTCCAGTTCCGCGCGGCTGGTGACGACATAGGGGATGTCGAGGTCGCCGTACAGCTCCAGCAGCTTCTCCGGTGGGGCGAGGTCCGACTTGGTCAGCACGAGCAGCGGGTCCAGGCCACCGTCGTAGGCCGCGACCAGGCAGCGGTCGATCAGCCGGGGGCGGGGTTCGGGGTCGGCGAGGGCGGTGACGACGGCCAGCTGGTCGGCGTTGGCGACGACCACCCGCTCGAACGGATCGTCGTCGTCCGCCGTGCGCCGCAGGACCGAGGTCCGCTCCTCGATGCGCACGATCCTCGCGAGTGTGTCCTTCTTGCCCGTCAGGTCGCCCACGAGGGCCACGCGGTCGCCGACCACCGCCGCCTTGCGGCCCAGCTCGCGGGCCTTCATGGCCATGACCACACGGTCCTCGACGAGGCAGGTCAGGCGGCCCCGGTCGACGGTGAGGACGAGGCCCTCGGCGGCGTCCTCGTGCTTGGGCCGGATGTTCGTCCGGGGCCGGGTGTTGCGGCGGCCCGGACGGGTGCGGATGTCGTCCTCGTCGGTGTGCTTGCCGTAGCGGCGCATGACGTGATCCCTGCGTCCTACGCCCCGAGCATCCCGGTCCACAGGTCGGGGAAGTCGGGCAGGGTCTTGGCCGTCGTCGCCACGTTCTCGATCTGCACGCCCTCCACCGCCAGGCCGATGATCGCGCCGGCCGTGGCCATGCGGTGGTCGTCGTAGGTGTGGAAGATCCCGCCGTGCAGCCGGCGCGGGCGGATGTGCAGGCCGTCGGCGGTCTCCGTGACGTCGCCGCCGAGTTCGTTGATCTCCTTGGTGAGCGCGGCCAGCCGGTCCGTCTCGTGCAGCCGCAGGTGGGCCACGCCGCGCAGGGTCGACGGGGAGTCCGCGAGGGCCGCGACCGCCGCGATGCCCGGCGTCAACTCGCCGACCTCGCCCAGGTCGACGTCGATACCGTGCACCGCGCCGGAGCCGGTGAACACCAGCCCGTACTCGGTCAGTTCGCAGGAGCCGCCCATCTCGGTGAAGATCTCGCGCAGCCGGTCACCGGGCTGCGTGGTGCGGGCGGGCCAGTCCGGGACGACGACCTTGCCGCCGGTCACCAGCGCCGCCGCCAGGAACGGCTGGGCGTTCGACAGGTCCGGCTCGATGACCAGGTCCCGGCCGAGCAGGGCGCCCGGCGAGACCCGCCAGACGTTCGGCTCGCCGCCCGACTCGGGCGTGTCCACCTGGGCGCCGACCGCGCGCAGCATGTCGACGGTCATGCGGATGTGCGGCATGGAGGGCAGCGTGGCGCCGGTGTGGCGGACCTCGACACCCTGGTTGAAGCGCGGCCCGGACAGCAGCAGGGCGCTCACGAACTGCGACGAGGAGGAGGCATCGATGGCGACGGTGCCGCCGTCCAGGGCGCCGCTGCCGTGCACGGTCAACGGCAGGGCGCCGCGGCCGTCGTCGTCGATCCGGGCGCCGAGCTGACGCAGCGCGTCGATGACGCCGGTCAGGGGACGCTCGTAGGAACGGGGGTCGCCGTCGAAGCGGACGGGGCCGTCGGCGAGCGCGGCCACCGGCGGCAGGAACCGCATCACCGTGCCGGCGTTGCCGACGTCGACCTGGGCCGGTCCGCGCAGGCCGGTGGGGAGCACACGCCAGGCCTCGCCGGTGCCGTCGGGACCCACGCCCTCCTCGATCTCGATGCCCATGGCGCGCAGCGCGCCGGCCATCAGCAGGGTGTCGCGGGAGCGCAGGGGGCGGCGCAGCCAGCCCGGCTCGGAGGCGAGGGAGGCGAGGACCAGGGCGCGGTTGGTGACCGACTTGGACCCGGGCACGTGGACCGTCGCGTCGACGGCTCCGCTCGCGTGCGGGGCGGGCCAGAGGGCGGTGTCTGGGGTGTTCGGGGCCATGGCCCCACTTTATAAGCAGGCCGTCGTCCGAGTGCGGCGCCGTGGGGCCGGTCGCACCCGCGTGGTGGAGCCGCGCGGCGGTGGCCCCGGGCCTCCTCGGGGTGGCCGTCACATCTCCAGCAGCCGGCGCCCCCGCCGACCAGCCGGGGTGGCCGTCACATCTCCAGCAGCCAGCGCCCCCCACCGATCAGCGAGCACAGCGACACCGCGTGGAACAGGAAGAACCAGAGGCCCGCCGGGACGTGCGTCAGCCGCGACAACTGGTCGGCGTCCGAGTCCCCGGCCCCGCCCCGGGCCCGCTTCGCCTGGAGTTCGAAGGCCGGACGGACCCCGCCGATCAGCAGGAACCACACCACCGCGTACGCGAACGCCGCCTGGACCTGAGGACCCGCCAGCCAGGACACCAGCACGAACAGGCCGCCGGTGACCAGCATGGTCAGGGCGCCGTAGGCGTTGCGGATCATCACGAGCATGGTGAGCAACAGGGCCGTGGCCAGCCACAGCAGGAGCGTGATCCGGCCGGAGCCCAGCAGGGAGGCCCCGCCCAGGCCCAGCAGGGGCGGGGCCGTGTAACCGGCGGCCGCGGTGAGGATCATGCCGATGCCGTGCGGCTTGCCGCGGCTGACCGTCAGGCCGCTGGTGTCCGAGTGCAGGCGTATGCCCGTGAGGGTGCGGCCGGTGAGCAGCGCCACGAGGCCGTGGCCGCCCTCGTGGGCGATGGTGATGGCGTTGCGGGAGATGCGCCACAGGCCGTGCGGGATCACCACGGCGAGCGCGGCGCCCAGGGTCGCGAGCACCACCCACAGGTCGGGATCGGGCTGCGTGCCGGACACCTCGTCCCAGAGGGAGGCGAGCGAGGCGGTTGCGGTGCTGTCCATGTGCGGCGTTGGCTCCCTGTGGTCGCATTGAGAAGGGGCGGCGCGAAGCGCCTCGTGGAGGGGTGGTGGTCGGGAGACGGGTGGGCCTGGCAGTGTGGCACGTATGTGCGGACGGTATTCAGCGAGTCGTAGGCCAGAGGATCTCGCAGGAATCTTTGAGATCGAGAAGTGGGAGCCCGAGGAGACCCTCGCGCCGGACTACAACGTGGCACCCACCAAAGAGGTCTACGCGGTCCTGGACCGCCCCCTGAAAGACGCTGACGACCCGCGGCCGGTTCGGCAGCTGCGCACGCTGAAGTGGGGGCTCGTCCCGTCCTGGTCGAAGACCCCCGAGGGCGGCGCCCGGATGATCAACGCCCGCGCGGAGACCGTCCACGAGAAGCCGTCCTACCGCCGTGCCTTCACCTCCCGGCGCTGCATCCTGCCCGCCGACGGCTACTACGAGTGGGTCACCGGCACCCAGGAGCGCGAGCTGGAGGTCGAGGGCAAGAAGAAGCGGCCCCGCAAGCAGCCGTACTTCGTGACCCCGGCCGACGGGTCGGTCTTCGCCATGGCCGGGCTCTACGAGTTCTGGCGGGACAAGACGCTGCCCGACGACCACCCGCAGGCCTGGTGGGTGACGTGCTCGGTGATCACCACCGAGGCCGAGCAGAGCCCGCTGGCGGTGTCCCCGGCCGACGGGCCGCGTGCGCTCGCCGAGATCCACCCCCGGATGCCCCTGATGCTGACACCCGACCGCTGGGACGCCTGGCTGGACCCCTCCAGCACGGACCCCGACGGCCTGCGCGAGCTGCTCGCTCCGCCACCCGCCGGACTGATGCGGGCCTACCCGGTCGCCACCGCCGTCAGCAACGTCCGCAACAACGGGCCGGAGCTGCTCAAGGAGCTGGAAGGGCCCGAAGAGGGCACACTCTTCTGACGTGACGCATGTGACGAAGACCGCCGGCACCGCCACCGAGACCGTCGAGACCGATGCCGGAACCGCCCGTATCACCTGGCACGAGGCGAAGAAGGCCCGGCTGGTCCTCGCCGTCGGCCACGGCGCGGGCGGCGGCATCGAGGCCCGCGACCTGACCGCCCTGGCCGAGGTCCTGCCCGCCCACGGCGTGACCGTCGCCCGGGTGGAGCAGCCCTGGCGGGTGGCCGGGAAGAAGCTGGCACCCGCGCCCAAGACCCTGGACGCCGGCTGGCGCGGCATCTGGCCCGCGCTGGCGAGGCCCGGTCTGCCGGTGATCTCCGGCGGGCGCAGCGCCGGGGCCCGGGTCGCCTGCCGGACCGCGACCGAACTGGGCGCCCACGCCGTGCTCGCGCTGAGCTTCCCGCTGCACCCGCCGGGCAAGCCGGAGAAGTCCCGCGCCGACGAGCTGCTGGACTCCGGGGTGCCCACCCTGGTCGTGCAGGGCGGCAACGACCCGTTCGGGAAGCCGGCGGAGTTCCCGGAGGGGACGTACGCGCTCGTGGAGATCCCGTACGGGGATCACGGCTTCGCTGTGCCGAAACGTGCGGACATCTCGCAGGACGAGGCCGTGTCCCTCATCACGGACGCGGTCGTGGAGTGGACCGGGTCACTCGGGTAAAGCTTCGGGAATGCCGGGGCGGCGGTCACTGTTGTGCGGGACGTACGTGCTGGAGACCAGCACCGACGTCG
The DNA here is from genome assembly GCF_040637495.1 of Streptomyces sp. NPDC029044. Classification (NCBI taxonomy): domain Bacteria; kingdom Bacillati; phylum Actinomycetota; class Actinomycetes; order Kitasatosporales; family Streptomycetaceae; genus Streptomyces; species Streptomyces sp. NPDC029044. The sequence goes on from NZ_JBEZWN010000039.1 coordinate 7,298, forward strand.
TAGGAGAGGGAGTCCGCCGCATGGGTTCGACCATCTGCCCGCCCGTCACCCGCCACCGCCCCGTGGACGGGCTGCGCCCGGCAGAATCTGATTCGACCCGCGGCAGCCGCGCCGACCTGGACTGGACGGTGCTGCACGCGGGCAAGACCGCCCCTATTCGGGCGGCGGGCGGACCGGATCGTCGTCTATCCTCCGATTCGGGTGAGACCGGCCTCGGTCTCACGAGAGCATTCGAGGAGGTGGGTCCGGTCACTGGGACCGACGCAGGGACCGACAACGGCCAGGCGGAGCAGCCCGAGGGCCAGGGCGGCGCGGGCGCGGAGACGGCCGCGGAGCGCAGCGCGCGCTTCGAGCGGGACGCGCTGGAGTTCCTAGACCAGATGTACTCGGCCGGACTGCGCATGACGCGCAACCCGGCCGACGCCGAGGATCTGGTGCAGGAGACGTATGCCAAGGCGTACGCGTCCTTCCACCAGTTCCGCGAGGGCACCAACCTCAAGGCGTGGCTGTACCGGATCCTCACCAACACCTTCATCAACTCGTACCGCAAGAAGCAGCGCGAACCTCAGCGCTCCGCGGCCGAGGAGATCGAGGACTGGCAGCTCGCCCGCGCCGAGTCGCACATGTCGACGGGCTTGCGCTCCGCGGAGTCGCAGGCGCTCGACCACCTGCCCGACTCGGACGTGAAGGAGGCGCTCCAGGCGATCCCCGAGGAGTTCCGCATCGCGGTCTACCTCGCGGACGTCGAAGGGTTTGCCTACAAGGAGATCGCCGACATCATGGGGACACCCATCGGTACGGTGATGTCCCGGCTGCACCGGGGCCGCCGTCAGCTGCGCGGCATGCTGGAGGACTACGCCCGTGACCGCGGGATGGTCCCGGCCGGTGCCGGAGAGTCGAACGAAGCGAAAGGCTCGGGGTCATGAGCTGCGGAGAGCCGCACGAGACGGATTGCAGCGAAATCCTCGATCATCTCTACGAGTTCCTCGACCGTGAGATGCCGGACTCGGACTGCGTGAAGTTCGAGCACCACTTCGAGGAGTGCTCGCCCTGCCTCGAGAAGTACGGGCTCGAGCAGGCCGTGAAGAAGCTCGTCAAGCGCTGCTGCGGGCACGACGACGTGCCGGGCGACCTGCGGGACAAGGTCATGGGGCGGATCGAGCTGATCCGCTCCGGCCAGGCCGTCCCCGAACAGGACGTCACGGCCTCGCCCGCCACGTCCCAAGAGTCCTGACACTCCTGCGCTTTTCAACTACCCCCTCCCTCAACGGGTAGTCACCCTCGAACACGTCACTCGAACGTGCGAATCCGCGGGTTATCGGCCCGCGGACCCCCCTGCCGCCGCCCTAGGCTCCGGGCCTGACGGACGTGGCCGGGGGAGGGGCTCATGGAAGCGGTACCGGCACGGGCACGTGCCTACATCGCCTGTGTCGCCATGGCCGCGCTGCTCTGCCTGCTGCCGCCGCCGGGCGTCCGCACGCCCTGGTGGGCCGTCGCGCTCCTCGCCTCGCTGTACGCCGGCTGCGAGCGCGTCGCCCGGTCCCGGTTCGTCGGGATCTCCCATCCGGCCGGCACCTTCTACCCCGTGCTGCTCGCCGGTGCCTTCCTGCTGCCGGCGCCCGCCGCGGCGCTGGTGGTCGTGCCCGGCGCGCTGCTCTCGCAGGTCGGGCAGCAGCCCGTGGCGCTGCGGCGCATCTGGCGGGCCGCCCAGCTCGTCCTCGGCGTGTGGGCCGCCGCCACGGTGCACCGGCTGTTCGGCGGGCGGGACGCGGTGGCGGCGGCCGACGTCCCGTACGCGCTCGGTCCGGCCGCGGCGGCCGTGCTGGCGTTCTGCCTGGTGCTCGCGCTGCTCGACGGCGGCATCCTGGCCGTGGCGGAGCGGGTGCCGGCGCGGCGGGCCTGGCGGGGTCTGGTGGCGCGCTCGCTCGCGCCGATCGCCGTGCACGGCCTCGCCGGTCTGATGATGGCCGTCCTGTGGCGCAGCCCCTACGGCCCGGTCGCCGCGCTGCTCGTGCTGCTGCCCATGTGCGTCTCGTGGTGGACGTTCGCCCAGTACCACCGGGAACGCGCCGCCCACCAAGCGACCATCCGGGCGCTGGTCCAGGCCGTCGACATCAAGGACGGGTACACCCGCGGGCACAGCGAGCGCGTCGGGCAGGCCTCCATGATGATCGCGCGCGAGCTGGGCATGGCCGACGAGCGCGTGGAAGTGCTCCGCTTCGCCGGGATCCTGCACGACGTGGGCAAGCTGGGTGTGCCCACCCGGCTGCTCAGGAAGGACGGGCCGCTGACGCCCGAGGAGCGGCGCGTCATCGAGCTGCACCCCGAGTACGGGCACGAGATGGTGCGCGGCATCGGCTTTCTCGGCGAGGCCCGCGCCGCCGTGCTGCACCACCACGAGCGGCTGGACGGCAGTGGCTACCCGTACGGGCTGGTGGGCCGTCAGATCCCCGAGTCCGCACGGGTCGTGGCGGTCGCGGACGCCTTCGACGCCATGACCTCCACCCGCAGCTACAGCAGGGCCCGACCCGTCGCCGTGGCCCTGGCGGAGCTGGAGCGGTGCGCGGGCAGCCAGTTCGACCCGGTGATGGTCGCGGCGCTCGTCGAAGCCGTCGGGCGGACGGGGTGGCACCCCGCGGTGACCGCCGACGACGAGGAGAGCCGCCCGCCCCGGGTGCCCCCGCCCGGCACACCCCTGTCCAGCCGCCCGGGAGCACACCGATGAGCGCGTACCGGCCGCCACCGCTCCTCACCCTCGTCCACGCCTGCGCCGCCCTGCTCGCCGCCGGCTCCCTCGCCGTCACCCTCCACGACGGCCTGGAGGAACGCCGGGTCGCCCTCGCCTTCGGCGTCCTCGTCACCGTCGGCGAGCTCACCCGGCGCAACGGCGCGCAGATCCGGGAGCCGGCTCCGCTCGGGGCCGCCGCCGCGCTCTCCTACGCCCTGCTCGGCGAGGCCGGCGGACGGGCCACCCACCACGGCCCCGCCCAGGTCGTCGCCGTGGTGCTGGCCGCCTCGCTGCTCGGCAGCGTCCCGCACGTCGCACGCGGGCAGGGGCCCACCCTCGACCACCTGGCGCGCCGCGTGCTCACCGTCGGGTTCGTCGCCGTGTGCTTCCAGCCCCCGTACAACCGGGGCATGTTCGACGACTGGGGCGGCCCCGCCTACGCGCTGCTGCTGCTCGCGCTGCTGTCGCTCACCGCGCTGTGCGACGCGGTGCTCGCCGCCGCCCTGGCCCACACCCGGACCGGATGGCCGTTCGGGCCGGTGCTGCGGGACGAGCTGCGGGCCGTGTGCGGGATCGGCTCCGCCGTCATCGCCACCGGGGCGGTGATGGCGCTGGCGGTCGCCGTGGTGGGCCTGTGGGCGCTGCCGGTCTTCTCCGTGCCGTTGCTGCTCGCCCAGATGTCGTTCCGCCGCTATGCCGCCGTCCGGGCGACCTACCGGCAGACCATCGCCTCCCTCGCCCGGGCCACGGAGGTCGCCGGCTACACCCCCTGCGGGCACGCCCGGCGGGTCGCCGCGGTCAGCCAGGCGGTGGGGCGTGACCTGGGGCTGACCGAGCCCGAGCTGGCCGTGCTGGAGTACGCCGCGCTCATGCACGACATCGGCCAGCTGAGCCTCGTCGACCCGGTGCCGGCGGGCGCCACCGCCGCGCTGCCCGCCGCGGAGCAACGGCGGATCGCCCTGCTCGGCGGAGCCGTCGTCCGGCAGACGGGTGTCGACGAGGCGGTGGCCGTCGTCGTGGAGCGGCAGGCCGACCCCTACGCCGAGCAGCCGCTCGCCGCGCGAATCGTCCGGGCCGTGAACGCGTACGAGGAGAAGTCCCGGGAAGGAGGGCCCGGCGGGCCGCTGACGGCGCTGGAGGAACTCCGGCTCGCCACCGCCGGGACGTACGCCCCGGAGGTGGTGGAATCACTGGCCCGTGTACTGGCAAGGGGCGGTCTGACCCTGCCCGTGGCTGGGTAACCCATGGGTAATGAGCGCCCTTGAGGCCGTACGTGGTTGGATGCCAAGAAGAAGGTGTCCGGGGGCTCGAAACACAGCTACGGCCAGCCCACCGCACGGAACTGGCAGGCGGGAATCGTGAGGATCTTCGGCAAGGGACGGCACCGGCCCTCCGCCTCCTGGCGGCAGGCCACAGACCGGGCGTTCACCCTCATCGGCGACGGCCGTTATGAGGACGCGGGCGCCCTGCTGACACGTGCCGCCGATCTGGAGCCCTGGCTTTCCGAGTCCTGGTTCAACCTCGCGCTGCTGCACAAGTTCCGGCACGACTGGGAGCAGGCGCGGGCGGCCGGACTCAGGGCCGTGGCGCTGCTCGACCGGGACACCGGCGCGCCCGACTGGTGGAACGTCGGCATCGCCGCGACCGCGCTCCAGGACTGGCCGCTGGCCCGGCGCGCCTGGCAGGCCTACGGGCTGCGGGTGCCGGGGGCGGCCAACGACTCCGGTGAGCCCCTCGGCATGGACCTCGGCAGCGCGGCCGTACGGCTGTCCCCGGAGGGGGAGGCCGAGGTCGTCTGGGGGCGGCGGCTGGATCCCGCGCGGATCGAGGTGCTGTCCATCCCCCTGCCGTCGTCCGGGCGGCGCTGGGGCGAGGTCGTGCTGCACGACGGTGTGCCGCACGGGGAGCGGACGACGGCCGCCGGGCACACCTACCCGGTGTTCGACGAGATCGAGCTGTGGGCGCCGTCGCCCGTGCCGACCTGGGTGGTGCTGCTGGAGGCGGCGACGGAGGCGGACCGGGACGCGCTGGAGCAGCTGGCGGCCGACGCCGGGTTCGCCGCGGAGGACTGGTCCTCTTCGGTGCGGTTGCTGTGCCGGATGTGCTCGGAGTCGCGCATGCCGTCGGACGAGGGCGACGGGGAGCATCTCGATCCGCACGATCACAGTGAGCCGGGGCATCCCGGGCCGCTGGGGCACCGGACGGACGGGCAGCTGTGGGTGCCGGAGCGGGAGTGCGGGCTGGCCGCGCCGGCTTCGCTGGTTCGGGGGTTGCTGGACGGGTGGGTTGCCGACAGTCCGGATTCTCGGGATTGGCGGGATTTGGAAGAGGTTTGTTAGCGCCGTCGCCGGGTGCGGGTGCGTCGTGGTTGTTCGCGCAGTTCCCCGCGCCCCTGACGGGGCGCCTTCCCCGTACCCTGTATCAGCATCCCGGGTTGGATTTGTTCAGGAAGGCGTACGGACGTCATGGCTCAGCAGGACACCGATCAGCAGCACGCGGGCGTGCTCCCCGTCGATGACGAGGGATACGTGATCGACACGGAGGGCTGCGAGGAGCGCGAGGCGGCCTGGCGGGAGCGGGGGACCTCGCGGCCGATCACGGTGGTCGGGAACCCGGTGCTGCACAAGGAGTGCAAGGACGTCACCGACTTCGGCGACGACTTCCAGCAGCTCGTCGCGGACATGTTCGCCAGCCAGCGCACCGCCGAGGGCGTGGGCCTGGCCGCCAACCAGATCGGCGTCGACGCGAAGGTCTTCGTCTACGACTGCCCGGACGACGAGGGCGTCCGGCACACCGGTGTCGTCTGCAACCCCAGGCTCGTCGAACTGCCCGCCGAGAAGCGCCGCCTGGACGACAGCAACGAGGGCTGCCTGTCGGTGCCCACCGCGTACGCGCCGCTCGCCCGGCCCGACTACGCCGAGGTGACCGGGCAGGACGAGAAGGGCAACCCGATCAAGGTGCGCGGCACCGGATACTTCGCACGGTGTTTGCAGCACGAGACCGACCACCTCTACGGGTACCTGTACATCGACCGGCTCTCCAAGCGCGAGCGCAAGGACGCGCTGCGGCAGATGGCCGAGAACGAGCCCCGCTACCCCGTGGTGGCCAACGACTGAGGTCTCAGCCGCACCAGGCGCACGGCGTCTGTTCGGGTTCACCACCCTGAACAGGCGCCGTTCCTCTGTGTCGTTCGCCTGTCCGTCGCACGTTCGATCGCTTCTGCTCTCCTGGCGATCCGCCGGTAGTCACACAACGGGAGGTTCCCGGCACTGTGGGGTAGTGAATGAAGCAAATGCGTTCCCAGAACGGTCAGTTGTAGTGCTGAATGGGATGAGCGGGGTATGCAACGGCGCACGCCCGGCACGAAGGGAGGGGCGCCCGCGCCAACTGGCGGCTGAGAGGGGTTAGTTCGTGCATGCTTTGTCACACGGCACCACAAGGGCACCGGCCACGATCGCAGTTCCACCGTCGCTCTCTCTCCCGGTGATCGAGGCGGCGTTTCCCCGGCGACTCCACCCGTATTGGCCGAAGTGCCAGGAGAAGACGCGGGCCTGGCTGCTCGAAAAGCGGCTCATGCCGGCGGACAAGGTGGAGGAATATGCCGACGGACTTTGCTACACCGACCTCATGGCCGGGTACTACCTCGGCGCGTCCGACGAGGTCATACAGGCGATAGCCGACTACAGCGCGTGGTTCTTCGTCTGGGACGACCGTCACGACCGCGACATCGTGCACGGCCGTCCGCTCGCCTGGCGGCTGCTGCGGGACCGGCTGCACTCGGCCCTCGACTCCCCCGGGGAGCACCTGCACCACGAGGACCCACTGGTCGCCGGGTTCGCGGACAGCGTGCTGCGGTTGTACGCGTTCCTGCCCCAGACGTGGAACCTCCGTTTCGCCCGGCACTTCCACGCGGTGATCGACGCGTACGACCAGGAGTTCCACAATCGCACCGAGGGAATCGTCCCGACGGTCGAGGAGTACCTCCGGTTGCGCCGGCTCACCTTCGCGCACTGGATCTGGACGGACCTGCTGGAGCCGGCCGCCGGATGTGAACTCCCCGATGCCGTGAGGAAACAACCGGCATATCGGAGAGCGGCGCTGCTGAGCCAGGAATTCGCCGCCTGGTACAACGATCTGTGCTCGCTGCCGAAAGAGATAGCGGGCGACGAGGTCCACAATCTCGGAATCAGTCTCATCACCCATGAGGGGATGACTCTGGAACAGGCGGTCGCGGAAGTAAGGCGTCGTGTCGAGGAATGCATCACCGAATTCCTGCGGGTCGAGCGTGACGCCTTGCGGTTCGCCGAGGATCTCGACGACGGCTCCGTGCGGGGAAAGGAAATCAGCACCGCCGTGCGGGGCTGCCTGAGCAATATGCGGAACTGGTTCAGTTCCGTGTACTGGTTCCATCACGAGTCCGGCCGTTACATGGTCGACAGCTGGGACGACCGGTCCACGCCCCCGTACGTCAACAACGAAGCGGCAGGTGAGAAATGACCCTCGACTCCGTGAAGCCCGAGACCCCACCGGCCGTGGAACTGCGGGAGCCGCCACGGGCGGGGGGCGGGGTCCCCGTCCTCGGGCACGGCTGGAAGCTCGCACGCGACCCGCTGGCGTTCATGTCCGGGCTGCGCGATCACGGCGACGTCGTACGGCTGAAGATTGGGCCGAAGACGGTGTACGCGGTCACCACCCCGGCCCTGACCGGCGCGCTGGCGCTGAGCAACGACTTCATCATCGCCGGCCCGTTGTGGGAGTCCCTGGAGGGCCTGCTCGGCAAGCAGGGCGTGGCCACGGCGAACGGCCCGGTCCACCGGCGCCAGCGGCGTACCATCCAGCCCGCCTTCCGGCTCGACGCCATCCCCGCCTACGGCCCGATCATGGAGGAGGAGGCCCATGCGCTGACCGAGCGCTGGAAGCCCCGCGAGACGATCGACTGCACCTCGGAGTCCTTCCGGGTGGCCGTGCGCATCGCGGCGCGCTGCCTGCTGCGCGGCGATTACATGGACGAGCGGGCGGAACGGCTGTGCGTCGCCCTGGCCACCGTCTTCCGGGGGATGTACCGGCGGATGGTGGTCCCGCTCGGACCGCTCTACAACCTGCCGCTCCCGGCCAACCGGCAATTCAACCGGGCATTGGCCGATTTGCATCTCCTCGTCGACGAGATCGTCGCCGAGCGCCGCGCATCCGGTCAAAAGCCGGACGATTTGCTGACGGCATTGCTGGAGGCTACGGACGAGAATGGAGACCCGATCGGGGAACAGGAGATCCACGATCAGGTCGTCGCGATCCTCACCCCCGGCAGCGAGACCATCGCCTCCACGATCATGTGGCTGTTGCATATGCTCGCGGAGCACCCCGAACACGCCGACCGGGTACGGGACGAAGTGCTGGACGTCACCGGTGGGAGGCCGGTGGCATTCGCAGACGTCCGAGCACTCAGGCACACCAACAATGTCGTCGTCGAGTCCATGCGTTTGAGCCCTGCCGTCTGGATTCTGACGCGCCGGGCGGTGCGGGAGACGGAACTCGGTGGATACCGTATTCCGTCCGGGGCGGACATCATCTACAGCCCGTACGCGATCCAGCGCGACCCGAAGTCGTACGAGCGGAACCTGGAGTTCGACCCCGACCGCTGGCTTCCGGATCGCGTCAAGGACATCCCGAAGCACGCCATGAGCCCGTTCAGCGTGGGCAACCGCAAGTGCCCGAGCGATCACTTCTCGATGGCTCAGCTGACGCTGGTCACCGCGGCAATGGCCACCAGGTACCGGTTCGAGCAGGTCCCGGGATCCAAGGACGCCACCCGGGTCGGCATCACACTCCGGCCGCACGACCTGCGGGTGCGGCCGGTGCCGAGGTGACGGAGGGGGCTTCAGGCGGCCTCAGGCCGCTTCGGGGCCCCTGAACGTCCGCCGGTAGGAGTTCGGCGTGGTGCCGATCGCCCGGACGAAGTGGTGGCGCAGCGTGGCCGCGTTGCCGAACCCCGTTCGACCGGCGATCGCGTCCATCGTCTCGTCCGTCGCCTCCAGCAGCCGCTGGGCCAGCAGCACGCGCTGGCGCAGGATCCAGCGGTAGGGAGTGGTCCCGGTCTCCTGCTGGAAGCGGCGGGCGAAGGTGCGCGGGGACATGTGGGCGTGGGCGGCGAGCTGCTCGACGGTGACCTCCTCGTCGAGGTGGCGCTCCATCCAGGCCAGCACGTCGACGATCGTGTCGCCCTCGGGGTGGGGGAGCGGGCGCTCGATGTACTGGGCCTGGCCGCCGTCGCGGTGCGGCGGCACCACCATCCGCCGGGCGATCTTGTTGGCGACCTCGGAGCCCTGCTCCTTGCGCACCAGGTGCAGGCAGGCGTCGATCCCGGCGGCCGTGCCGGCGGAGGTGATCACCGGGTCCTCGTCGACGTAGAGGACGTCCGGCTCGACGATCACCCGGGGGTACTGCCGGGCGAGGTCCTTGGCGTGCTTCCAGTGCGTGGCGCAGCGGCGGCCGTCCAGCAGCCCGGCCGCGGCCAGCACGAAGACGCCCGAGCACACGCTCAGCACCCGGGCACCGCGGTCGACCGCGCGACGCAGGGAGTCCAGCAGCTCCGGGGGAAAATCCCGGGACGCGTAGGTGTGGCCGGCCGGCACGGCGATCAGGTCCGCCGCCTCCAGCCGCTCCAGGCCGTGCTCGGTCCGGAGCGAAAAGCCCGAGTTCATGCGCAGCACCGGGCCCTCGGCCGAGGCGACGGCGAAGTCGTAGACCGGGAGACCTTCGTCGCTCCGGTCGGTGCCGAAGACCTCGCACACCACACCCAGTTCGAAGGGGTTCACGCCGTCGAGCAGGGCGACGGCCACGTTCTTCAGCATGCCTCCAGTGTGCCTCGCCCTTGGCAGTAATTCGAGGGTCTACGGCAGTACTGCCACTGACGGTAAGGAGCAATCGGCGCGACAGTGGTGTCCATGAACACGAACCAGATCGAAGCACTCATCGGACTGACCGCCACGCTGGGGATCCTGGTCCTCCTGATCCTCCCGTCCGTGATCGGCCTGGTGCGCGAGCGGCGCATCGACCGTCAGATCAGGGAGGCTCAGGAGACCCGGGAAGGAGTACCGGCTCAGAAGTCCTCGTCGAGGTCGACGGTGCCCTCCACCGCCACCTGGTACGCCGAGGGCCGCCGCTCGAAGAAGTTGGTCAGCTCCTGAACCCCTTGGAGCTCCATGAAGGAGAAGGGGTTCTCGGAGCCGTACACCGGAGCGAAGCCGAGGCGGGTCAGCCGCTGGTCCGCCACACACTCCAGGTACTGCCGCATCGACTCGGTGTTCATGCCCGGGAGGCCGTCCCCGCACAGGTCGCGCGCGAACTGCAGCTCGGCCTCGACGGCCTCCCGGAGCATGTCCGTCACCTCCTGCTGGAGCCGGTCGTCGAAGAGCTCCGGCTCCTCCTTGCGGACGGTGTCGACCACGTCGAAGGCGAAGGACATGTGCATCGTCTCGTCACGGAACACCCAGTTGGTGCCGGTGGCCAGGCCGTGCAGCAGGCCCCGGCTGCGGAACCAGTACACGTACGCGAAGGCGCCGTAGAAGAACAGGCCCTCGATGCACGCGGCGAAGCAGATCAGGTTGAGCAGGAAGCGACGCCGGTCCGCCTGGGACTCCAGGCGCTCCAGCTTCTCGACCTCGTTGATCCACTTGAAGCAGAACCCGGCCTTCTCGCGGATGGACGGGATGTTCTCCACGGCCGCGAAGGCCGCAGCGCGGTCCTCCGGGTCGGGCAGATAGGTGTCGAGCAGCGTCAGGTAGAACTGGACGTGCACGGCCTCCTCGAAGAGCTGACGGCTCAGGTACAGCCGCGCCTCGGGGGAGTTGATGTGCTTGTACAGCGTCAGCACCAGGTTGTTCGCGACGATCGAGTCGCCCGTCGCGAAGAACGCGACCAGCCGGCCGATGAGGTGCTGCTCCGCCGGTGACAGCTTGGCTAGGTCGGCGACGTCCGAGTGGAGGTCGACCTCCTCCACGGTCCAGGTGTTCTTGATGGCGTCCCGGTAGCGCTCGTAGAAGTCCGGGTAGCGCATGGGGCGCAGGGTGAGCTCGAAGCCGGGGTCGAGAAGGTTCTGGGTGCTCATTACTGGCAGGCCTCGCAGGACTCGGGGTTTTCCAGGGAGCAGGCGACCGCTTCGGGGTCCGGGGTGGCCTGCACGGGGACGGTGGCCCGGGCGGCGCGGGCGATGCGGGTCGCCGGGCGCGAGCGCAGGTAGTACGTGGTCTTCAGCCCGGACTTCCAGGCGTAGGCGTACATCGAGGAGAGCTTGCCGATCGTCGGCGTCTCAAGGAACAGGTTCAGGGACTGCGACTGGTCCAGGAACGGGGTCCTGGCCGCCGCCATGTCGATCAGGCCGCGCTGCGGGATCTCCCACGCCGTGCGGTAGAGGGCCCGCACGTCCTCGGGGATCCAGGCGAAGTCCTGCACCGAGCCGCTGGCCTCGCGCAGGGCCTCCCGGGTGCGGGCGTCCCACACGCCCAGCCGCTTCAGTTCGTCCACCAGGTAGGAGTTGACCTGGAGGAACTCGCCCGACAGCGTCTCGCGCTTGAACAGGTTGGACACCTGCGGCTCGATGCACTCGTAGACGCCCGCGATGGAGGCGATCGTGGCGGTGGGGGCGATCGCGAGGAGCAGGGAGTTGCGCATGCCGGTCGTGGCGACGCGCTCGCGCAGGGCCGCCCAGCGCTCCGGCCAGGTGAGCTCCGTGTCGTAGTGGTCGGGGTGCAGTACGCCCCGGGCCGTGCGGGTCTTGTCCCAGGCGGGAAGAGGCCCGTTGCGCTCGGCGAGGTCGGCGGAGGCCTCGTACGCGGCGAGCATGATCCGCTCGGCGATCCGGGTGGACAGGGCCTTGGCCTCGGGCGAGTCGAAGGGCAGGCGCAGCTTGAAGAAGACGTCCTGGAGGCCCATGGCGCCGAGGCCGACCGGGCGCCAGCGGGCGTTGGAGCGGCCCGCCTGCTCGGTCGGGTAGAAGTTGATGTCCACGACCCGGTCGAGGAAGGTCACGGCCGTGCGGACGGTCTCGTCCAGCCGCTCCCAGTCGATATCCCGGGTCGATGTGTCGACAAAGGAACCCAGGTTGACCGAGCCCAGGTTGCAGACCGCCGTCTCCCCGTCGCTGGTGACCTCCAGGATCTCCGTGCAGAGGTTGGAGGAGTGGACGACGTGGCCCGGCTCGGCCGTCTGGTTGGCGGTGCGGTTGGCGGCGTCCTTGAAGGTCATCCAGCCGTTGCCGGTCTGCGCGAGGGTGCGCATCATGCGGCCGTACAGCTCACGGGCGGGCAGCGTCTTCTTCGCGAGGCCCTTCGCCTCGGCCGCCCGGTACGCGGCGTCGAACTCCTCGCCCCACAGGTCGACCAGCTCGGGAACGTCCGCGGGGGAGAACAGCGACCACTGCGCGTCGGCGTTCACCCGGCGCATGAACTCGTCCGGCACCCAGTGCGCCAGGTTCAGGTTGTGCGTACGGCGGGCGTCCTCACCGGTGTTGTCGCGCAGCTCCAGGAACTCCTCGATGTCGGAGTGCCAGGTCTCCAGGTAGACCGCGGCGGCGCCCTTGCGGCGGCCGCCCTGGTTCACGGCGGCGACCGAGGCGTCGAGGGTCTTCAGGAACGGGACGATGCCGTTGGAGTGGCCGTTGGTGCCGCGGATCAGGGAACCGCGGGCACGGATGCGGGAGTACGCGAGTCCGATGCCGCCGGCGTGCTTCGACAGCCGGGCCACCTGGTGGTACCGGTCGTAGATGGAGTCCAGTTCGTCCATGGGGGAGTCGAGGAGGTAGCAGGACGACATCTGCGGGTGCCGGGTGCCCGAGTTGAAGAGGGTGGGGGAGGAGGGGAGGTAGTCGAGGCGGCTCATGAGCCCGTAGAGCGCGGCGACTTCGTCGACGGAGCGGCGGGTGTCGTCCTCGGCGAGACCGGCGGCGACGCGCAGCATGAAGTGCTGGGGCGTCTCGACGACCTTGCGGGTGAGCGGGTGGCGCAGCAGATAGCGGCTGTGCAGGGTGCGCAGGCCGAAGTAGCCGAAGCGGTCGTCGGCGCCGGTGTCGACGAGCGCGTCGAGCCGGGCCGCGTGCAGCCGGACGAACTCGGCGGTGCGGTCGGCGACGAGGCCCTCGCGGTGGCCCACCGCCACCGACTCGGTGAAGGACGTGACGCCCTGCGATGCGGCCTCTTCACGGATGCCGGTGGTCAGCAGCCGGGCGGCCAGCCGCGAGTAGGCCGGGTCCTCGGAGATCAGACCGGCCGCGGCTTCCGTGGCCAGCTCCCGCAACTCGCTCTCGTCCGCCCGCGCGGAGCGGCCGCGCAGCGCGGCGGCGGCGACCCGGCCGGGCTCGGCGTCGGGGAGGTCGGCGGTCAGCTCGGTCAGGGTCCGCAGCAGCGCGGCACCGGGGGCGTCGTGCTCCTCTTCGCTGGCTGAGACCGGTTCGGCTGGCGCGATGGTCACGTGGGGCTCTCCCTCGCTCGGCACGGGGGCCTCGTCGAGGGCAGGGGGCAGCACGCGAGCGCACGCGGCGTCGCGTCCACCGGCCCATTCCACGAGGCCCGGACGTCGGGGCACACCGGCCGGGTGGCCGGGTGCGCTGTCGGCAGGTCCTCGGACTGACGCTTGTGCACGAAACATGCACAAGTACACCGTTGCGGGACAGTTCCGGATTCGCACCGGATTCCCCTGCGGCGGCAGCGAGCATGAGCATACATCTTGTGCTGGCTTCCGACGGCACCCCCAGATGTTGTGTCGTGGTGGTGTCAGAGTGTCAGCTTTACGTGACAGCGGGCCGCCGTGACGCTTGGTCACGGCGGCCCGCTGCGGGGTGTTCGTGGCGGGCCGGGGCCCTGGGATCAGTGCGCGGAACCGGCGGTCGCAGGCGGGAGTTCCACCTGGACCCCGGGGTCGCCCGCGTCGGCCGTGTAGTCCTCCGGCTTGGTCTCGTCGATGCCGTCGGGGGCCTTCAGGGCCTTCAGGACGAAGGTCAGGACCACCGTCACCACCACGTTCAGGACGAACGCCGTGAGGCCGATGTAGCCGATCTCCCCGATGCCCGGGATCTCCTTCGCGGAGCCGCCGAAGTGCTTCTGGGTCGGGGAGGCCACGCCGTACGCGGCGACCGTGCCGTAGACCATGCCGACCGCCCAGCCCGCGAGCAGGGCCCAGCGGTGGAACCAGCGGGTGAACAGGCCGCCGACCAGGGCCGGGAAGGTCTGAAGGATCCAGATGCCGCCCAGCAGCTGGAAGTTGATGGCGACGGTCTTGTCCATGGTGAGGACGAAGGCCAGGGCGCCGACCTTCACCAGCAGCGAGACCAGCTTGGAGACCTTGGTCTCCTGCGCGGGCGTCGCGTCGGGCTTGATGAAGTCCTTGTAGATGTTGCGGGTGAAGAGGTTCGCGGCCGCGATGGACATGATGGCCGCGGGCACCAGCGCGCCGATGCCGATCGCCGCGAACGCCACGCCCGCGAACCAGTCCGGGAACATCGTCTCGAACAGCTGCGGGATCGCCAGCTGCCCGTTCTGCACCTTGATCCCGGCCGCGATCGCCATGAACCCGAGCAGCGCCAGCAGACCCAGCATCAGCGAGTACAGCGGCAGGATCGTGGTGTTGCGCCGGATCACCTCACGGCTCTTCGAGGACAGCGTCGCCGTGATCGAGTGCGGGTACATGAAGAGCGCCAGGGCGGAGCCCAACGCCAGGGTGGCGTACGTCCACTGACCCGGCTCGGCCGGTGTCAGCGCACCGCGTGGCGCACCCGTCGCCGGGTTGGTCTGGCTGTACGCCTCACCGGCCTTGGCGAAGATGTCGTCGAACCCGCCCAGCTTGATCGGGATGTAGATGATCGCCACCGCGATGACGATGTAGATCAGCGTGTCCTTCACGAACGCGATGAGCGCGGGGGCCCGCAGACCCGACGAGTAGGTGTACGCGGCCAGCACGCCGAACGCGATCAGCAGCGGCAGGTCCTTGATGAACCAGTTGGTGTTCTCGCCGCCGCCGACGCCCATCACGTCCAGCACGGCCTGGATGCCGACCAGTTGGAGCGCGATGTACGGCATGGTCGCGAGGATGCCGGTGAGGGCCACGGCCAGCGACAGGCCCTTGGAGCCGAAGCGGCCGCGCACGAAGTCGGAGGTCGTGACGTAGCCGTGCTTGTGGGACACCGACCACAGGCGGGGGAGGAAGGTGAAGATCAGCGGGTACACCAGGATCGTGTACGGCACCGCGAAGAACCCGGCCGCGCCCGCCGCGTAGATCGCCGCCGGCACGGCGACGAAGGTGTACGCCGTGTACAGGTCGCCGCCGAGCAGGAACCAGGTGACCCAGGTGCCGAACGAGCGGCCGCCCAGGCCCCATTCGTCCAGGCTGTGCTCGTTCTCGGCCTTGCGCCAGCGCGCTGCCATGAAGCCCATGACCGTGACGGCCAGGAAGAAGAAGATGAAGACGCCGAGCGCGACGCCGTTCACGCCGTCCTTCACTGCGATGCACCGCCCTTCGCGGCCGAGCGGGCGCGCTGGTCACGCTGCCAGAGCTTGTACGCGATCATCGTCAGGACGGTGGAGATGAGCACCCACGCCATCTGGTACCAGTAGAAGAACGGGATCCCGATGAAGGCCGGGTCGGTCTTGGCGTACGAGCCGACCCACAGCATGGCCACGAACGGCGCTATGAGGCAGACGGCGATGACGACGCGCATGGGCGTCACCACCGGCCCTCTGCTGACTTCCGGTGCTTGCGACATCAGGCGGCTCCGTCCCCTTGGTGATCACCTGTAGTGCGCAGGCAATCTAGGTCAGGGTGCGGCGACAGCGGAACCCCTCGTCCGCAATGCGGTACCCAACCGAAGCCAGGCCCCCAGCAGCGCCGGAGCGCTGTGCGCCGCCGCTAGTCGACCGGGCGCTTCAGGCGGGCCACGAACTTGTAGCGGTCCCCCCGGTAGACCGACCGCACCCACTCCACCGGCTGGCCGTCCCGGTCGAGGGAGTGACGGGAGAGCATCAGCATCGGCAGGCCGACGTCCGTGCCGAGCAGGCCGGCCTCGCGCGGGGTGGCCAGCGACGTCTCGATGGTCTCCTCGGCCTCCGCGAGGTGGACGTCGTAGACCTCGGCCAGCGCCGTGTAGAGGGACGTGTACTTCACCAGCGAGCGCCGCAGCGCCGGGAAGCGCTTCGCGCTCAGGTGGGTGGTCTCGATGGCCATCGGCTCGCCGTTGGCCATGCGCAGCCGCTCGATGCGCAGCACGCGTCCGCCGGGGGTGATGTCGAGCAGCCCGGCCAGGCGGTCGTCGGCGGTGATGTAGCCGATGTCCAGCAGTTGCGAGGTGGGTTCGAGGCCCTGGGCGCGCATGTCCTCGGTGTACGAGGTCAGTTGCAGCGCCTGCGAGACCTTCGGCTTGGCGACGAAGGTGCCCTTGCCCTGAATCCGTTCCAGCCGGCCCTCGACGACCAGTTCCTGGAGCGCCTGGCGCACGGTCGTGCGCGAGGTGTCGAACTCGGCCGCCAGTGTGCGCTCGGGCGGGACCGGCGTGCCCGGCGCCTGCGTCTCCGTCATGTCGAGCAGGTGCTTCTTCAGGCGGTAGTACTTGGGCACGCGTGCGGTACGGACGGGCACCCCGTTCTCGTTCTCCGCACTGCTGACGTCGGTGCTCATGCTCCGCCTTCCCGGCTCGGTCTGCCGACACGATCCCACTTGTATACCGTCGGCGCCTCTTTTGGTCTAGTCCACCATTCCCTGTGGTCTACCCGCAGTATGCCGTGCCCGCCGGGGTTTTCGCTGGCTTCTTACTTAAAGGTTCCTGCATATGTAGGTCGCATAACGGCTGGTCAGGGCTGTATCGGGAGCCTTGACAGGCGTCGTGGTCCGGTCCAAGCTCTGCGTACTGGTCTACACCATTGGTCCAGGCCCGGCCCCACGCCCACTGCGGGGAGCCAGGGGGGTTGTGGGATCCCTGAGGAGGGTGGCGTGAAGCGCAAGCTGATATCCGCGATCGGTATCGCGGGCATGATGGTCTCCATCGCGGCGTGCGGGGGCGAGGGTGACGGGGGTTCCGACAAGGGCGCGGACGCCAAGGAGCTGACCGTCTGGCTCACGGTCGACGCCCAGAACAACTGGCCCGAGCTGGTGAAGGCCGCCGACGCCGCGGTGAAGAAGAAGCACCCCGGCCTCAAGATCAACCACGAGTACTACGGCTGGCCCGACAAGAACGCCAAGCTCGACGCCGTCCTCGCCACGGACAAGGCCCCCGACGTGGTCGAGATGGGCAACACCGAGATGCTCGGCTACATGGTCAAGGGCGCCTTCGCCCCCCTCGACCAGGCGAAGTTCGACAACTCCGACGCCTGGCTGGACGGCCTCAAGGCCTCGGTGACCTACGAGGGCAAGACCTACGGCGTGCCGTACTACGCCGGCGGCCGCGTCGCCAACTGGCGCAAGGACGTCGCCGCGTCGGTCGGGGTGAAGTCGGCACCCAAGACGTACAAGGAGCTCACCGCCGCCCTGGACAAGATCCAGAAGAAGCAGGGCGACAAGTTCAGCGCCTGGTACCAGCCCACCCGCGACTGGTACGCGGCCATGTCCTTCGTCTACGACGCCGGCGGCGCCATCGCCACCGAGTCGGGCGGCCAGTGGAAGGCCTCCCTCTCCTCGCCCGAGTCCCTCAAGGGCCTGAAGGAGTTCAAGAACGTCGTCGACTCGTACATGCACGGCGACAAGACCAAGGACGAGTCCGACCGCTACATCGTCTACGGCCAGGGCAAGTCCTCCATGATCTTCGCCGCCGCCTGGGAGGGCGCCACCGCCGAGGACCCGAAGAACGACAAGACCGGCAAGCTCAAGGGCAACCTCGAGAACTTCGTGATGCCCGGCCCGTCCGGCAAGAACATGCCCGTCTTCCTGGGCGGCTCCGACCTCGCCGTGCCGGTGAAGTCCGACGCGCAGGCCCTGGCCGCCGAGTGGATCAACGCGTTCACCGGCTCCTCCGGGCAGAAGGGCCTGATGGCCAAGGGCAACCTGCCCAACAACAAGACGGACCTCGCCACGCTCAAGAACGACCCGAAGACGGCCGTCCCCGCCACCGCGGCCGAGTCCAACTGGTTCGTCCCGATGGCCCCCGGCTGGGGCCAGGTCGAGAAGGCGCAGATCCTTCAGACCATGCTGCAGAGCATCGGCACCGGCAAGAAGTCCGTCGAGGCCGCCGCCAAGGAGGCGGACGCCGCGATCGACAAGGTCATCAACACCAAGTGACCTTCGGGCGGGGCCCCACCGGGTGGGGCCCCGCCGTCGTCAAGACCTGAGGGACCGCCGAGGAGCGTGCGATGAGCGCCGCAGACACCCACATCCCCGCCAAAGTGCCGCCACCGCGGCAGGCACCCCCGCCACCCCCCGACGACCGGCGGCCCCGCGGGCAGCGCACGTCGGGCGGGGCCGCGGTCCCCTGGCTGCTGCTCGCCCCCTGCCTGCTGATCCTCGCCCTCGTCATGGGCTATCCGCTGGCCCGCCTGGTCACCCTGTCCTTCCAGAAGTTCGGACAGTCCCAGCTGTGGGGCTTCCAGCCGGCCGAGTCGGTCGGCTTCGACAACTTCGCCAAGGTGCTGGGCGACAGCGAGTTCTGGGCCGTCGTCCTGCGCACGATCGTCTTCGCCGCCGGCGCCGTCGTCTTCACGATGGTGATCGGCATGGCCCTCGCCCTGCTGCTCCAGCGGGTCTCCGGCTGGCTGAAGATGCTCATCAACATCGTGCTGGTGGCCAGCTGGGGCATGCCGGTGATCGTGGCGACCACGGTCTTCAAGTGGCTCTTCGACTCCGACTACGGCGTCTTCAACGCGCTGCTGAGCAAGCTGCCCGGTGTCGACATGGTCGGGCACAACTGGTTCGCCAGCGGACCCGAGGGCCTGGCCGTGATCATGCTGCTGGTGATCTGGGGAGCCGTGCCGTTCGTGGTCATCACGCTCAGCGCGGGTCTCACCCAGGTCCCGAAGGAGCTGGAGGAGGCCGCCCGCCTGGACGGCGCCGGCTCCTGGGGCGTCTTCCGCTATGTCACCCTGCCCGTCCTCAAGCCGATCATCGTGATGCTCACGACGCTGTCGGTCATCTGGGACATGGGCGTCTTCCCTCAGGTGTTCGTCATGCGCAACGGCCACCCCGAGCCGGAGTTCCAGGTCCTCAACACCTACTCCTACGACCGGGCCTTCGTCGTCAACGACTACGCCCAGGGCTCGGCCATCGCGCTGATCACCGTCCTGCTGCTGCTCGGCGTGGTCGCCGTCTACATGCGGCAGATGCTGAAGATCGGAGAGGTCGAATGAGCACGCTCGCCGGAGCCGGCCGCCGGAAGTCGCGGCTGGGCTGGAACCTGCTCGGTCTCCTCGTCTTCCTCACCGCCGGCTTCCCGCTCTACTGGATGCTCAACACCGCGTTCAAGCCCGCCAAGGACGCCATCGACCCGGACCCGAGCCTGCTGCCGACCGGCATCACCCTCGACAACTTCACCCGGGCGCTGGACATCGCCGACTTCTGGGGCCCGGTCGGCCGCAGCATGGTGGTGTCGCTGGCGGTGGTCGTCATCGGCATGGTGGTCGGGCTGCTGGCCGCGCTCGCCATCTCCCGGTTCGCCTTCCGCGGCCGCAAGATCGTGATCGTGGGCATCCTCGCGGTCCAGATGGTCCCGCTGGTCGCCATGATCATCCCCGTGTTCCTGCTGCTCAACGACCTGGGCCAGTACGACCGGCTGACCGGCCTCATCATCACGTACCTGACGTTCATCCTCCCGTTCACCGTGTGGACGCTGAGGGGCTTCATCGTCAACATCCCGAAGGAACTGGAGGAAGCGGCCATGGTCGACGGCTGCTCCCGCACCGGCGCCTTCCTCCGGGTCGTCTTCCCGCTCCTGGCCCCCGGCATGGTCGCCACCTCGGTCTACGGTTTCATCCAGGCCTGGAACGAATACCTGTACGCCCTGATGCTGCTCAGCCAGAAGAACCAGACCGCGACCGTCTGGCTCGGCAACTTCACCACCAAGCACGGCACCGAATACGCCCCGATGATGGCCGGAGCCACGATGATGGCCGTGCCGATCGTCGCCCTCTTCCTCCTCGTCCAGCGCAAGATGGCCGCGGGCCTGACCGCGGGCGCCGTGAAGGGATGACCTCACCCGATGACGACACTCGCCAGCGGCACCGACACACTCACCCGCGACGCCCTGACGGTCCTCCAGCCCGGCTTCACCGGCACCACCGCCCCCGACTGGCTGCTGCGCCGCCTCGGTGAGGGCCTCGCCTCCGTCGGACTGTTCGGCCGCAACATCGCCTCCCCCGGCCAACTGGCCGCCCTCACCGCCCAGCTGCGGGCCGAGCGCGACGACGTCCTCGTCGCCATCGACGAGGAGGGCGGCGACGTGACCCGTCTGGAGGTGCGCAACGGCTCCTCCTTCCCGGGCAACCACGCGCTCGGCGCGGTCGACGACGTGGAGCTGACCCAGCAGGTCGCCCACGAACTGGGCCGCCGCCTCGCCACCTGCGGCGTCAATCTCAACTGGGCCCCGTCCGCCGACGTCAACTCCGACCCGCGCAACCCGGTCATCGGTGTCCGCTCCTTCGGTTCCGACACCGGCCTCGCCGCCCGGCACACCGCCGCCTATGTGACCGGCCTTCAGTCCGCCGGGGTCGCCGCCTGCACCAAGCACTTCCCGGGCCACGGCGACACGGCGGTCGACTCCCACCACGCCCTGCCGCGCATCGACGTCTCCGCCGAGGTGCTGGCCGAGCGCGAACTGGCACCCTTCCGCGCCGCCATCGCCGCCGGCACCCGGGCCGTCATGAGCGCCCACATCCTGGTCCCCGCCCTGGACCCGGACCGCCCGGCCACCCTCTCCCGCCGCATCCTCACCGGCCTGCTCCGCGACCAACTCGGCTACGACGGCCTCATCGTCACCGACGGCATGGAGATGCGCGCGATCGCCGGCACGTACGGCATCGAACGCGGCAGCGTCCTCGCCATCGCCGCGGGCGCCGACGCGATCTGCGTGGGCGGCGGCCTCGCCGACGACGCGACCGTTCTGCGGCTGCGGGACGCCCTCGTCTCGGCCGTGCGCGCGGGCGAACTCCCGGAGGAACGCCTCGCCGAGGCCGCCGACCGCGTAAGGGCACTGGCCCGCTGGGCCGGCACAGCGGGCCACGCGGCCGAGGACACCCACAGCACCGAGATCGGCCTGCACGCCGCCCGCCGCGCCCTCACCCTGACCACCGCGCCCGGCCTCGGCGACCCCGCGACCTTCAAGCCCCTCACCGAACCGCCCTACGTCGCCGCCCTCACCCCCGTCGCCAACATCGCCGTCGGCGACGAGACGCCGTGGGGCGTGGCCGCCGAGCTCGTCCACCTCCTGCCCGGCACGGTGACCGGCAGCTTCTCCGCCGGGGACGGCCAGGAGAGCGAGGCCGGGGAGAACGCCGGCCGAGCGGCCCTCCAGGCCGCCGGAACGCGCCGCATCGTGGCCGTCGTCCGCGACGAACACCGACACCCGTGGATGGCCTCCGCCCTCGACATCCTGCTGGCCGCCCGCCCCGACACCGTCGTCGTCGAGATGGGCGTTCCGCAGGCCGCCCCGCGCGGTGCCCTGCACATCGCCACCCACGGCGCGGCCCGCGTCTGCGGCCGGGCGGCGGCCGAGGTGATCGCGGGAGCCATCGGCTGCTGAACCCGGCCGAACCCTCTTCGATGAATTTGGTTGTAAGCCTGCGACCACATGTAGTACTTCTTATACATGAGCGAGCAGGTGCACAACAGGTTGGCCGTGGTGCGCGCCGAGCACAAGGTGTCGCGCCAGAGCCTGGCCGAGGCAGTGGGAGCCCACTACCAGACCATCGGCTACATCGAGCGGGGGCAGTACAACCCGAGCCTCGACCTGGCGCTGAAGATCGCGAAGTTCTTCGGTCTGCCGGTCGAGGCCCTGTTCTCCCTCGAACCGTTCCGGCCGCTCACGGACGAGGTCTACGGGAGGAAACAGCCATGACGACGACACGCCTGACCCGCTACGACCGGAGCATGCTGCGGCTGATGAACGACCGCCGCGCAGCGGCCTGGTACGCCACGGCAGCACGCCGCCGCGGGGCCGTCGCCGCCCATGTCGCCCTCACTCTGGCCATCGGCGGTCTGATGACCCACATGTTCCTCGCCGAGGGCGAGCCGCTGTGGACCGTGGCCGTGATGGCGGTGCTGCTGTTGCCCTGGATGGTCGCGACCGGTGTGATCAACCACGCCACCCGGGGGCTGCTGGAACTGCGGGAACACGTCCTGGACGAACGCCAGTCGGCAGAACGCAGCCGCGTCCTGGCCCGGGCCCACCGCGTGACGACGCTGCTCCTCGCGGCAACCGCGGTCACCCTGCTGATCACGGGAGGGGTCGCCGGAGACGCCCCGAAGGCCTATGCGGCACCCCTGCTCATCGCCGTCCTCGTCGTCCACTGGGTGATGCCCCTGTGGGTGGCAGGCTGGCGCGCCCAGGACGAGCCGGCCGACGACGACGTACTGGAGCCCGGGGCCCTGGGCCGCTAGTACCCGTCGCTCGGCTCGGCAGAGGGGAGTGCCGGTGCTGCCCGGGTGGACCGGAGGCCTCAGATCCCCTGCCACGCCGGCTTGTTGGCGTAGGTGTGCCGGAAGTAGTCCGCCAGCTTCAGTTTCGACGCGGCGGCCTCGTCCACGACGACGGTCGCATGCGGGTGGAGCTGGAGCGCGGACGCGGGGCACACCGCGGCGACCGGCCCTTCCACCGTCGCCGCCACCGCGTCGGCCTTGCCCTCGCCGGTGGCGAGCAGCACCAGATGCCGGGCCTCCAGGATGGTGCCGATGCCCTGCGTGATCACGTGGTGCGGCACCTGGTCGATGTCACCGTCGAAGAAGCGCGCGTTGTCGATCCGGGTCTGCTCGGTCAGCGTCTTGATCCGCGTCCGCGAAGCCAGCGACGAGCACGGCTCGTTGAACCCTATGTGCCCGTCGGTCCCGATCCCGAGCAGCTGGAGGTCCACACCCCCGGCGTCCGACAGCGCCTTGTCGTACGCCTCGCACGCCCCCTGCACGTCCTCCGCCGCGCCGTCCGGGCCCGTGAACTGCTCCATCCCGATCCCGAGCGGCTCCAGCACCTCGCGCCGCAGCACCGAGCGGTACGACTCCGGATGATCGGCGGGCAGCCCTACGTACTCGTCGAGCTGCGCGATCCGCGCCTTCCCGACGTCCACGGCACCGGAGCGGACCTTCGCCGCCAGCGCCTCGTACACGGGCAGGGGCGTCGAGCCGGTGGCCACGCCGAGCAGGGCGCCGGGCTTGCGGCCAAGCAGCTTGGCCATGGCCTCGGCGATGAGCTCGCCGCCCGCCTTGGCGTCCGGAACGATGACAACTTCCACGCTGGCCTGCCGATCTGAGAGGAGTGCTCACCTGGGACCGGACCCGGAAGGGGGCGCTGGGGCCGGACCCGGAAGGGTCGCTGGGACCGGACCCGGAAGGGGTCGTGTGGTTTAGACCAATCTAACAGAGCAGTCCCGTCTCTCCCAGGGTGCGCACCATCGCTCCCGCACGGGCAGGGCGGGCGAGCCGCCCGGGCCGCCGAGGGGAGAACTCGACCGCTTCAGGGAGGTGTGGGCAGGGGGCAGCGGGCAGGGGGGCCAGGGGTCAGGGGGGTCGGGGGCCAGGGGGTGCCCCTGCGGCTCCGCGCCAGGTGCGGGCAGTGGGCCAGCGGGTGTACCCGCCGCTCCGCGCAGGGTGCGGGATATGGGTTAGAGGCCCCCTGGTGAGCGCTGCCCGGGCCGGGGGAGTGGAATGGGGTCTGCAAGCAGCCCGGCCCGCCCGCCCTGGAAGGACCCGCCATGACCCTCGCCTCCACACCGGACCCCCTCAGCGAGCTCCCGGGCCGGACCATGGCCCGTGAGATGGCGGAACAGCCCGCTGTCCTGCGCCGGATCCTGTCCGAGGGTGCCCCCGCCATCCAGGATGTCGCCCGGCGGATCGCCGCCCGCGCGCCCCGCTTCGTGCTGCTCACCGCCCGCGGCACCTCCGACAACGCCGCCCTGTACGCCAAGTACCTCCTGGAGATCCGGCTCGGCCTGCCCTGCGGACTCACCTCGATGTCCACCACTACGGCCTACGGCGCCCGGCCCGACCTCACCGACGTCCTGGTCGTCACCGTCAGCCAGTCCGGCGGCTCCCCGGACCTCGTCGCCTCCACCCGGGCCGCTCGCGAGGCCGGCGCGATCACGCTGGCCGTCACCAACAACCCGGACTCACCGCTGGCCGGCGTCTCCGAGTACCACATCGACATCATGGCCGGGCCGGAGAAGGCGCTCCCCGCGACCAAGACCTACACCGCCTCCCTTCTCGCTCTCTACCTCTTCGTCGAAGGCCTGCGCGGCGGGGACGGCGCGCCTGCGCGGATGCTTCCGGAGCTCGCCGAGCAGCTGCTCGCCCGGCAGGACGAGGTGCGCACCCTCGCCGCCCGCTACCGCTTCGCCGAGCGCATGGTGATCACGTCCCGCGGCTACGGCTACCCCACGGCCAAGGAGGCCGCCCTCAAGCTGATGGAGACCAGCTACATCCCCGCCCTCTCCTACTCCGGTGCGGACCTGCTGCACGGACCGCTCGCCATGGTCGACAACGTCTCCCCGGTCATCGCCGTGGTCACCGACGGCAAGGGCGGCGAAGCGCTCCAGCCCGTCCTGGACCGGTTGCGCGGCCGCGGTGCCGACCTGGTCGTCATCGGTCCCGGGCATCAGGTCGCGCAGGCATCGGCCGGCTTCGTCCTGCCCACGGAGGGCGTGGCCGAGGAGGTCCAGCCTCTGCTGGAGATCATCCCGCTCCAGCTCCTGGCCTACGAGGTCACCATCGCCCGCGGCCAGGACCCGGACGCGCCCCGGGCTCTGGCGAAGGTGACGGAGACTCGCTGAGGGCGGGAGCCTCGGCCGTCGCCGGGCCGTCGCCGGGCCGTCGCCGGGCCGTCGCCGGGCCGTCGCCGGGCCGTCGCCGGGCCGTCGTCCTGGGCGTCCCCGGGCGTCCCCCCCCCCGGGGGGGCGTCGCCAGGCCGTAGCCGCGGGTGAGGGCCAGGCATAAGGGGCACTGCGGCTGAGGCACCACGGCCGCTGCGGCATCGGACGGTTCGTCGCCGGCGGCACCGGCTTCTCAGCCACCGCTGCCCTGCAAGCGGCTATGTGAGCGAACCCCCCGTCACATCCACCCAACTGCCCGTCACCCACCGCCCCCCGTCCGACACCAGGAACGCCACCACGTCGGCGACCTCGGCGGGTTCGCCCACGCCGCCCAGGGCCGATATCGCCGCGGCCTTCGCCCAGCCGTCGGGGCTGCCGTGCAGCAGGGCCGCCGTGTTGTCGGTGTCGATGATCCCCGGGGCCACCGAGTTCACCGTGATGCCCCGACTCCCCAGCACCTTGGACAGGTCGCGCGAGAAGACGTCCAGCGCGCCCTTCGTCATCGCGTACGCCATGTTGTCCGGCATCACGGCCGTCCGGGCCAGCCCCGACGAGATGTTGACGACCCGGCCGCCGTCCCGCAGACGCGTCATACCGTGCTTGAGGATGAAGAACGGCGCCTTCACGTTCACCGCGAAGACCTCGTCGTACTCCCGCTCCTCCAGCTCCCGGATCGGCTGCGTGTTGCCGATCGCCGCGTTGTTCACCAGGATGTCCAGCCCGTCCGCATGCCGGTCGAACTCCTCCCACAGCGCCTGGGCGTCCCCCGGAACCCCCAGCTCCACGCCCAGTGTGAATGCCGAGCCCCCGGCCCGTTCGATCGCCGCGACCGTCTCCTTCGCCGCCGTCTCGTTCCTGCCGTAGTGCACCGCGACCCGGGCATCGTCGCGCCCCAGCCGCTCGGCGATTCCTCGCCCGATGCCCCTGCTCGCCCCCGTGACGAGTGCCGTCCTGCCCGTGAGCACGCCCATGGCGGCGCCCCCTTCTCATTTTTCTAGTGGTCGCTACAGAAATGACCGTACAGCAGCCCTTCGTAATTTCTCTAGTGCCCGCTATAAAATGCATCCCATGGTGAACGACGACGGAACCGCGAAGGCCCGGCAAGGGTCGGAAGCCGCGCGTGCGGAAGCCGCCGGAGGTGGCAGGGTGAGGACCAAGTCCCGCGGCCGCCCCCGCTCCTTCGATCGCGAGACCGCGCTGGAGAAAGCCCTCCTCGCCTTCTGGGAACACGGCTACGAGGCCACGTCCGTCTCCGACCTCACCCGCGTCATGGACATCGGGGCCCCCAGCCTGTACGCGGCCTTCGGCGACAAGCGGTCCCTCTTCGAAGAGGTCGTCCGCATGTACGGCACGAGGTACGGATCCTTCACCGACCGCGCCCTCGCCGAGGAGTCCACCGCGCGGGCCGCCGTGGAGCGCGCCCTGCGCGAGGCCGCCACCGCGTACACGGAACCCGGCCACCCGCACGGCTGTCTCGTCGTCCACGCCGCCACCAACTGCTCGACCCCCGAGGTGGAGGAGTCCCTGCGCCGGCGCCGCAACGCCAACATCACCGCGTTCGAGAGCCGCATCAAGGCCGATGTCGTCGCCGGCGTGCTGCCGCCGACGACCGACGCCGCCGCCCTGGCCCGGCACACCGGGGCGATGATCCAGGGCATGTCACAACAGGCGCGCGACGGGGCGAGCCGGGAGGAACTGGAGGCGGTCGCGGAAATTGCCCTGTCCATCTGGCCCCGCACAGGAACCCACACGGGTTAGGCTGCCTGCTGGACGGCAGTCCGTCCGACGCCGTCGCGGAATTGACAACAACGAACAGCCTCCAACGCATGGACACCCGTAAGTGGTCTAGTCCACAATGCGTAACGAGAGCGCGTGTGCAACGCGCACCAGCCTCCGTCTTCCCCGCACAGGAAGGCGGACCGAGGAACCGAGGCTCTCTGCCCTGACTGCCCCGGCTCCTCATCCTCGGCCGACCGGGACCGCACACCCCACGGCCGATGCTGCTCCGGGCTGCGGTGCCGGGAGGGTTGAGGGTCCCTCTCAGGCGCCGCGGCCCGCGGGTGTTTCAGGGCCGTACGAACCCCCGGGTACGCTCGCACACGTGCCCTCCATGAACGAACTCGTACGCCAGCACACCGCCCTCGACGACACCGATCTCGAGTGGCTGCACCTGCTGGTCTCGGAGTGGCAGCTGCTCTCCGACCTCTCCTTCGCCGACCTGGTCCTGTGGGTCCCCACCAGCGACGGCACCCGGTACGTCTCGGTCGCCCAGATGCGCCCCAACACCGGCCCGACCTCGTACCAGGACGACATGGTGGGCCATCTCGTCCCGCGTGGCCGCCGGCCGATGCTGGACGCCGCCCTCGACGAAGGCCGCATCGTGCGCGAGGGTGACCCGGAGTGGCGCGAGGAGGTCCCCGTCCGGGTCGAGTCGATCCCCGTACGGCGGGAGGGCCGCGTCCTGGGGGTCATCGCGCGCAACACCAACCTCCTCACCGTGCGTACCCCGAGCCGCCTGGAACTCACGTATCTGCAGAGCGCCTCCGACCTCGCGCAGATGATCGCGGCCGGGTCCTTCCCGTTCGCGAACCAGCAGCTCGACATGGACGCCTCGCCCCGCGTGGGCGACGGCCTGATCCGGCTCGACGCCGACGCCATCGTCCAGTACGCCTCCCCGAACGCCCTGTCCGCCTACCACCGGCTCGGCCTCGCCTCCGACCTCGTCGGCCAGCACCTGGGCAGGACCACCGCCGAACTCGCCCCGACCCGGGGCCCGGTGGACGAGGCGCTCGCCAAGGTCGCCAGCGGCTGGGCGCCGCGCGAGTTCGAGATCGAGGCCAGTGACGGGGTCATTCAGTTCCGTGCGATCCCGCTCAAACCGAAGGGCACCCGCATCGGTTCCCTCGTCCTGCTCCGCGACGTCACCGAACTGCGCCGGCGAGAGCGTGAGTTGATCACCAAGGACGCGACGATCCGGGAGATCCACCACCGCGTCAAGAACAACCTCCAGACGGTGGCGGCGCTCCTCCGTCTCCAGGCCCGGCGCATCGAGTCCGACCGCGGGCGTGAGGCCCTCGAAGAGGCGGTGCGGCGCGTCGGATCGATTGCGATCGTGCACGAGACGCTCTCCCAGAACCTGGACGAGCGGGTGGAGTTCGACGACATCGCCGACCGTGTCCTGGCCATGGTCGCGGAGATCTCCCCGGGCAAGGTCGCCGGCCGGCGCACCGGACGCTTCGGCATCCTGGACGCCGAGGTCGCGACGCCGCTGTCGATGGTGCTGACCGAGGTGCTGCAGAACGCGCTGGAGCACGGTTTCCGGGAGGGCGACACCGGCACGGTCGAGGTCTCGGCGGTCCGTGGTGGCACGAGCAAGGAGGCCCGGCTGCTGGTCACGGTCCAGGACGACGGGGTCGGCCTGCCGGAAGGATTCGATCCGCACACCGCCGGCAATCTCGGCCTGCAGATCGTGCGGACGCTGGTGGAGGGGGAGTTGGGCGGCACCTTCGACATGGTCCCGGCCCCGCAGCGTGGCACCCGCGTGATCCTCGACATCCCGGTGCGGTCCCAGAAGTAGCGGCACCCGAGCCTCGGAACGGGGCCGGAAAAGCAATGAGCCCCGGGCCACCAAGTGGCCCGGGGCTAAAGCTCGTTGCTGCTTAACTAAGCGCATCGGGGGAACTGCGCGCTGCGGCTCGGGGGCGGGAGATGCGTACGCGCTGTCTACGGAGTAATGCCGTGAGGCACACGCGCCGCCAAGCTCAGGCTGTCAGCAGGGGTGGGTTGTCAGGCGGAAGCCTGACGAGCCCGGTTGCGGGCGGCGCGGCGCTTCATGGCACGGCGCTCGTCCTCGCTGAGACCACCCCAGACGCCGGAGTCCTGGCCGGACTCGAGCGCCCACTGCAGACACTGCTCGATCACCGGGCAGCGACGGCAGACGGCCTTGGCTTCCTCGATCTGCAGCAGCGCAGGACCGGTGTTGCCGATGGGGAAGAAGAGCTCGGGGTCTTCCTCGCGGCAAACGGCGTTGTGACGCCAGTCCATGGCTGCTACCTCTCCTTGGTATTACGGGTGCTTGTGAATGTGAACGCTTTCACGAATCCCTCAACAAGTGAAGGGCCGACCGTCAGGTTCCCTGACGAAGGTCCTGTGAGTTGGAGAGGGGTTCTGGTGATCAGTGGAGGCCGGTCTTGCGGGCCGTCCCGATCGCCACGTAGAGACTCGCAAACCTCAGCGGCGGATACAACCCCTTCTGGAAAGTTTTTTTTGATTCTTCGGTGTCGACTAGGTCACAGCCGTACTTCCATGGGGTGGATCCTGGCCTAAACGTTCGAGTGAAAGGACTTTAGCCAGTTCTGCTCACACAATCACACGCAGTGCACGGCGTACGCCTGTGAACGTCACGCTGGTCCGCAGCCCCAGGTGGTCACCGTCCATCTGGAGGGGGAGCGGGACCTTCGAATGCAAGGTGAACTCTGTCAAGTCATGCAGAGAGGTGGCGTGCTTGCCATGGGGCCCACGCTCGGGGGACGAAGTGAGCAACTGGGTGCCATACCGGGCAACAGCCGCGGTGGAGAGGCGGCTGAGACCGAAGAGATCGAGACCGGTATCGAACGAGGCTTTAGGCGCCGCGTAGATCGGGCGATTCCCCAGAAACGTCCATGGCGAGGTGTTCGAGACTATGGACAGCACCAGATCGGTGACCGGATCCTCGCCGGCCCGCTCCAGCGTGATCGTCCCGTTGCGGCGGTTCGGTTCGCCGAGGAGCTGGCGCACGACCTGGCGCACGTAAAGAGCGTGTGTGGATTTCCGGCCGCGCTCGCGATGCTGCTCCACACGACCCACCACACCGGCGTCGAAGCCGAGCCCCGCGTTGAAGGTGAACCAGCGGGAGGGCACCGCCTCGTCCTCCGTACCCGGCGTGCCCGACGTCAGTCCGAGACCGACGGTCCGTTCGCTGCCGTCGCGCAGGGCGTCCAGCAGGGCACCGGTGGCCTCCACGGCGTCGTTGGGCAGGCCCAGGGCGCGGGCGAAGACATTGGTGGAGCCACCGGGGACCACGGCGAGTCCGGGCAGCTGCTCCGGGGCCGGGCCGGCGTGCAGGAGACCGTTGACCACTTCGTTGACCGTGCCGTCGCCGCCGAGGGCCACCACCAGGTCGATGTCGTCGCTGTCCGCCGCCTGCCGCCCCAGGTCGCGCGCGTGACCGCGGTACTCGGTGGTGACCGCCTCCAGCTTCATCTCGCTGGCGAGCGCATGGATCAGTACGTCGCGTGTGCGCGCACTCGTAGTGGTTGCCGCCGGATTGACCACGAGAAGTGCACGCATGACTGGCAGCGTACCTACTGGGTGGTACCGGGCCCATACCGAGGTAGGGATCAGGTAAGAGACGGGAGGTGAACGGCCCCACAGGGGGCGTGTACGACGGGGGCTACTCTTCAGGGGTGAGCAGTGAGCAGACCCCCACCACCGAGGAAACCACCGGCCCCCGCCCCCGGCGTCTGACGTACGCCGCGCTGCTGGCCGCGTTGGAGGGGCTCGCGCTGGTTGTCGGAGGCGTCTGGATCCTCGTCCTCGGCCTCACGGGCCATCCGGACGACCGGCAGCAGGCCGTGACCGGAGGTATCACGCTGGTCGTGCTCGCGCTGCTGCCCCTGCTCGCCGCGCGCGGGCTGCTCGGCCGCCGCAGCTGGAGCCGCGGCCCGGCCGTCATCACCCAGCTCATGGCGCTGCCGGTGGCCTACAACCTGCTGCAGGCCGACAGCATGGCCATTCCGGCCGGGATCGCCCTCGCTGTCGTGGCCGTTGCGTCACTCGTCCTGCTGGTGAACCCCGAGACGACCCGGGCCCTCGGGATCCGCGGGCCCGGCAACCCCGGCAACCTGGAGAAGTAGGTCACTCCTCGACGAGCAGCTTCTCCCGCAGCTGCGCCAGCGTGCGCGCCAGCAGCCGGGAGACGTGCATCTGTGAGATGCCGACCTCCTGCGCGATCTGCGACTGGGTCATGTTGCCGAAGAACCGCAGCAGCAGAATCCGCTTCTCACGAGGCGGGAGATCCTCCAGCAGCGGCTTGAGGGACTCCCGGTACTCCACTCCCTCCAGCGCCTCGTCCTCGGCGCCGAGGGTGTCCGCGACGGCCGGGGACTCGTCGTCGGTGTCGGGGACGTCCAGGGACAGCGTGGAGTACGCGTTGGCGGACTCCAGGCCCTCCAGGACCTCCTCCTCCGAGATCGCGAGCTTCTCGGCGAGTTCGTGGACCGTGGGAGAGCGGCCGTGCAGCTGTGAGAGCTCGGCCGTGGCCGTGGTCAGCGCCAGCCGCAGCTCCTGGAGCCGGCGTGGGACGCGCACCGCCCAGCCCTTGTCACGGAAGTGCCGCTTGATCTCACCGACGACCGTCGGGGTCGCGTATGTGGAGAACTCCACGCCGCGGTCCGGGTCGAATCGGTCGACCGACTTGATGAGGCCGATGGTGGCGACCTGGGTGAGGTCGTCCAGCGGTTCCCCGCGGTTGCGGAAGCGGCGCGCGAGATGCTCCACCAGCGGCAGATGCATCCGCACCAGCTGGTTGCGCAGCTCCGCGTACTCGGGACTACCGCTGCTCAGGGTGCGCAGTTTGAGGAACATCTCGCGCGCGCCGCTGCGGTCCGGAGAGCCGTGCTGCGCACCTGATGTGTGGTGTGCGCGCGGCGCCTGGTTCTCGGAGTCCCGCTCGTGCTCGCTCATCGTCCCGCCCGTCGCCCTTCCCCGAGCCCTCGCCTCCTCCGCCACTCTCGACTCCTCGCGAGTGGGGGGACCCCCCTGGGCCGGGGATGCGGCGATCCCCGCGCCCGGAGGCGCGCTCCGCACGACACCGTCCCGGTCCGGCCGCCCGCCGCCCGGGAGGACGGCCTCCGTGGAGTCGTCCTCGGGATGCGGGCGGGCCTGCTCGGGGATGCCGTCGATGCCGTCCGCCATGCGCCGGGCGCCGCTCGGGCCGCTCGTGCCCGTGCCCCCGGCCGGCAGCTCTCGTGTGCCGCGTTCTTCGTCCCGCACCGGCCCGTCCTCGCTCCTCACGCCGGCCCGGGTCCCGCGCCGCGCTGTTTGTAGAGGCTGATCGAAACGGTTTTGTCCTTGTCCACGGCAGAGGAGACCTTGCCCGCGAGGGCGGACAGGACCGTCCAGGCGAAGGTGTCCCGCGACGGGGCATGGCCATCCGTGGTGGGTGCCGAGACGGTGACCTCGAGTGAGTCGTCGACGAGGCGGAAGACACAGCTGAGCACCGAGCCGGGCACGGCCTGCTGAAGCAGGATCGCGCAGGCCTCGTCCACCGCGATGCGCAAGTCCTCGATCTCGTCGAGGGTGAAGTCCAAACGGGCCGCGAGACCGGCCGTGGCCGTACGCAGCACCGACAGGTAGGCACCCGCGGCCGGCAGCCGGACTTCCACGAAGTCCTGGGTCGCGGGCTCGCCTGCGATCTGGGACACCCTCACCTCCATGGTGGTACAAGCGTTTCAGGGCCGAGGGTCGCCCCCCGGGGTAACGCGATACGTGGTTCAGCGGTGACGCTATCGCGCTCTTGACGGTCCTGTCCCCGGGACCCCAACCCCTTGTCGTCACTCACAGTAAACCTGTGGATACGCTCCGTGTCTAGGGGTTGGGCGGGCCCAAATGGGAAGAGCGCGCGCCGGGTTGACGTACCCAGACGTCAGACGGTCGAACCGTCCGGCGCCGGGGTCCTGCGACGTCACACCAGGACATGGTCGACGAAGCACCAACGCCAGGTCTCCCCGGGTTCGTGGGTCCGCATCACAGGGTGACCGGACTCCTTATGATGCTCCGCCGCGTGCCGTCCCGGCGAGGAGTCGCAGCAGCCGACGTGACCGCAGCTGAGGCACAGCCGTAGTTGCACCGGATCCATGCCCTCCGCCAGGCACTCCGGACACGTCTCGCTGAGCGGGCCGGGTTCGGGGTGCGGCAGCGCGTCGGCGTGCGTGCACTGTTTCATGATTGCCAGGTTACGACGGTCGGGCGGAAGACCGCGTCGAAAAACGAGGGCGGGCGAGAACGATGGACGTGATGCCACTGCTGCTGCTCGTGGCGGGCAGTGCCGCGATCGCCGCGGCGGCACGGCGCACCCCGGTGCCGGCGCCGCTGCTGCTGGTGGCGGTGGGGCTGGCGGTCAGTTACGTCCCGGGGGTGCCCGAGTACACGCTGGACCCGCACATCGTGCTGCCGCTCATCCTGCCCCCGCTGTTGCACACGGCCGCCACCGAGAGTTCCTACCTCGACCTGCGGGCGCAGCTGCGGCCGGTCGCCATGCTGTCCGTCGGGTACGTGCTGTTCGCGACCTTCGTGGTCGGCTGGGCCCTCTACGTGATCGTGCCGGACATGCCGCTGACCGCGGCCCTGGTCTTCGGCGCGGTGGTGGCGCCCCCGGACGCGGTCGCGGCCACGGCGGTGGCCCGGCGGGTGGGGCTGCCGTCGCGGATCACGACGATCCTCCAGGGCGAGTCGCTGCTGAACGACGCGACCGCGATCACCGCCTACCGGGTGGCCCTGGCCGCCGCCGTCGGCGAGGGCGCGACCTGGGCCGGGGGCATCGGCGAGTTCCTGCTCGCGGCGATCGGCGGCGTCGCGGTGGGCCTGCTGCTGATGGCACCGATCCACTGGCTGCGCACGCACGTGAAGGAGGCGCTGCTGCAGAACACGCTCTCCCTGCTGATCCCCTTCGTCGCGTACGCCGTCGCCGAGCAGGTGCACGCCTCCGGAGTCCTCGCGGTCGTGGTCGTGGCGCTCTACCTGGGGCACCGCGCGTGGGAGGTCGACTTCGCCACGCGCCTACAGGAGGAGGCGGTCTGGAAGATGGTCGCCTTCGTCCTGGAGTCGGCGGTGTTCGCGCTGATCGGACTCCAGCTTCCGGTGGTTCTCAAGGGCCTGGGGGAGTACGAGGGCGTCGAGGCGGCCTGGTACGCGGTCGCTGTCTTCCTGGTCGTCGTCGCGGCCCGGTTCGTCTGGGTGTACCCGGCCACCTTCCTGCCGCGGCTGCTGTCGGCACGGGTGCGGGAACGGGAGCAGAGCCCGACCTGGAAGGGTCCGTTCGTCATCGCGTGGGCCGGGATGCGGGGCGTGGTCTCGCTGGCCATCGCCTTCTCGATCCCGCTCACCCTGCACGACGGAGAGGAGCCCTTCCCGCAGCGCAACCTCATCCTCTTCCTGACGTTCACCACGGTCATCGGGACCCTGGTCGTGCAAGGTCTGACGCTCCCCCCGCTCATCCGGCTGCTGAAATTCCCCGGGCGGGACGCGCAGACCGAGACGCTCGCCGAGGCCAACGCCCAGGCGCAGGCCTCCCGGGCCGCCGAACGGCGCCTGGACGAGCTCCTCACCGACGAGCGCAATACGCTGCCCGCCCCGCTCGCCGACCGGCTGCGCATCGTCCTGGAGCGCCGCCGCAATGCCGTCTGGGAGCGGCTCGGGCAGGCCAACCCGGTCACCGGGGAGTCCGTCGACGACACCTACCGACGGCTGGCGCGCGAGATGATCAGCACCGAGCGCGAGGTGTTCGTCAAGCTCCGGGACGCCCGCTACATCGACGACG
The DNA here is from genome assembly GCF_040637495.1 of Streptomyces sp. NPDC029044. Classification (NCBI taxonomy): domain Bacteria; kingdom Bacillati; phylum Actinomycetota; class Actinomycetes; order Kitasatosporales; family Streptomycetaceae; genus Streptomyces; species Streptomyces sp. NPDC029044. The sequence continues at coordinate 41,574 of NZ_JBEZWN010000039.1, forward strand.
AGATGCTGCGGACCCTGCTGCGCAGACTGGACCTGGAGGAAGCGGCGGCCTTCCGGGAGGCGGCGTGAGGCCGGAAGCGGTACCTCAGGGGAGAAGTACCTCAGGGGGAACGGCGCGGCACCTCAGGAGAAGGGGCGGCCGGTGACCACGGCCGCCACCCTCGTCCCGCGCGGAAAGGCGCCCTCACCGGCCAGGGCGACCAGCCCGTACAGCAGCTTGGCGACGTAAAGCCGTTCGACGGGCAGGCCGTGCCGCTGCTCGAAGTCCGCCGCGAAGGTGTCGAGCTCGGCGGGCACGCGCGCGTAGCCGCCGCAATGGAAACGGTCGTCCAGGCTCCAGGTGCCGCGCCGGCCACCGAAGGCCGCACGCTGGAGGGCTTCCGTCTCGGCGGTCAGGAAGCCGCCCCTGAGCACCGGCACGCCCAGGGCGCGCTGGCCGGGAGCGAGACCGGCGGCCAGCCCCGCGAGCGTGCCGCCGGTGCCGCAGGCCACCGCGACGGCCTCGGCGCGACCGCGCAGCTCGGCGCCGAGCGCCCGGCAGCCCCGCACCGCCTCGGCGTTGCTGCCGCCCTCGGGGACGACGTAGGCCTCCCTGGCGTCCGCCGCGCGCAGGATGCCGGCCAGAGTGGGCGGCTCGGCCTTGCGGCGGTACGTCGCCCTGTCGACGAAGTGCAGCCGCATGCCGTCGGCCGTGCAGCGGGCCAGCGAGGGGTTGAGAGGCCGGTCGGCCAGTTCGTCACCGCGAACGACACCGACCGTGGGAATGCCGAGCAGCCGGCCTGCCGCGGCTGTGGCGCGCAGATGGTTGGACCAGGCTCCGCCGAAGGTGACGACGGTCCGGCCGGCCGCCGCGGTCAGGTTCGGCGCGAGCTTGCGCCACTTGTTGCCGATCAGCTCCGGATGGATCAGATCGTCCCGCTTCAGCAGCAGCCGCACGCCCCGGCGCTCGAACCGGCCGTCCACGACCTCCTGCAACGGCGAGGGGAGCCGGGGGCGCAGCGCGGCGAGTCCGGTGGTGTCGGGGCTGGTCACCGGGCCATTGTCACCCGGGAGTGTGGAAGAGGGAGCTCGGGGACTGACGGGAGGCTCAGGGGCCGGACACCCCTCACCCCCGGTCGCGGACGCGGGCCGTCTTCTCACGCCGTGACCGGCCCCCTCTGCCCAGCTCCGCAAAGATCCATTCCCGCTCTTTCGTGTAATAGCACCGCGGCGTTGAGTGAGGGAGGCTTGCTCGTGCACATCGATGCCCGGGGCGTATGGGCGTCGGTCACAACCGGGAGGGCAGTTCTCTATGTCGGTAGGCGAAGAGGTCCGCACGGAGCAGACCAAGCCGCAGCAGAGTCTCGGCACGGCGGCCGCGCGGAACCTGGCCACCACGACCAAGTCCGTGCCACAGATGCAGGAGATCAGCTCCCGCTGGCTGCTGCGGATGCTGCCGTGGGTCGACATCCAGGGTGGTACGTACCGGGTGAACCGGCGGCTGACGTTCGCCGTGGGCGACGGCCGGCTGACGTTCGTGAAGACCGGCGACCGCGTCGAGATCATCCCCGCCGAGCTGGGCGAACTGCCGGCACTGCGGTCGTACGACGACGAGGAGGTGCTCTTCGAGGTCGCCCGTCGCTGCGAGCAGCGGGAGATCCCGGCGGGCGAGGTCATCGCCTCGTTCGGAAGCCCGTCCGACGAGGTGTACCTCCTGGCGCACGGCAGGGTGGAGAAGGTCGGTACGGGACCGTACGGGGAGGACGAGTCCCTCGGAGTCCTCGCCGACGGCGCCTACTTCGGTGACGACGCGCTGCTCAACGAGGACGCGATCTGGGAGTACACCGCCCGCGCCCTCACCGCGTGCACCGTGCTCGTGCTGCCCCGCCAGGAGTTCGAGCAGATCGCGGAGCGCTCGGACACCCTGCGCGAACACCTCCAGCAGCGCCGCTCCATCCCCTCGCAGCGTTCCAACAAATACGGCGAGAAGGAGATCGACCTCTCCTCCGGCCACTCCGGAGAGCCGGACATCCCGCACACCTTCGTCGACTACGAGGCCCGGCCCCGCGAGTACGAACTGAGCGTCGCCCAGACCGTGCTGCGTATCCACACGCGCGTGGCCGACCTCTACAACCAGCCCATGAACCAGACCGAGCAGCAGATCCGGCTGACGGTCGAGGCGCTGAAGGAGCGCCAGGAGCACGAGCTGATCAACAACCGCGACTTCGGTCTCCTGCACAACTGCGAGTACGACCAGCGGATCCAGCCGCACGACGGCGTGCCCGGCCCTGACGACCTCGACGAGCTGCTCAGCCGGCGCCGCGGCACCAAGATGCTCCTCGCCCACCCGCGCGCCATCGCCGCGTTCGGCCGCGAGCTCAACAAGCGCGGGCTGGTCCCCGAGACCATCGACATGGCCGGCAACCGCATCCCGACCTGGCGCGGTGTGCCGATCTTCCCGTGCAACAAGATCCCGGTCTCGGACGCCCGTACGACGTCCATCATCGCCCTGCGTACCGGCGAGGCGGACCAGGGCGTGATCGGTCTGCGTGCCTCCGGCATCCCCGACGAGATCGAGCCGAGCCTGTCGGTCCGCTTCATGGGCATCAACGAACAGGCCATCATCAAATACCTGGTCACGGCCTACTACTCGGCAGCGGTGCTGGTACCGGACGCGCTCGGCGTCCTGGAGAACGTCGAGATCGGCCGCTGGCGGTGACGCTGTCGGCGCGCCGGCCGTGTCCCCGCCCGCACGGGCGGGTACATCCTCGGAGTACGAGCCCAGCGGCAGCGGAAGCGCCACCGTCCGTTCATTCTCCGAGGCGGTCCCATGGGTGAGTCCCTCACAAAGTCCAGGAGGGGGACGACGCTGCCCGCCCGCGGTGGGCGGCGCGGCGCCGAACCCCGGCCGTCGGCCGGGGCTCCGGAAAGGCAGGGGGGCATCGGGACACAGAGGGACGGCGGGCCGGAAGGGGCCGAGGGGCACGAGGCGGTCATGCTGCTGGAGCGGGCCCGGGCGGAGGTCGACCCGGTGCTGCGGGCCGCGCTCGGCTCGCTGCCCGGGCCGATGCGCCGGGTCGCGCTCCACCACTTCGGCTGGGAGCAGGCTGACGGCACCTCGGCGGACGGGGGCTCCGGCAAGGCGATCCGGCCCGCGCTGGTCCTCGCCGCGGCGGCGGCCCTCGGCGGGCCCGAGGCGCGGGCGGGGGCGGCTCGGGCAGCCGCCGCGGTGGAGCTGGTGCACAACTTCACGTTGCTGCACGACGACGTGATGGACCGGGACACCACCCGCCGCCACCGCCCCACCGCGTGGACCGTGTTCGGCGACGCCGACGCCATCCTCGCCGGGGACACCTTGCAGGCGCTGGCCCTGCGGCTGCTCGCCCAGGATCCGCACCCGGCGTCCCCGGCCGCCGCCGCCCGGCTCGCGGACTGCGTGGTGGAACTGTGCGCGGGCCAGCACGCGGACACGGCCATGGAGCGGTGCGCCATCGGCGAGGTGACGCTCGACGAGGTGCTCGCCATGGCGGAGGCCAAGACGGGTGCCCTGATCGGAAGCGCGTGCGCGATCGGCGGGCTGTACGCGGGTGCCTCGGCGGAGGCAGTGGCGGCGCTGGACGCGTTCGGCAGGGAGGCCGGGCTCGCCTTCCAGCTCATCGACGACGTCATCGGCATATGGGGCGACCCGCGCCGCACGGGCAAGCCCGCCGGTGCCGATCTGGCCGCCCGGAAGAAGTCGCTGCCGGTGGTGGCTGCCTTCGCTTCCGGCACACCGGCGGCGGCCGAACTCGCCGCACTGTACGCACGAACCAGCGAGAAGGAGGACGTGGACGACATCGCCCTGACCGTGGAGCGTGCGGGCGGCCGTGACTGGGCGCAGGGCCAGGCGGCCGACCGGATGGCCCGGGCGATGCAGCAGCTGGCCCGGGCGGTGCCGGACCCGGAGGCGGCGGGCGGCCTGCTCGCCTTGGCCGAGTTCGTGACACGGCGCAGCAGTTGACGGGCCGAAAGGATGACCGGGCGCGACGATTGACGGCTCGTCGGTGAGGACCGGCCGACCCGCACCAGCAACGCCCCTTCGGGTGTCCGAAGGGCCGAGCCCCGGACCGCCGGGGCCGTGCGGCTCCTGACCCCGCACGGCCGTCGGCATCCGGTCGGCGGGTCCCGCACTGCCCCACGGTGTGCGGGGCCCGCCACCTCCGCGCATCCGTCGAGTTTGGGCAAACGTTCGATCGGATCCCGCCAAGATCCTGCTCGCACGCCTCCGCGAGGGCCAACCCCCCTACGATCAACGCCCGTCGGGACGAGCGAAGGGACGCGGCATGGGTGTGGCCATCCGGACGGCGGGCGTGGGGGACAGGGAGCTGATCGTCCGGCTTCTGGACGAGGCGTTCCAGGACGATCCCGTGAGCGGCTGGGTCTTCCCCGGCGTGGAGGACCGCCGTGCCAAGCACCCCCGGCTCATGGCCGCCTTCACCGACATCGTGCTCGCGGCCGGTCGCATAGACGTCACGGAAGACGGCTCGGCCTGCGCGCTGTGGCTCTCCATGCCCGCCGACGAAGGCCACGACGACACGGAGGACGAAGGGCCGGCCCAGGTGAGGGAGGCCGTCGACCCGGACAACGAGCGTGTGGAGAGCATCGGCCGGCTGATGGCAGCCGTCCATCCCACCGGGCGGGCCCACGAGTACCTGTGGATGATCGGCGTGGCCCCCGGCCGCCAGGACGAGGGCCTGGGCACCGCCCTCATCGAGGCCGTCCTCGACCGCTGCGACCGCGAGGGACTGCCCGCCTACCTGGAGGCCAGCAACGCCCGCAGTCGCCACCTGTACGAGCGTCTGGGCTTCGAGCCGGCCGGCCCGGCCCTCGACCTGCCGGACGGTCCGTCGATGTGGCCGATGTGGCGGGAGCCCAGGCCCCACCGGACCGCCCAGGCTTCATAGGGCGAGAGCGGCACCGGACGGGCGCCGCCGACCAGCTGTTTCCTCCGGTGCTCCGGCCGGTGTTTCCTCCGGTCGAACGACGCGACCTCGCGTACGCCCCTCCCGGATCTCGGCGGTCCCGCTCCCCGTGCCGGCCGCGTGCGGCTATGAGCAGCGCCCCCGGCACCTACCTGTGCGGCGCCTCGAAGGCGGCCGCCGAGCTGTTCGGCCGGACCGGCGAGCTGTGCGGCCGGACCAGCGAGTCCGCCATCCAGACCTGCCCACTCGTGCACGGCTCGGGCACGCCGATGTCCGCCTCCGGATTCGCGATCTCGGAGTTCGCACCGGAGTCGGTGCACACGTTCGGCAGCGGCGCTGGTGCGCACGTACAGCGGGAAGCGCTGAGTGCACGACCGGCCTACTCTGAGGACATGGGCAGCGAAGAACACGTCTGTCCCGACTGCGGACAGCCAGTGGAAACGGTCGTCCGGCGTCACAAGACGCTGGGCACCTGGGTCCCGCGCTGGGTGGCGGGACCGTGCCGCAACCTCGAGTGCGGGGCCCACGAGGCGGAGGGCGCCGAGAGCGGCCACACCGCCGGACGCCCCCGGCCCGGGCCGGTCCCCGCGCCCCCTGGCGAAACCGCCCCTCCCGCCACGATCCCGCCCGAACCGGCTCCCGGAGACACCGCTGCCAGAAATCCCTGAGCCCGTGTCGAGATACGCGGCCCGGCTCCGACGTCCCCTGTGAAGAGCCGCCCACCGGGCGGTGAGAGCCGAAGGAGCGGACTGATGAAGTACCTGGTCATGGTGCAGGGCACACAGGCGGACTACGAAGCCATGCGCGGCAAGGCGTCGGCGCACTCCCCGGCCTGGAGCGAGGAAGAGCTTCAGACGATGTTCGCCTACATGGGCGCCATCAACGACGATCTGGCCGAGACCGGCGAGCTCGTCGACGGGCAGGGCCTCGCCGAGCCGGCGCAGACCCGGCACGTCACCCTCGGCGACGACGGCAAGGCCGTGATCACCGACGGCCCGTACGGCGAGACCAAGGAGCTGCTGGCCGGCTACTGGGTCCTGGAGTGCGAGAGCCTGGAGCGGGTCACGGAGATCGCCGACCGCGTCGCCCGCTGCCCCCAGCCGGCCGGCGCCCCCGACTACCCCGTCGTGATCCGCCCGATCATGGACGGTTCCGGGGACATCTGACGAACCGGCCGACGCCGACAGGTACACGGGTGAGGAACCCACCGGAGATCGAGGACCTGCTGCGCCGCGACGCGCCGCAGGTCCTCGGTGCGCTGGTCAGACGGTACGGGCACTTCGACGCCGCCGAGGACGCCGTACAGGAGGCGCTGCTCGCGGCAGCCGGGCAGTGGCCTGTCGCGGGTGTGCCCGGCAATCCGCGCGGCTGGCTGATCAAGGTCGCCTCGCGGCGGCTCACCGACGCCCTGCGCGGTGATCAGGCCCGGCGGCGGCGCGAGGAACGGGCGGCCGCGCTCACGCCCCGGGACGCCTTCACGGCGCCGCCCCCGGGGGAGCGGGCGCCCCGTGAGGACGACACGCTCTCGCTGCTGTTCCTGTGCTGCCACCCGGAGCTGTCGCCGCCCGCGCAGATCGCGCTGACGCTGCGCGCCGTGGGCGGTCTGACCACGGCGGAGATCGCGCGGGCCTGCCTCGTCCCGGAGGCGACGATGGCCCAGCGCGTCAGCCGCGCCAAGCAGAAGGTGCGGGGTGTGCGCTTCGGCCGGCCGGACCGCTGGGAGCAGCGGCTGCCGTCCGTCCTTCAGACCCTCTACCTGATCTTCAACGAGGGCTACACCGCCACGTCCGGCGCCGCGCTCCAGCGCCGCGACCTCGCAGGCGAGGCCGTACGGCTGACCCGCACGGTCCACCGGCTGTTGCCCGGCGACTGCGAGGTGGCCGGGCTGCTCGCGCTGATGCTGCTGACCGACGCACGGCGCGACGCGCGCAGCGGTCCGCGCGGCGAGCTGATCCCCCTCGACGAGCAGGACCGCGGCCGCTGGGACCGGGCGGCGATCGAGGAGGGCGTCGCCCTGGTCACCCGGGCTCTGTCCCGGGGCCGCCCCGGGCCGTTCCAGCTGCGGGCCGCGATCGCCGCCGTGCACGACGAGGCGTCCTCGCCCGAGGCGACCGACTGGGCGGAGATCCTGGGCCTGTACGACGTCCTCGTCGGTCTGGTCCCCGGCCCGGTCGAACGCCTCAACCGCGCGGTCGCCGTCGCCATGGTCCACGGACCGCGTGCGGGCCTGACCGAAGTGGACGCCTTGGAGGGGGAGTTGAAAGGGCATCGCCTGGACGCCGTGCGCGGCCACCTGCTGGAGCGGGTGGGCGAGCCGGAAGCCGCTCGCGCCGCCTACGAGTCGGCGGCCGCACAGACCCTGAGCCTGCCCGAGCAGCGTTACCTCCTGGCCCGGGCGGCGCGGTTGAGCAACTAGCGTGTGCGGCATGGGCAGACCGGGGGAGCGGCCTCGCACGGCGTGGCGCGGCATGGTGATCGGGTGGGCGCTGGCCGTGGCCGTCGCGGGCGGGCTGACGCTGTGGATGCAGGACTCGGCCGAGCCCGCGGGGCCGTACGTCTGGGAGCAGACCAATCCCGACGAGCCGCCGGACCTGCCGCCTTGCCCGACGCCCGAGGACGCCGGAACCGCGGCCTGCGCGTACGGGACGTATACCGAGCGCGACTGACGGACCGTCGCAGCGGGCCCGCCCGCACCCGCCACCGCACCGGGCGCAGCCGCACCGCCCCGGGCGCAGCCGTACCGCCCCGGGCGGTCGCAGCGGGCCCGCCCGCACCCGCCACTGCACTGGCCGCACTCCTACCGCACCGGGCGGTCGCAGCGGCCCGCCCGCACCCGCCACCGCCCCGGCCGCACTCGTACTGCACCGGGCGGTCGCAGCGGGCCCGCCCGCACCCGCCACTGCACTGGCCGCACTCGTACCGCAGCGGGCTGCCCGCACCCGCCACTGCACCGGGTAGCACCCGGACCGAGCCGGGCGGCCACAGCGGGCCCGCTCGCCCCTCTCTCTCGCACCGGGCGCACGCGGCGCCCCGCACGAACGCGTACCGAACGGGGCGCCCGCAGCGCCCTGCCCCCGCACCGGGCGCACGCGGCGCCCCGCACGAACGCGTACCGAACGGGGCGCCCACAGCGCCCTGCCCCCGCACCGGGCGCCCGCAGCGCCCTGCCCCCGCACCGGGTGCACGCAGCGCCCCGCACGCACCCGCACCGCACCAGGCGCCCGCACCGAACGGCGTTCCTTCTTCGGCCGACGTCCGTCAGGCGACCCCTAGCGCAGTCCGCCCGTCACCGGATCCCGGGTCGTCAGGCAGTACGTGCCGCCCGCCGGGTCGCGCATCACCGTCCAGCCGGAGAAGCCGGCCACGAAGACGGCCCCGAGCGCCTCGTGCCGCGTCCGGGTCGCCGCGACGTCCGCGCAGGCGAGGTCGAGGTGGGCGGATGCCGGACGCTCCTCACCGAGGCGTTGCAGGAGCAGACGGACCGGCAGGCCGGGCGGCGGCTTGACCACGTGAAACTCCGGGAGGGCGCCCGGCCGCGACTCCCAGCCGTCGAGCAGGGCGCTCCAGAAGGCGACTTCCGTGTCGTAGGCCGAGGGCGGGACGTCCAGGCACACCTGGTCGAGCCGGCTTCCCCGCACCACGCCCGGGCGGGACGACTGCCCGCGCCAGGGGTCCGCGCAGAACGACTGCCCGCCGGGGGAACGCAGCACCACGAGCGACCCGAGGTCGGCCACCACATCAGCGCCGAGCCGCACGGCCACCGCGGCGAACTCCGGTACGTCGTCGACGCAGAAGTCGATGTGCGCGCCGCCCGGGCCCACACCCACGGCCTGCGCCTTCACGCACGCGTCTGCGCCGTCGGGGAGCAGGGTGACGAACTCGTCGTGCTCGCCGCGCAGTTCGGACAGACGGGTGTCCGTGGCCGCCGTCCAGAAGTCGCAGGCGGGGCCGAAGGCGTCCCGTGGGCGGTCGATGAAGGCGTACGTCCAGCTGATCCTCATGGGCGCGATCGTAGAGGGACGCACCGCCGCCACCTGCGTGAACCTTGACCAGCCTTTGCCGTACCGTTCCCCGTCCATTGGCCCGCGCTTGTTTGCATTCAGGAATGGACCACATCACGTTCCTCGTGGCGGTCGTCATCGTCACCGCACTCGCCTTCGACTTCACCAACGGTTTCCACGACACGGCGAACGCGATGGCCACGTCCATCGCCACCGGCGCGCTCGCTCCCCGTACGGCGGTCCTGATCAGCGGTGTCCTCAACGTCGTCGGCGCGTTCCTGTCCACCGAGGTCGCCAGGACCATCTCCGGCGGCATCGTGGACGACACCCTCGTCTCGCCGGGCATGATCTTCGCCGGGCTGGTCGGCGCGATCCTGTGGAACCTGCTGACCTGGCTGGTCGGTCTGCCGTCCAGCTCGTCGCACGCGCTGTTCGGCGGGCTGATCGGGGCCGTGTGGGTGGGTGCGGGCAGTCACGGCGTCGACTTCGGCAAGGTCGTGGAGAAGGTGCTGGTGCCGGCGGTGGCCTCACCGGTCGTGGCCGGTGTCGCCGCGCTGCTCGCCACCTACCTCGCCTACCGGCTCACCGACCGGGCCCGCAAGGACTCCGTCACCCGGGGCTTCCGCATCGGCCAGGTCGCCTCCGCCTCGCTCGTCTCGCTCGCCCACGGTACGAACGACGCGCAGAAGACCATGGGCGTCATCACCCTCACCCTGATCTCGGCCGGCGCGCTCGGCCACGACGCCGGTCCGCCCCTGTGGGTCATCGCGTCCGCGGGCCTCGCCATCGGCCTCGGCACGTATCTGGGGGGCTGGCGGATCATCCGCACGATGGGCAAGGGCCTCACCGAGATCCAGTCGCCGCAGGGGTTCGCCGCCGAGACCGCTTCGACGACCGTCATCCTGACCTCCGCCCACCTCGGCTTCGCCCTGTCCACCACGCAGGTGGCCTCGGGCAGCATCCTCGGCGCGGGGCTCGGCCGACGGCTCGCGGAGGTCCGCTGGGGCGTCGCGGGCCGGATGGCGATCGCCTGGGTGATCACCCTGCCCGCCGCCGCACTGGTCGGGGGGCTGGCCGCCGCGGTCGTGCAGAACGGCGGGGACCTCGGTACGGCGGTCGTCGCGCTGGTCGGCGCGGCCCTCGCGGCGGGCATGGTGGTCATCTCGCGCCGCAACCCGGTGCACGCGCACAACGTCAACGACGCACACGAAGTCAGCATCCGCACCGAGCCGCCGGCCAAGGTCGGCGCGGCCGCCTGAGCGACGGGGAACAACGACATGCATCTGGACTGGACCGCACTCGGACAGGTCGCCGCGGTGAGCGTCGGCGCGACCGTCGCCGTGGTCGTGGTCTTCGCCCTGGGCGTCCTCGGTCTCGCCCGCCTGGAAGGCGCCCGCGCCCTGCGGGGCGGCACCTTCGCCCTCGGCCTCACCCAGGCCCTCCTGTGCTTCCTCGCCTGCGCGGCCGTGGTGGCGTACGGGATCTACCTGATCGTCCCTCAGTTCCACTAACGCCCCTGGTTCGGCTGCCGTCGCCACGGAGTGCCTACAGCACCTGGAGCACCCGAGGCACCTGGAGCACATGCCGACAAACGACTACAGGTACCCGCTGATTCTTCTGGTATTGATGTGACGCAAGCCACTCGTGAGCGTCGGTTCGTTGATACACATGTGCGATCGGATGCAAGGCTGGATGGCTGCGGTGGGGTGGGGTGATGGCCTGTGTTCGCAAGGAGAACGCTTACTGAATCCGTGGGTTCACGCTGCGCTCCCTCCGGCACTCTCCGTTGAAGTGGCCGCGGAATTCACCGGTCCGGCGGGGATTCTGCAGAGAATGCGAAGGCGCACCGATCGGTGCGCCTTCGTTCGCGCATCCGCACCGATCGCTGTGGGGGTGCGCGCACTTCTGAGGGGATTCGCTCGTGAGACGTGCGCGGATGACGTTCGTGGCAGCGACGGCGGGGTTCTTGCTCTCCCTGACGGGTGGCGGCGTGGCGGCGGCGGGCACCGGTCCCGTGCCGGCTGCGGGTGGTGGTGCCGTGGGCACGGGCCCGAGCGAGGCCGGTAATCCGAGGAGCGCCCGTGCCGCGGCGGCGGGTGTGTGCTCGGACGCCTACCAGATCGGCACCACCTCGTACGCCTATCGCGGCACGGAGGAGATCGCCTCGGTCAAGCAGTTCTACTCGCCCACGTGCAAGGAGAACTACGGCTACGTCTGGGTGTGGAAGTCGTTCCTGGACAAGAAGATCGCCTTCGACCTCGCCGTCGGCGTGTGGTCCTACGAGCGCGAGTACCTGGTGGGGGCGCGGTACGAGTTCGGCACGCAGAACCAGGAGTTCTGGGGCAACGGTGCTGAGACCGTCGACGAGTGCACCTCCGGTGACGGTGCTCTGACCGTTCCGGGCGAGCAGGGCAGCTACACCGCTCGCACGTCCAAGCGCTGCTGACCGCCGTGGCGCATCCGCCCCGGCCGGCCGTCACCGGCGCCCGCCTGTGAACCTCCGGTGGCCCTGGCCCTGGCCCTGGCCCTGGCCCTGGCCCCTTCGCTCAGGCGGTTCCCGTCCTTCACATGACCTTTTTCGGGAGAGCACCGTCATGTTATCTGTCATGCGCACGTCATTATTTGGAGCTCGTCGTCCGACGGTCACCGCCGCCGCTCTTGCCGCTGTGACCAGCGCCGCGCTCCTGGCCGCCCTGGTCCCCGCCCAGCCGGCACTCGCCCAGCCGGGCGCACAGCCCGCCGGCAGACCGGCGCCGCCCACGCCCTCGCCCACCGGAGTGACCAAGGCACCGAAGAGCAATGCGATCGGCACCCCGGGCGAGGACCGGGCGCTGCTCACGGCCGGCATCCTGCAGTCCACGTTCCAGGGCCTGGGCATCGGTCAGGTGCCCTGGTCGGAGTTCCACGAGGAAACGCTCACCGACTCCCTCAGCGCGCAGGTCAACGTCGGCAACGGCAACCTGCTGGTCAGCCTGAACGCCTTCAAGATCGCCGACGCCGGCGCCGGCCTGTCCCTCGGGCACGCCTACAACGGCCTCAACACCAGCTGGAAGGCGACGACCGGCAGCGACTACCTGGTCCACGAGCCCAACTCGACGGCGGTGTACGTCCAGGGCCCGTCTTCCACGATCGCGGTCTTCGAGCGGGACGGGTCGAAATTCACCCCCGCGCCCGGGTACAAGCAGGACCTCACCGAGTCCTCCGACAAGAAGTCCTTCACCCTCACCTCCCGCAAGAACGGGCAGAAGACCACCTTCACCCGCTCCGGCACCACCGGGGACGCACGGGTGAGCAAGGTGGAGGACAGGAACGGCAACGCCACCACGGTCAGTTACTCCGGCTCGTTCACGTCGAAGATCAGTGCCGCGTCGGGGCGGACGCTGACGTTCACCAATGACGGCAAGCAGATCACCAGGGTCACCGACGACACCGGCCGCTTCGTGAGCTACACATGGGACGGCAACGACCTGTCGACGTTCACCGACACCGAGGGCAGGAAGACGACCTTCGGCTACGACTCGTCGCACCGGATGACCAAGGTCACCACCCCCGAGGGCCGCGAGACCGGCTTCACCTGGGACACCAACCGTCTCGCCTCGATCACCCGGGTCGTCGACAAGACAGCGGGGACCGGCGCCACCACCGCGTTCCGCTACATCCTGCCGCAGCCCGGCAGCGAGGCCGAAGGCGTCGTGCGCATCACCGACCCGCGTGGCAAGAACACGCAGAAGGCCGTGGACTCCCGCTGGCGCGTGCGCAAGACGACCGACCCTCTGGGTCACGAGCGTTCCAGGACGTGGGGCCCTGACAACAATGTGACCAGCGCGGTCGATGCCATGGGCGTGGGAGGCACGCCCGGCAACACCACCAAGTTCGAGTACGACGACTCGTTCAACCCCAAGACCGCCACCCAGCCCACCGGCGCCCAGGCGTCGATGGCCTGGACGCAGAAGGCCGGCGGTCACTACCCCGAGACCCTCACCTCGGCGAGCGACAACAAGGTCACCAACGCCTATGACACCTCGGGCAACATGACCTCGCAAACCGATGTGAGCACCGGCTCCGACGGCGCCAAGTGGACCTACGACTACAACCCCGAGAGTGGTGCCATGGACTGCGGCGGCCTGCCCGGCCAGCGCTGCGCCGCCACCGACCCGGAGGGCAACAAGACGTCCTTCACCTACGACACCAAGGGGAATCTGACCAAGACCGACCGCCCCTCCGCTCAGGGAGACCTGACCTACACCCACGACGACCTGGGGCGGGTGGCCACCGTCACCGACGGCCGCGGCGTGCGGACCACGCTGGGCTACGACAAGCGCGACCGGCTCAAGACCCAGACCGCCGAAGGCCGGACCGCCACCTTCACCTATGACGGCGACGGCAACATCACCCAGCGCACCGCGCCCGGTGGCACGAGCACCTACGTCTACGACGAGCAGAGCCGCGAGCGCATCCGCACCCTCCCGGCAGGGGGCACCACATCTGTCACCTACGACCCCGCCGGGAACGTGCTGACCTCCACCGACGCCGGCGGCACGGTCACCTACACCTACGACGACGCCAACCAGCTCAAGACCCTCACCCAGCCCGACGGCGCCGAGACGACCTACGAGTACGACGAGAACGGTGACCGCACCGACATCACGTACCCGGGCGGAACCGTCCAGACCACCGACTACGACAAGTCCAGCCGGATCCGGAAGATCGAGGTCAAGAACGGCAGCACCACGCTGTCCACGATCTCCTACGACTACGCCAAGTCCGGCAAGGACAGCGACAAGATCCACAAGCGCACCACCGACGGAGCCGCCCTCACCTACACCTACGACACCAAGGGGCGCCTGACCAAGGCCGTCGAGACCAGGAACGGCTCCACCACCGCCGGCTGGGCCTACTGTTACGACAAGGCCACCAACCTCGTCGGCCGCTCGACCGGCACGGCCCTGCCCGGCTGCGCCGACGCCGAATCCGTACGCGAGTACAACAACGCCAACGAACTCACCTCGCTCGACGGTAAGACCGGCTTCTCCTATGACGACGACGGCAACGAGCTCAGCGCCGCCTCACCCACCGGCACTCGCAGCGGCGCCGAATGGAACCCGTTCAGCCAGCTCTCCGAGCAGACCGCCGGCGGCACCGGTACTGCGTACACCTACGCCGGTATCGACCACAACGACCGTCTCACGCGCGGCAGTTCCACTTTCACCAACGCCGCTGTGGGGATGAGCCGCGAGAACACCACCGGTTTTGTACGCGAACCCTCGGGCACCCTTACCGCCATGACGTCCGGTGGGACCAGTCAGTACTACCTCACCGACGTCCAGGGCAGCGTCATCGGTCTCGTGGACGCCACCGGCAAGCGCACGGCCACCTACAGCTACGGTCCCTACGGCGAAGCCCGTGCCACCACCGGCACGGACCAGCCCTACCGCTATACCGGCACCTATCTCGACCCCTCCGGTCTGTACAAGATGGGCGCCCGCTACTACGACGCACAGCTCGCCCGCTTCACCCAGCCCGACCCCAGCGGCCAGGAAAGCAACTTCTACGCCTACGCAGCCGGCGACCCCGTCAATCGCATCGACCCCAGCGGTCTGGACTTCCTCGGCCTCGACAAAGAAGGGTGGGGCAACGCCCTGAGCATCGCGGGCACCGTGGTCGGCGCGGCCGCCCTGGCTCCTGTCGGCGGGGTGGGGGTGGCCGTGGGCGCAGCGGCCCTGAGTACCGGCCTCGGCGTCGCGGGAGGCGCTCTGGAGGGCGATTCGGCCGGCCAGATCGCGGCCACGGGCATTCTCAGCGCGGCCGGTGGCGGGGTAGGCGTGGCGATGAAGGCCGCCAACGTCGTCGGAAAGACGGCCACAGCCGTCGACTGGGGCTACTCGGTGGGCGGCTACGTCGGAGGTGCCGCGATCGGCGGATGGGACTGGAGCTGATCAACTGCGAACAGGAAGGGGCGCAAGCGTGGAGAACCTCGATCTGGCAGCCGGAGGGGGCAGCGGCTTCTGGCCCACCGGCGTCGTGATGCTCGTCGTCATCACCGTCATCGTGGTGCTGGTCGGTGTCTGGCGAAGCCACAACGCCAAGAAGGGAACCGGACGAACGGGGAAGTAGGAACAGCAAAGCCCCGTACCCGCTGCCGGGTACGGGGCTCCGCTGTTCCCTCTTGCCCGACCAGCGACATCGCGGGCCGGCCTGCCTTGAGGGAGATCAGGCCTTCTTGGTCTCCCAGAAGATCTTGTCGATCTGGGCGATGTAGTCCAGAGCCTTCTGGCCGGTGGCCGGGTCGGTCGAGCCCTTGGCGGCCGAGAGGGCCTTCAGGGTGTCGTTGACCAGCTGGTGCAGCTCCGGGTACTTCTCGAAGTGCGGGGGCTTGAAGTAGTCGCTCCAGAGCACCGAGACGTGGTGCTTGGCGAGCTCGGCGCGCTGCTCCTTGATGACGGTGGCGCGCGCCTGGAAGTGCGGGTCGTCGTTGGCGGCCATCTTCTCCTGCACGGCCTTCACCGACTCCGCCTCGATGCGGGCCTGGGCGGGGTCGTACACACCGCAGGGAAGGTCGCAGTGGGCACTGACCTTGACCTTGGGGGCAAACAGGCGGGAAAGCATGGAGCATTCCTTCCTCGTGATCGTCTTCTCACAGGGGACATTACTCCGTGGGGGACGGCTTTTCGCGGGTGCCCCCATGGGCTTAGGACAAAAGTCCGGGGTGAGACTGAGACTGGTGGAGGAAGAACCGGGGAGGTGCCGGGTGATGCCGGAGCTGTCGCAGGAGTCCGAGCGGGGCAGGCCCGCCCCGCCCTTCGGGGTGGCCGAGGTGACCGGGCCGTCCATGGTGCCCACGCTGTACCACGGGGACCGGCTCCTGGTGCACTACGGAGGGCGGGTCAGGCCCGGGGACGTCGTCGTCCTGCGGCATCCCTTCCAGCAGGACCTGCTGGTCGTCAAGCGGGTGGCCCAGCGGCGCGAGAGCGGCTGGTGGGTGCTCGGGGACAACGCGTACGCCGGCGGTGACAGCACCGACTACGGCGTCGTCCCCGACGACCTGGTGCTGGGGCGGGTCCGGTTCCGCTACCGGCCGCGCAGGTCCGGCCGGCGGTCGCCCTGGGCGCTGCTGGGCTGGGCGCTGTCGGCCGCCAGGCCGGTCCTCTCCGACCGGTCGGCCTCCAGGCGTTTGCGGGCGCGGTAGGCCGCCACGTTGGCGCGGGTCGCGCAGCGGTCGGAGCAGTAGCGCCGGGAGCGGTTGGTGGAGGTGTCGAGGTAGGCGTTGCGGCAGGGCGCGGCCTCGCACAGCCCGAGGCGGTCCACGCCGTACTCGGTCAGGTGGAAGGCCAGGCCCATCGCCGCGATCGCCGCATAGCCCGCCGTGGCGTTCGACGGGTGGTCCGCCAGGTGCATGTGCCACAGGGGGCGGCCGTCGTCGTCCCGGAAGTCGTGCCCGGAGATCTGCGGGCTCACCGGGAACTCCAGCAGCAGCGAGTTCAGCAGGTCGACGGCGAGCCTCTCCTCACCCGCGTCGGCGGCCTCGAAGACCGCCCGCAGCCGGCCGCGGACCGAGCGGAAGCGGGTCACGTCCGCGTCGGTGGCGCGGCGGGCCGCCGACTGGCTGGGCCCGAACAGATCGCGGACGGCCTCGACCGACGTCAGGGCGTCCTTGCCCCGGGCCGGTTCCTCGGTGTTGACGAGGCGCACGGCATAGTCCGAGTAATAGGCCAGTTCCACTTGTAGTCCTTACGGAGGGGCTTTAGGGTCGTGAGGCGCACTGGTAACAGCTGATGGTGCTTCCAGGGTATTACGAGGGAGGGGCTCGATGACGGACGCGGACATCACGACGACCACCACCGACTGGCAGGCCTGGCAGGAGAGCTGGGACCGGCAGCAGGAGTGGTACCTGCCCGACCGCGAGGAGCGGTTCCGGATCATGCTCGACATGGTGGAGGCCGTCGTGGGCACCGCCCCTCGGGTCCTCGACCTCGCCTGCGGCACGGGCACCATCACGGCCCGGCTGCTGGCCCGCCTCCCCGACGCCACCAGCACCGGCGTCGACCTCGACCCGGCGCTCCTCGCCATCGCCGGGGGCACCTTCGCGGGTGACGACCGGGTCAGCCTCGTCACCGCCGACCTCAAGGACCCGACCTGGCCGGCGAAGCTGCCGTACGACTCGTACGACGCCGTCCTGACCGCGACGGCCCTGCACTGGCTGCACCGGGAACCCCTCGCGGACCTCTACGGCCAGGTCGCGGGACTCGTCCGGGCCGGTGGTGTCTTCATGAACGCGGACCACATGATCGACGAGTCGACGCCGCGGATCAACGCCGCCGAACGGGCGCAGCGGCACGCCCGCATGGAACAGGCCAGGCAATCCGGGGTGCTCGGCTGGACGGAGTGGTGGCAGCTCGCCGCCGAGGACCCGGTCCTCGCCGGCCCCACGGCCCGGCGCTACGAGATCTACGGCGACCACGCCGACGGTGACATGCCGTCGGTCCAGTGGCACGCGCGCGTGCTGCGCCAGAAGGGCTTCGGCGAGGCCAGGCCGGTGTGGTGCTCGCCCTCGGACACCCTGCTGCTCGCCATGAAGTAGACCGCGCGAAGGGGGCGGCACGGAGATTCCGTGCCGCCCCCTCGCCGTGCGTACCGTCAGAGAACCTTGGACAGGAACGACTTCGTCCGCTCGTGCTGCGGGTTCGTGAGCACCTCGCGCGGGTGACCGGATTCGACCACCACACCGCCGTCCATGAAGACCAGGCTGTCGCCCACCTCGCGGGCGAAGCCCATCTCGTGGGTGACGACGATCATCGTCATGCCGGACTCGGCCAGGTCGCGCATGACGTCCAGGACGTCACCGACCAGCTCCGGGTCGAGCGCCGAGGTCGGCTCGTCGAACAGCATCAGCTTCGGGTCCATGGCGAGGGCCCGGGCGATGGCGACGCGCTGCTGCTGGCCGCCGGAGAGCTGCGAGGGGTAGTTGCCCGCCTTGTCGGCCAGACCCACCCGGTCCAGGAGCTCCTGGGCCCGCGCCCGGGCCTGGCTCTTGCTCACGCCCTTGACCTGGACCGGCGCCTCCATGACGTTCTCCACGGCCGTCATGTGCGGGAACAGGTTGAAGCGCTGGAAGACCATGCCGATGTCCCGCCGCTTGACGGCGACCTCGCTGTCCTTCAGCTCGTAGAGCTTGTCGCCCTTCTGGCGGTAGCCGACCAGTTCGCCGTCGACGTACAGACGGCCGGCGTTGATCTTCTCCAGGTGGTTGATGCACCTCAGGAAGGTCGACTTGCCGGAGCCGGAGGGGCCGATGAGGCAGAACACCTCGCCGGACTTCACCTCCAGGTCGATGCCCGTGAGGACTTCTACGGGGCCGAAGGACTTGTGGACGCCCTCGGCCTTGACCATGACGGTCATGCGGTGCCTCCCTTCGGCTTGGAGCGGCTGGACAGGGAGAGCACGTTCGCCCTGATCTTCTGGAACGGCGTGGCCGGCAGGGACCGGCTCGAACCACGCGCGTAGTACCGCTCCAGGTAGTACTGGCCGACGCTGAAGACCGAGGTCAGCAGCAGGTACCAGGCCGCCGCCAGGAACAGCATCTCGGCGGGGGCGCCGGAGGTCTGGCCGATGTCCTGTGCCGCTCGCAGCAACTCGGGGTACTGGACGACCGAGACCAGCGAGGTCGTCTTCAGCATGTTGATGACCTCGTTGCCGGTGGGCGGCACGATCACGCGCATCGCCTGCGGGATGACGATCCGGCGCAGCGTCTTGGTGTGGCTCATGCCCAGCGCGTGCGACGCCTCGGTCTGGCCCTCGTCGACCGAGAGCAGACCGGCCCGGCAGATCTCCGCCATGTACGCGGCCTCGTTCAGGCCGAGGCCCAGCAGCGCCGTCAGGAACGGGGTCATGAAGTCCGACCACTCGTCCTTGTAGAACGGCCCGAGGTTGATGTACTCGAAGACCAGGCCCAGGTTGAACCAGACGATCAGCTGGACCAGGACCGGGGTGCCGCGGAAGAACCAGATGTAGAACCACGCGATCGACGAGGTCACCGGGTTCTTCGACAGGCGCATCACGGCGAGCAGGACGCCGCCGATGATGCCGATCGCCATGGACAGGACGGTCAGCAGGAGCGTCTTGCCGACGCCGTCGAGGATGCGGTCGTCGAAGAAGTAGTCCGGGATCGCGCCCCAGTTGATCTTGCCTTGGGAGAACGCGTAGACGACCCCGGCCAGCAGGGCGATGGCGACGACGGCGGAGACGTACCTCCCGTAGTGCCGGACCGGGATGGCCTTGATGGCCTCCGGTCCGGCCGGGGGCGTGTCAGCCGGCGTCTTGTCGATGTCAACAGTCACGGGTGTTGCCTTTCAGTGCCGCTGAGCTGCGGTCACTTGCCGCCGTTGATCGTGGCTTCGTCGATGGAGCCGTCGGTGACGCCCCACTTCTTCATGATCTTCTCGTACTCGCCGTTCTCGATGACGGCGTCGAGGGCGGCCTTGAGGGCGTCCCGCAGCTGCGTCTGGTTCTTGGCGACCGCGATGCCGTACGGGGCGGCCTCGACCTGCTCGCCGACCAGCTGGAAGTCCTTGCCGCCACCGGACGTCTTCACGGCGTACGCGGCGACCGGGAAGTCCGACGAGCCGGCGTCGGCGCCGCCCGCGCGCAGGCGGGTCTGGGCCTGCTGGTCGTTGTCGAAGGGCTCGATGGCGATCTTCTTGCCGGCCGGGCACTTCTTCGACTCCGCCTTGGCGAGGTCCTCGGAGACCGTGCCGCGCTGGAGCACGATCTTCTTGCCGCACAGGTCGGACCAGGTCTTGATGCCCTGGTCGTCGCCCTTCTTGGTGTAGATCGAGACACCGGCGGTGAAGTAGTCCACGAAGTCGACGCCCTCGCCGACCTTCTTGCCGGTGTCGGAGTCGATGCCCTCCTGGCGGTCCTTGGTGTCGGTCATCGCGGACATGGCGATGTCGTACCGCTTGGAGCGCAGGCCCGTGATCAGCGTGTCGAACGTGCCGTTCTCGAACTGGAAGTCGACCCCGAGCTGCTTGCCCATGGCGGCGGCGAGGTCCGGGTCGATGCCGACGACCTTGCCCGAGCTGTCCTTGAACTCGACCGGGGCGTAGGCGATGTCGGAGCCGACCTTGATGACGCCCTTGTCGCGGATGGCCTGGGGCAGCTTGTCGGCGAGCGGGGCCGAGGCCGCCGTGTCGCTGGAACCGGTGTCCTTGGTCTGGTCACCGCAGCCGGTGAGCATCAGCGCGCCTGCGACCGCGATCGCACCGACCGCTGCTAGCCGGGAGTGCGCGGCGGTCGTACGACGGGTGGAGCTTGCGGTCATGGTGGGTTCCTCCGGCGGATGGGTGGAGTTGCCGATGGGGCGGGCCGCTGCCGATGGGTTCGGCAACGCCGTGGCACGCCGAAGGTTTCGGCAGTGCCGTGGGTCGACGAGAGCACACCTCTTCGAGTGTCGCGACCTCGTGTGATTACGGCATCTTGCCATTCGGACTGCGCGATTCTGGGGGCCAGCCATGTCAAAATCGGATAACGGGCGACCCCCGAACCGCACCACTCCGGTACATCACGGCCGGACCTTCTATGGGAATCACCCCTTCCGGCCGGAAGAACTTCGGTATATCCCGGGATTTCAAGACGGGGCCCGCGAGCTTCGCTGATGGTTGAGTGGTTGTGGCTGGTTTGTCCAGGCCTTGTCCCGATTTTGGACGAAGAGTCAGGGCGCTGTCATGTGACCTTCGCGTTATGGACTCGTCGTCGGTGCCATCCGTCCGGTAAGAAGGGTCTTTACACCCCTCATCCGGGGCTCAGGGCGCGTGTGCGGCGCGCCCGTCGCGTACGCGCCCGTACGTATACACGTACAAGCACGACATGGGCCTACGCGGTGCCCGCCCACCCCTCACCAGGAGTGGCCACCCTCAAAACAATGAAGATTTAAGGGGTAAAACGAAGTGGCAGCGGAGATCGTCAATCCTCGCAGCGAGAGCAAGACCGGCGATACGGATCACGAGGGCGGTGCGGAGCCCCTCGACTCCTTCGACCCGGCGTTCGCGTTGCACCGCGGCGGCAAGATGGCTGTGCAGGCCACCGTGCCGGTCCGTGACAAGGACGACCTGTCCCTGGCGTACACGCCCGGCGTCGCGAAGGTGTGCAGCGCGATCGCGGAGCAGCCGGAGCTCGTGCACGACTACACGTGGAAGTCGTCGGTCGTGGCCGTCGTGACGGACGGCACGGCCGTGCTGGGGCTCGGTGACATCGGGCCCGAGGCCTCCCTCCCGGTGATGGAGGGCAAGGCGATTCTGTTCAAGCAGTTCGGTGGCGTGGACGCGGTTCCGATCGCCCTGAACTGCACGGACGTCGACGAGATCGTCGAGACCGTGGTGCGGCTCGCGCCGTCGTTCGGCGGGGTCAACCTGGAGGACATCTCGGCACCCCGGTGCTTCGAGGTCGAGCGGAAGCTTCAGGAGCGGCTGGACATTCCGGTCTTCCACGACGACCAGCACGGCACGGCCGTGGTGACGCTGGCGGCCCTGCGGAACGCCGCGCGGCTGAGCGGACGGGCCCTCGGCGAGCTGCGGGCCGTCATCTCCGGCGCCGGTGCGGCCGGTGTCGCCATCGCGAAGATGCTGGTCGAGGCCGGGATCGGGGATGTCGCGGTGGCCGACCGCAAGGGTGTCGTGTCGGCGGACCGGGACGACCTCACGCCGGTGAAGCAGGAACTGGCCGGGTTCACGAACAAGGCCGGGATCACCGGGTCCCTGGAGGCGGCGCTGGACGGTGCCGATGTGTTCATCGGTGTCTCCGGTGGCACGGTCGCGGAGTCCGCGGTGGCGACGATGGCCAAGGGTGCCTTCGTCTTCGCCATGGCGAACCCGAACCCCGAGGTGCACCCCGAGGTCGCGCACAAGTACGCGGCGGTCGTCGCGACCGGACGGTCGGACTTCCCGAACCAGATCAACAACGTGCTGGCGTTCCCGGGGATCTTCGCGGGGGCGTTGCAGGTGCGGGCCTCCCGGATCACCGAGGGGATGAAGCTGGCCGCCGCGGAGGCGCTGGCCGCTGTGGTCGGGGACGATCTCGCCGCTGATTACGTCATCCCGTCGCCGTTCGACGAGCGGGTCGCTCCGGCCGTCACGGCCGCGGTGGCGGCTGCGGCCCGGGCCGAGGGTGTGGCCCGGCGCTGACGTCGGCGCCGACGCTGGTGTGATGTGGCCCCGCCCGGGATCGGGCGGGGCCATTTCTTTGCGTTCGGGTGGGGCTGTTCGGGTGGTGCGGCGGCGGTGGTGGGGGTGCGGGTCTTCGCATGGCGGTGGGTGGGGGGTCGGGGCCGCGTCGGGGGGTGTCCGTCCTCGGAACGGCGCGATGGGGTCTCACGCCGACTGACTGTCCGTTGACGCGCCAGCCGCTGCGGGTGGACCCCCCGACACGTCCCCTTCTCGCCGTGCGCGGGTGCGGGTCGCTCGTACGGCGGCACCGACCCCCGGGCGTTGGCAAGAGGGTGTGTCTCACAGGGGCCGGTGGTTCCACTCGGCGGGTGGAGGAACCTATCGTCAAGGCCATGTTCGCTGTCTACGCCGCCCGAATCGACCGCGACCAGCCGCTCTCCGGCCTGGAGTTGGGAGAGCGTCCGGCTCCCGAGGCCCGTCCCGGCTGGAGTACCGTCACGGTCAAGGCCGCCTCCCTCAACCACCACGACCTCTGGTCCCTGCGCGGCGTGGGCCTCGCAGAGGACAAGCTGCCGATGATCCTCGGCTGTGATGCCGCCGGTGTCGACGAGGACGGCAACGAGGTCGTCCTGCACTCCGTGATCGGACAGAGCGGGCACGGGGTCGGCCCGAAGGAACCCCGTTCCATCCTCACCGAGCGCTACCAGGGCACCTTCGCCGAGCAGGTCGCCGTGCCGACGTGGAACATCCTGCCCAAGCCGAAGGAGCTCTCTTTCGAGGAGGCCGCCTGTCTGCCCACGGCGTGGCTGACGGCGTACCGGATGCTGTTCACCAACGCGGGGGTCCGGCCCGGTGACTCCGTGCTGGTACAGGGCGCCGGCGGTGGTGTCGCCACCGCCGCCATCGTGCTGGGCAAGGCCGCCGGACTGCGGGTCTTCGCCACCAGCAGGGACGAGGCCAAGCGGAAGCGGGCTCTGGAACTGGGGGCCGTGGAGGCCTTGGAATCCGGGGCGCGGTTGCCCCAGCGGGTCGACGCGGTCATCGAGACCGTAGGGGCTGCCACGTGGTCGCACTCCGTGAAGTCGCTCAAGCCCGGCGGCACGCTGGTCATCTCCGGCGCCACCAGTGGCGACCGGCCCTCGCACGCGGAGCTGACCCGGATCTTCTTCCTCGAACTCAAGGTCGTGGGATCCACGATGGGCACGAAGGACGAACTGGAGGACCTGCTCGCGTTCTGCGCAGCGACGGGGGTGCGGCCCGTCATCGACGAGGTCATGCCCATGGACCGTGCGCGTGAGGGCTTCGAGAGGCTGGCTTCCGGTGAGCAGTTCGGGAAGGTCGTGCTGACGAATCCCTGAGTCCTCCTGAAGGTGCGTCGACGGCCGGCCCCGGGTGGGCCGGCCGTTTTCGTGTGTCAACTGTGGTTGACGTATCGAGGGTGTCAACGTAGGTTGACGGTATGACCGAAGCAACCGATCTGGCCGAACGCGCCGGTGACCGTGATCCACGGGTCGGCCTGCGAGCCGTCGCCGCGCTGCGCCGACTGCTGGAGCAGTTGGAAGCCGTGCAGGTGCGCAACGCGCGCAACCAGGGCTGGTCGTGGCAGGAGATCGCCACCGAACTCGGCGTGAGCAGGCAGGCCGTGCACAAGAAGTACGGGAGGCATTGATGTTCGAGCGGTTCACGAAGGACGCCCGCTTCGTGGTGAAGAGTGCGTACGCGTACGTGGACGGGGGTGGTGAGGGTGGGCAGGTCGTGGAGCCGGAGCATCTGCTGCTGGCGCTGCTCGACCGGGAGGGCAGCCGTGGCTCCTTCGCGCTCGCGGCTCTCGGCCTCGGTGAGCGGCGGGAGTCCGTGCGGGAGGCGTTGCGTGAGGCGCGGCGGCGGGCCGGGCTGACGCAGGCCGAGACCGACGCGCTCGCCGGGCTGGGGATCGACGTGGAGGAGATCGTCGCCCGGGTGGAGGAGGCTCATGGGGTCGGGGCTCTGGCCGGTGACCGGAAGGACAAGCGGTGGTGGTCGGGGCGTACCTCCTTCGGCCGGGGAGCCAAGGACGTGCTGGAGCGCTCCTTGCGGGTCGCGCTCGCCCAGCGGGACCGGCACATCGGGGACGAGCACATCCTGCTGGCCCTGACCCTGCGCCCCGGTGTGCCGGCCGAGGTCCTCGCCGACCACGGAGTGACGTACGAGCACCTGGTGCGGGTGCTGTACGGGAGTGGCGGCGAGGCCAAGGCCGGCTGACGGGCCGCGCTCCGGGCGCCTACTTCTGCTGGGTGCGCAGGAGGGCTCCTATGTGGGCCGCCGCCGTCGACAGATGGCGGCGGGCGTCCCGCAGCTGGTCGGGTGTGACGCCGTGGTCGCGGGCCGCATCGCGGATGTCGTCCCGGAAGCGGTCGAGCAGGCGGTCCAGGTCGCGGGCCGGGTCGCCGGTGGACTCCGCGGCGTCCTCGTGGGCCCAGGCCGGTTCGTAGGCGGCAGGGAAGTCCTCCTGGGCCTGCGCGTGGCTCGGCTCCTCGGCGGACTTGCCGGTGCCGGTCCAGTCGAAGCCGAGGTCCTTGCCGAAGTCCTTGCCGTAGTCCTTTCCGAACTCGCCCACTTCCTTGACCAGTTCGGTCAGGCCCTCGCGCAGACCCGTCGGCCAGTCACCGCGGGCGAAGTGGTCCTGCACCTGCTCCTGGACGCGGCGGGTGATGCGCTGAACCTGCTCCTGGGCCTGTGCCCGGGCCTGTTCCTGGGCCTCCTTCGCCTGGCGGCGGGCACGCTGGGCGTCCTCGCGGGCGCGGCGGCTCTCGTCCTTCGCCCGCCGGGCCTGCTCCTTCCACTCCTGCCGGGCGCGGCGCATCTCCTCCTTGGCGATGCGCCAGGTCTCCTTGTCGCCGTACTGCGAGAAGTCGCCGTAGGGGGCCCCGGACGTGCCGTCGTCCCTGGAGCCGGTGTCCCGGCGGGCCTCGGTCGCCGCCGCGCGCATCTCGCGGCGCAGGTCGCCGGCGGCTCCGCGCACGTCGGCCTGGATCTCCGCGGCCAGCTCCGCGACGGACTCCCTGATCTCCAATTCCAGGTCGGCCAGCTCGCCGCTGCGGTCGGCCAGTTCGGCGCGGCCGGCGTCGGTGATCGAGTAGACCTTGCGGCCGCCCTCGGTGGTGTGGGTGACCAGGCCCTCGGCCTCCAGCTTGGCCAGGCGCGGGTAGACCGTGCCCGCCGACGGCGCGTACAGCCCCTGGAACCGCTCCTCCAGCAGGCGGATCACCTCGTAGCCGTGGCGAGGAGCCTCGTCCAGCAGCTTCAGCAGGTACAGGCGGAGGCGGCCGTGGGCGAAGACGGGGGGCATGTCAGAGCACCTTCTTGTCGGTCGTACCGTCGGCCGGGACGGTGGTGGGGGCATCGCCCGGGCCGGAGACGGAATTGTCTCCCGGGCCGCTCCCGGGACCGCTCGCCGGGGCTGCCGCCGCGCTGTGGCCGGTGGGCGGGGTGTCCCACGGCTCGCCGCGCTCGTCCTCTCCGGCCGGGCGGCGCAGCAGGGCGATCGAGCCGGAGACGGTGGTGGCCCGCAGCTTGCCGGTGCCCGCGCCGAGCCGGCCCGTGATCTTGTGGGCTCCCCACTGGCCGTGCACCCTGAGGCCTTCGAAGGCGTTGGAGAGCGCGCCGCTCGCCGTGTTCGCCTCGACCTCCGCGTCCGCCGGGTACGGCAGCCGGATGGCGATCTCGCCCGAGACGCTGGTCAGCCGGACGTCCGTCGGGCCGTTCGGGTCGAGGTCGACGATCATCGAGCCGCTGACCGACTCCGCCCGCACGGAGGGGCCGGAGCCCTCGATCACCGTGAGGTCGCCGGAGACGGAGTTGAACCGGAGGTCGCCGGTCACGTCCTGAGCCTCCAGGCTGCCGGAGACCGTGTCGGCGCGGACCGGGCCGGAGAGGCCCACGAGTGTCGTGTCGCCGGTGACGCCCTTCACCACCGACGGGCCCTGGATGCCGGAGATCACGGCTGCCGCGCCGACCACACCCGCCTCCACGCGGGTGCCGGCCGGGACGGCCAGGGAGACCACCGCGCTGCGGCGCCAGCCCTTGCGGTCCAGCCACTTGAGGAAGCCCTTCCAGGGCAGGTCCTCGTAGGCCACCGTGAGGACGCCGCCCTGCTGGGTCACCACCAGGGGCGGCCCCTCGATCTCGGAGATCTCCAGGCGGGCGGAACCTTCGTCCGTGCCCACCACGTTCACCGTTCCGTTGACGAGACGCACGTGCAGATCGCTCACGGGCTCGTCGAAGGTGAGCTTCCTCGGTTCCGTGACGGACCACTCGGACATGGTGCAGACCTCCCCGTCTCGACGCGCCATATCGCGTCCTCTCGTATTCACGATATATCGCGGTCGGGGAAAGTCAAGACACCCGTTCTGGGGAGGAGTGGGCAGGCATAAGTGCTCACACACTGACAATTCGTCCTAGCGTGTGACCATGTCGACGGAAGCCGCCCGCACCGGTCCCGCAGCCGGGGCGCTGCTGTTGTGCCGGGCGGCGCCCGGGCGGGTGGCCCCCGTCGCCGATCTGCTGGGCGAGCCGATGCAGCTCACCCCGGCGGGCGCCGCGTGGAGTGTGCTCGTCCCCGCGGGCCGGCCGTGGCGGGACGGCGCCGAACCCGTCGACCGCGTGGCCACCGGCTGGGCCACGGCCCTGGCCGTCGGCGCTCCCTGGCCCGTCCTCGCCCTGTGGTGGGACACCGACCAGGCGGGCTTCACACTCGCGTCCGGCTTCCGCCGCCCGGTCGGGTTCGTCTGGCTCGCGAGCGGTGTCCCGGCGGGGGAGGACGAGGCGATGCGCACTTTCGCCGCACGGCTGGGCCTCGACCCCGTCCTGGACGTCCAGGATCTCGACCGGCTGACCGAACCCGACGCGGCGGCCGACGCACGCAGCCGCCTGCGCGGCCTGCTCGCGGTCCTCACACGGGCGGGCGTCTCCCTGCCCGCGGAACTGGCCCCCGGCGAACCCGCCGGCCGCCTCCGCGAAGCCGCCGCCCGCCGGCCGGACACCAGCCTCGTCGAGAGCCCCGGCCCACGGGAGCGGGGCGCGGAAGACGGCCCCGCCGACCAGATCCGCCTCAGCCCCTGGATGCCCTGGACGGGCGGCCCCACGGCCCGCGCCCTGGCTCTCGCGCAGCTGGCGGCGGGCCTGCCGCTCCTGATCAGGGGCCTGCGGCGGCGGGGCGGCGGCTGGGCCACGGCCGGGGCGCTGCTCCTCGCGCACGGCGCGCTGGGCCTGGCCTACGACCTCACACGCCCGCGCAGCTGACGCGGTGGAAGCGGCCGGGGCGCTGCTCCTCGCGTACGGTGCGCTGGGCCTGGTCTATGGCCTCGCTGCCCGTGCGGCTGACGTCCCTGGCCTGGAGCGGGCGGATCCGGTTCCTCACGCACGGCGCACTGGGCCTGGCCTGTGACCTGGCACGTCCGCGCGCTTGATGCGGTGGGTGCGGCCGGGGCGCTGCTCCTCGCGCAGGGCGCGCTGGGCCTGGCCTACGACCTCACACGCCCAGGCGGCTGACGCCCCCGCAACGGCCGGAGCCGGTCCCTACTCGTCGTCCTCGTCGTCCAGCCGGGCGAGCCACGTCGCCAGCCGCTCCACCGGGACCTCGAAGTCGGGATTGAGATCGACGAACGTCCGCAGCTGCTCGGCGAGCCACTCGAAGGTGACCTCCTCCTCGCCGCGCCGCTTCTCCAGTTCCTCGATGCCACGGTCCGTGAAGTACATGCTCCAAGGATAGGTGTGCGCAAACGGCCGGGCCGCACCCCCTGAGCGGGGATGCGGCCCGGCCGCACACGAACTGCGCGAAGGCGCTTACGCCTCGAACACCTCACGCACCAGCTGCTCCTGCTCGGCCTGGTGCCGCTTCGCGGAACCCACCGCCGGGGACGAGCCGTGCGGGCGGGAGATGCGCCGCAGCCGCTCGCCGTGCGGAACGTCCGCGCCGACCGCCAGGTCCAGGTGGTCGATCAGGTTGAGCGCGATGAACGGCCAGGCACCCTGGTTCGCCGGCTCCTCCTGGGCCCACAGGTACTTCTCGGCGTTCGGGTACTTCTTGATCTCCGCCTGGAGCTCGGCACCCGGCAGCGGGTACAGGCGCTCGATGCGGATGATCGCCGTGTCCGTGGCACCGCGCTTCTGACGCTCGGCTTCGAGGTCGTAGTAGACCTTGCCCGCGCAGAAGACGACCTTCTTGACCGCGGCCGGGTCGACCGAGGAGTCGCCGATGACCGGCTGGAACTGCCCGCTCGTGAACTCGTCCGCCTTCGCCGCCGCGGCCTTCAGACGCAGCATCGACTTCGGCGTGAAGACCACCAGCGGCTTGTGGTGCGGGTTGTGCACCTGCCACCGCAGGAGGTGGAAGTAGTTCGACGGCGACGTCGGCATGGCGACCGTCATGTTGTTCTGCGCGCACATCTGGAGGAAGCGCTCCGGGCGGGCCGAGGAGTGGTCCGGGCCCTGGCCCTCGTAGCCGTGCGGCAGCAGCAGGACGACGCCGGACGTCTGGGCCCACTTCTGCTCGGCCGACGAGATGAACTCGTCCACGACCGTCTGCGCGCCGTTGACGAAGTCGCCGAACTGCGCCTCCCACATCACGAGCGCCTCGGGGCGGGCCAGCGAGTAGCCGTACTCGAAGCCCATCGCCGCGTACTCGGAGAGGAGGGAGTTGTAGACGTTCAGCCGCGCCTGGTCCTCGGAGAGGTACTGCAACGGCGTGTACTCGTCGCCCGTGCTGCGGTCGATGATGACCGCGTGGCGCTGGCCGAACGTACCGCGCTGGGAGTCCTGGCCCGCCAGGCGGACCGGGACGCCCTCCAGCAGGAGGGAACCGATCGCGAGGGTCTCGCCCATGCCCCAGTCGATCGTGCCGTCCTCGACCATCGACGCCCGGCGCTGAAGCTGCGGCAGCAGACGCGGGTGCACGGTGATGTTGTCGGGGATGTTGACCTGGGACTCGGCGATCCGCTTGACGACCTCCGTGGTCACCGCGGTGTTCACGGCGACCGGGAACTCGGCCTGCGGGTCCGTGGACTCGACCGTGCCCGGCTGGGACGTGGCCTCACGGACCTCCGTGAAGACCTTCTCCAGCTGGCCCTGGTAGTCCTGGAGCGCCTGCTCGGCCTCTTCCAGGGTGATGTCGCCGCGACCGATGAGGGACTCGGTGTAGAGCTTGCGCACCGAGCGCTTCTTGTCGATCAGGTCGTACATCAGCGGCTGGGTGAAGGCCGGGTTGTCCGACTCGTTGTGACCGCGGCGGCGGTAGCAGATGAGGTCGATCACCACGTCCTTGTTGAACGCCTGGCGGAACTCGAAGGCCAGACGGGCCACACGGACCACGGCCTCCGGGTCGTCGCCGTTCACGTGGAAGATCGGGGCCTCGATCATGCGGGCCACGTCCGTCGCGTACATGGAAGAACGCGAGGACTCGGGGGCCGCGGTGAAGCCGACCTGGTTGTTGATGACGATGTGGACCGTGCCGCCGGTGCGGTAGCCGCGCAGCTGCGACATGTTCAGGGTCTCGGCCACCACGCCCTGGCCCGCGAAGGCCGCGTCGCCGTGGATCGCCACCGGCAGGACGGTGAAGTCCGTGCCGCCCTTGCCGATGATGTCCTGCTTGGCGCGCGAGACGCCCTCCAGGACCGGGTCCACCGCCTCCAGGTGCGAGGGGTTCGCGACCAGGGAGACCTTGATCTGCTCGCCGTCCAGGCCCGTGAAGGTGCCCTCGGCGCCCAGGTGGTACTTCACGTCACCGGAGCCGTGCATCGACTTCGGGTCGAGGTTGCCCTCGAACTCGCGGAAGATCTGCGCGTACGACTTGCCGACGATGTTGGCGAGGACGTTCAGGCGGCCACGGTGGGCCATGCCGACGACGACCTCGTCCAGGCGGGACTCGGCGGCCGAGTCCAGCACCGCGTCCAGCAGCGGGATGACGGACTCGCCGCCCTCCAGGGAGAACCGCTTCTGGCCGACGTACTTCGTCTGGAGGAAGGTCTCGAAGGCCTCCGCCGCGTTCAGCCGGCGCAGGATGCGCAGCTGCTCCTCGCGCTCCGGCTTGGTGTGCGGGCGCTCCACGCGGTCCTGGATCCACTTGCGCTGCTTGGGGTCCTGGATGTGCATGAACTCGATGCCGGTGGTGCGGCAGTACGAGTCGCGC
>NZ_JBEZWN010000040.1:0-70012 GCF_040637495.1 Streptomyces sp. NPDC029044
GTGACTGAGCGCTTCGGCTTGCCAGGCGTCCCCACGCGCGGGTGCTCAGTTCGCCAACTCAACCGCTCATCCGCCAAGTAAAGCGCTCAGTCACACTCGTGTGACTGAGCGCTTGATTTGGCCACTTAGTGCTTCACCTGGCCGTTCTGAGCACCGCATCTCGGCGAACCGCCCGCAGCATCGGCACCTTGCTGGACGCGCAGCAAACCGGCTGGAGCCAGAAGGCGGAGTGCGGCGAGCTCGGCCTATGGGGGTCTCTCCGGGCGGAAACGAATGATCCGGGCCCGCGACAGCGACGCGAGGGTCATGCTGTGCGTCGCAATTACGAACTGACAGCC
This sequence comes from Streptomyces sp. NPDC029044, assembly GCF_040637495.1. Taxonomy (NCBI): domain Bacteria; kingdom Bacillati; phylum Actinomycetota; class Actinomycetes; order Kitasatosporales; family Streptomycetaceae; genus Streptomyces; species Streptomyces sp. NPDC029044. The sequence goes on from NZ_JBEZWN010000040.1 coordinate 339, forward strand.
CTGCTCGACCCTCTCGTACATCCACTGCACTTGCCGGGCGCTGGCCTCCGGGTGCAGGCCAGCCTCCGGCTCATCGAGCAGAAACAGCCGGTTTGGCCCGTCCATACCTTCAAGAAGCGCATCCGAGCCCTCGGGGGAGGTGCCCAGGTATGACACGAACAGGCGGCTCTCCGGCTCCCGCGAGGTGGACCACCGCGCCTCCAGCCCTCCGGCGATCACACGGCTGAGTGAACTAAGCCCATGCGGCAGGCCGCCGTTGCTGAAGCGGCAGTGTGTCAGCAGTGCCAGTGCTTCCAGAACGGCCGACTTCCCCGAGCCGTTCGGGCCCGCCAAGACAGTGATCCCGGAGTGGAACGAAACCCCCTTTTGCAAGCTTCGGATGATCGGCAAGGAGGACAGCCCAACGTGCTGCCCGCCGACCAGCCGCACCGACTGCAGGAATCCCTCCCCTGTGCCGTTCTGGTGGGCGAACTCGTCGGAGAAGCCGTCGAGGATCTCTCCCGCAATCTCGACCTCTTGCCCCGTCAGGCCCAACATGCGGTCGACGTCGGCAAGCTCACCATCCTGAAGATCGAGAGCTGGCGGAGCACTTGCCCTCGCGATGGTCGGCTGCGGCTCGCCGGGGCGGCCTCCTGGCAGCAGGGAACGGCTGAGATCGGCGACGTACCGCGACCACTCCACCAGCATGCGCTGGGCACGGTCCCGCTCCATCTCGGCAACGACCTGTTGCCACTCGCTCTCCTGCAGCCGGTGCTTCCATGCCAGCACCGACGAATCTCCCTCTGCCAGCTGTCCCCGGGCCTGAGCCAGCCTCAGATCATCCACTCGTTGCCGGATCCGCTCACAGATCATCAGCAGGGCCCGTGCCACCTGCCGCATGCGGTCCCGCTCCGCCAGCAGCGCTGCCTCACGCTGCTCTGCCTGGCGCAGCTGCTCGGCGAGATCGAGTGCCCGGAGCGCCAGATGGCTGTCCACCAGCTCGCGGCGAGAGACCGCCCTCTGGCAGGCCGCGTCCCAGGGGGCGCGGACTTCGGCCAGACGCCGTTCCTGCAGTGCGGCGTTGTCCGTGGTGACATCCACAACGGCCTCGATGAATTCCCACGTCAGGCCCCTGCCCGCGAGGCGCTCATAAGTTGCAGTGCGTCGCGGCGGGGCACCGTCGCCGAAGTGCTCCGGGGTAAACCGGTCGATCAAGGCGGGCACGGTGCAGCCGACCTGGTCGAGCCACGACCGCAACAGCTGGGCCACTTCGTTGTGCGCGGCACTCGGTCCTGACAACGGCCCCCATTTCGTTCCCGCTCCGTTCATCGCCTTGCCTTCCTCCCCCGCCTGCATCAACAGCCAGGACCATGCTGCCGTGCCGGAACCCCGTCCGGGCCCATCCGCCGGACAACCCGGACTGCTGGCCCGGCCCGCCCCGGCCGGACAAGGCTGAGCTCCGCCATCGGTTGACTCGCAAAGGAAAACCACAATGACTTCGCTCGACCATGATTCAGCACCGGCGCATTCGAGCCGCATGGAGAAGGCGCTGCAGTGGATCACCGCGCTGACTCTCCTGGCCACGGTCGCGGCTGTAATCGTGCTCGCCCTCACCGACAACGCCGGCTATCTCGGTACGGTCCTCGGGCTCGGCGCTGCGGCGGCAGCCATCGGAGGAACCGTGCGCATTTGCATCCACGTCCGCGGCTGACCAATCGGCTGCCCTCGGGTGAGGCACACAGGCCGGCTCGGGGCGGCTGATCTCGTCGCGGCCCGGCGAGTGCTCCAGTCGGCCACACTGGCCAACCGTGCCGCTCAGTCACAGCTCGTCTGAGCCGAAGCACGATCTTTGTCACAAGCCACGGGATGGGTGGGGAAACTGTTGCTGGCCGCGGGTGCCTTTCGGGTGGCTCCCCTACAGGGTGAGATGACGCTGTCGTTCCTGGGGCGGATCGCGGACAGGTACGGCCTGACGGTGCGGAGTCTGCTGTCGGCGGTTACCGAAGTGGCTGGCCAGCAGGACGTCGTCGGGGCTCTGCGGGGCGACAGTGAGGTGTTCTTGAACGCCTCGGCCCGGGACCGGGTCGCGGCACTGTGTCGTGTGCCGCAGGTGGGCTTGCGCCGTGCGTTGCCGGCCTGGACGCGGGAGGAGCCGCTGGGCCCCTCGAAGGAGAGGCCGGCGGCGCGGCTCGCCAACGGGGTGGAGACGGTTGCTGCCTGGGGTCCGGCGTGCCCGGGCTGTGTGGCTGCGCGGACCGGTCGCGTGGCACCAGCCCGGGTGTACCTGGCAGCGCACCAGCGAGTCTGCCCACGCCACCGGCGCTGGCTGATGAGCGTGCCTGGCAGCGGAGGCCGTGTCATCGGGCTGGCCAAATGCCCGGAGGTGGTCCAAGGGCAGGAGGATCACCGCAGGCTGCTGCGCCGCTCCCCCGTAGCTGCTTCGGCGTTCGAGGTTGCTGCGGCGGTCACAGACTGGTGGTGGGCGCAGAACTACGTGGCCGGCGAGGCTGTGCGCGACGGTTCCCGAGGGCGAGGAGCCCGGGCGATGGCGGGTCCTGGCCCGCGGCTTGGTCACCTATCCGGAGACGGTGGCCGTCGCCGGGATGTTGGTAGACCAGACGATGAGGCGCCGTACCCAGGTGCGCGGCCACCTCCCTTTCTGCCTGGGTGACCTCCCCGTGCTCGTCAGTGAGCTGGCGCGCTGTCTGGGGCGGCCTTGGCTCACTGATCGCCTGAAATCGTGCATGGACGGACCGCTGTTCGCCTGGGCGCACCAGTGCAGCAAGGCGGCGGAAGTGCCCGATGGCGACGGGCAGCGGTTGCTGTGGAAGGTCCATCCCGCGCACCGGCCTCGTCCCTTGGCTGACGAACTCGCCCAGCACATGCAGGAGGTGGCCGGCGGTGAAGCCGCAGAGGCGCTGCCCCTCAAACGGCGGCGCGGGCACAGCCGCCAGGCCGACGAGGCGTTCGAAGCGGGCCTGACTCGTGCCCGGGCCTACGCGGCTGCGCAGGGGCATCTGGCCACGCGGGCGGACACGCTCCAGGACGGCTTTCCTCTGGGGGCGTGGATGACCAACCAGCGCATACTCCGTCTGGGGATGCCTGCCTGGCGCAGCGCCGCGCTGTGTGCACTGGACCCGTACTGGGACACGCCGTGGCCGACCCTGTGGCAGCGCACCTACCACCAGGCCAGGTGCCACGTCGCGGAACAGAGCCCGTTGGACGCGCGGGGAGGATTTCCCGGTACCGGCCTCAGCCTGGGCGAGTGGCTGTACCTGCAGTGCACCCGGTATCCGGATCTGCATCCCGAGCAGCAACGGCTCCTTGCACGGCTGGGCATCGATGCCGCAGCGGCTCGGGATGCCCGGCCCCGGCGTCGCAGTCAGCGCGACGGGGAGCAGGAGGCGCTCGCCCATGCCCGGGACTGGGCTTCGGAACATGGAAGCTTGGCGGGAGTCAGTGTCAGCACCGTGCACGAGGACTACCCACTGGGCAGGTGGCTTTCCGACAGGCGCGGCCAGATGGGGCGCGGGGTGCTGTCGCCAGACCGTGCCGAAGCTCTGGCGCGGATCGACCCGTGGTGGCGGCCGCCCTGGCACTTGTGCTGGCAGCGTTCCTACGAGCACGCGCGCCAGCAGCTCCAACAGACGGGAGGCGGGGAGCTGGCGGCGGGCTTTCCGCTGATGGACAGACCGGCGCAGGAATGGCTGCGCATCCAGCAGCGCCGCTACCACCTCCTCCTGCCGGGCCAACACGATCTCCTCGACCAGCTCGGTCTGAAGCCTGAGCCGGCCACCGCCGTGGCACCCGGCGCCACGGCCAGTGCCTCTGTTGCACCCGTGCGGGCCCCTGGTGGCCCACAAGGTGATGAGGAAGGTGCACCAGCGGTGGGAGGCCTTCCCGCGGTCGCGCAGCAGAGGCCGCTGGGGGCTCCCCGGCTCGGACAGCGCCCCGACCACCGTGCTGGGTTCGAGAGGGCGCTGGAGCACGCCCGGGCATGGGCCGACGTCCACGGGCACTTGGCCGTTCCACGCGAAACACGGCAGAACGGATTCGCGCTCGGAATGTGGCTGTTCAGCCAGCGCAACCGCGCCAAGCAGCGCACCCGGAAAGGCCAGCCCGCCTCACCACACCTCGTCAAACTGGCCGCGATCGATCCGTGGTGGAACCCGCCGTGGGACCTGCACTGGCAGCGCAACTACTACCGCGCCCGCGACTGCATGCGTGCCGGCCGTGGAGCCGACACGGTGGGCGGTCTCCCCGTCGGGAAGGATGCCCTGGGTATCTGGGTCAAGCGCCAGTGCACCCTCTACACCAGCCTCCACCCCGATCAGCAGCACCTACTCACCGCTATCGGCATCACCCTCGAAGCTGCCCGGGCGCGGGTCGGCCCCCGTGACTCCCGCCGACTAACCACCACACCGCGCTTCGACACCGACGTCGCCCACGCCCGCTCCTACACGGCCCAGCACGGACACCTCGCCCCACACGCTGGCGAGGAACACGAGGGGTTCCCAATCGGGCGGTGGCTGGCCGAACACCGCCAACGCGCCCGCAAAAGGAACGGCACGTCACCTCAAGCCCGGATCCTGGCCAGCCTGGACCCGTGGTGGAACCCACCCTGGCCGATGCGATGGCAGTACTCCTACCACCACACCCGCACCCACCCCGACACCCCACGCGCCACACGATGGATCACCGCCCAGCGCCAGGCATGGCCGCTCCTACACCCTGACCAGCAGCAGCTCCTGGCCAACCTCGGCATCAGCATGGGCAGGCAGCTCTAGTTTCCGCGAGGGCGCTCCTGCTCGCTGTGATAGGCACGGGCTAGGAGTCCAGCGAACGCAGCGGCCCGTTCAACGCCGTACCGACCACCTCGGATCTGGTGAAGTAGCGCCCGGCCTACCTGCTCGGGAGTGAACCCGTTTCTCGCCAACTCTTGAACGATCTCCTCAATGGACGGTGGTGCGTGCCGGTGGGCACGCTCGCTCACGGCACCAGGCGCAGTTCCGGCCAGGGCAGGCCTTTGATCGGCGGATGCGGCAGCCTGCACCGGAGCTTCGAAGAGGAGTTGCTGCTCTTTCGGGGCGTCTGCAGCTTGCCGACCCCGCGGTGGTCGCACTTCCCCCGGGAGCAGGTTCTCATCCAGTGGCCTGAGATCCGGCCTGGCGCGGACAAGGACGCTCTGGCCGAACGGCAAAGTACCCCACACGTATGTGGCCTGGTTACTCGCTGACGGTGTGTCAGTAGGCGTAAGGGGCCCCAGACCGGCCAATGCTGGCCCCATTGGCGTGTGGCCTACGAGATCGAGCGTGGCCTTGGGCGGACTCCAGCGCAGAAGGTCTGGGTAGGCGAACGTGGCGGCTTGGCGTCCTCGGGAGATATCCCACATGCGGCGTGCTTCGGAGTCGATGGCGTCAGCGTCCTGTACGGCACCGGGTGGGGGAGCTGCTGTGACAGCGCCGAGGAGAGCGCCGGCCATCGTGGCGATGGTGTCCGTGTCCGAACCGAGGGTGTTGGCGGCCAGGAGCAGCGCAGCTTCTGGTGAACTGGCGTGAGCGTGTGCGAGCACCGCGGCAAGCACAGTGGTGACTGTGCCTGATCCGCGCGTGGCGCCGTCAAAGCCGCCCAGCCGCTCTACCAGGGCCGCGTAGGCCTCCGGGGTAAGAGGTGTTGTGGAGTCAACAGCTTCGAAGGCTGTGCGGCATTCGTCCGCGACGGTGAGGGCGGCTGACTGGAAGTCGGTGCCAGCGGCGTTGGTCCAGGTGGGTAGCCAGAGGTACGCGAGTTCGTCGTCCTTTGCAATGACGTCCGGTACCCGCTCCAGCCAGTCGACCGCGGGGCGCCACTGCTTTGGGCCGGGAATCTCATTGGTGTCCAGGGTGTGGGCCAGCAGGACGGCGTGCAGGACGGCGCCGAGGATGCCTCGCGGGTGTCCGTGAGTGCTGACTGCGTTGCGTACGACGTCGCGGGTGATGTTGTCCCAGTTGGCGAGGTCTCGCGCGGACCAGACGTGGGGCTGGATACGCATGGCTGCCCCGTTGCCGCCGATGTCGACGTAGCGGGCGGCTTTGGTGGCGAAGATGTTCTGCGACCACTTGGCCTCGACCCGCATCAAACCGGTGGCTGCCGCTTTGGTCCCGCGGCCGGCACCGAGGGCATAAGCCTGCCAAGCAACGACTTCGATCTTCGCGAAGGCCTCGGCGTCGAACTCCCCGTCCCCGCGGATGGCACGTGAGGTGGCAAGGCGCAGCTGAGTGTCGTCGGAATACGCACCTGCAGGAAGGGGCATGTCGCGCCCGTAGCGTCCTCCGATGCGCCTCTTCCAGGGGACGGTGGTGGTGACCTCGTCCTGTCCGATGCGGCGACGTACGCCGGCGGTGTCGGTCAGTTCGGTGATGAAGCCGAGTGCGTCTCCGTACGCAGCCCACTGGGCCGAGGCGCGTACTGCCTCCCATTGCATGGCGCTCACCGTAGTCCTTACCTGCCGAACGTGACCGGGTCGACAATGATGTCGACCTCATCATGTCCGCTGACACTGACAATGGCCTCAGCCTTCGCTGCGTCTTCGTCGGTGAGGACGCAGATGTGCTGCAGGTGTCGGGTGGAGACGGCCTGCGGGTAGAGCACCTCGGCTTGCGGGTTCGTGGGCAGGTGAGGCTCGCGGTTGCCGCGTGGCGGCGTGTTCTTGCCGAAGCCGTAGGGGACGCGGTCGGCGAAGAGAGCTTGGGCTCCAGGCAGTCCCTTCACGGGTGTGATGCCCTCGTATCCCATGTTGCCTGGGGCGAAAAGGACGCCTGGGTGCGTCATGATGACGGGATCGAAGCTGAGGACTGCCCAGAATAGGTCCTCGTTCGCCCACCACTTCTGGCTGCTGATCCGCAGGAAGCTGTGGTTGGGTTCGCTGATGCTGAGGTTCACGTACCGCCAGTATTTTGGGTCCTCGCGGCGCCACTTGGTGTTTTCGTGGTAGATGCTCTCGAGATACTCGTCCTCTGACAGAAGCGCCCGAGCCTTGCATTCTCGTTGCAGAAGTATGCCCAGCAAGCCCCGGTTTGTCGTGAAGTGCACCACTTCGCTGATCTTGCGCTCCTGGATGAGGGCGCTGATGTCCTCATCCTGTCCTTGGCCATCCGGTATGCCCGGGATCGGCTCTGCCGCGGTCATACGGCTTTCACCTCGTAGGTGTCCGGGTCCATGCAGGCGATGAGATCGCTTGCTTCGGAGGGCTTGTAGGTGATGGTCAGCGTCTTGCGGGCGCGTCCGGCAGACATAGCCAGCAGGCGCAGGTGGGCGTCTCGTTCGCTGTCCCCGGGTTCGGTGGCGTGGGGCATGACTTCGCTGTTGAGTCCGACGATGATCACGTGGTCGAACTCCAGCCCCTTGGCGGAGTGCATGGTCGACAGTGCGACGTTCACCGGTCCCGTCGGCCACTCGGCGTTGCGGGTGAGTTCCACGTAGGCCAGTCCGGCGGCGTTCAGACGGTTCTTGACCTCGCCGAACCAGCCCTTGGCATGAAGGATGGCGACGGACTCGTCGTTGTCGGGTCCGAGATCATTGAGGAACTGCACCACATGGTCCATCTGCTGGGTGAAGGTGCCCTGGACCAGCAAAGGCTTGTCGCCCTCTTCTTTGCAGGAGGTGAGGTCGGGGATCGCGGCGTCGTCCGTTGTCTCCACGTCTTTGAGCAGCGGGGCGGCGAAGGCGGCGATCTGCCGGGTGTTGCGGAAGTTCTTGGACAACAGCTTGCTGTTGTGCGAGCCCACGCTCAGGCCGACCTCGCTCCAGGTGAAGCGCTGCGGATAGATGCGCTGAGCAGCGTCGAGGACGAAGGTGAGCGTGTGCTCGTCGGTGAGGTGGTTGAGTACGGCCCGGACCTGGTTGGCGGAGAAGTCCTGAGCCTCGTCGACCACGACCACGTGGTAGGGGTCGTCGGCGCGCTTGGCCGCCATGGCATTCGCCAGGTCAGACCAGTCCCAGGCCTGCTGCTGCTTCTTCCACTCCTGGAAGGGGTAGATCACCTCTTCCAGCAGCCGGCGGCGCAGCGAGGCCGGCATCCGCGGGGAGCGGCCGCGGCCCTGGCGTTCGCACTCGATGTACTCGTCCAGGTGGTCGGGCATGAAGCGGCCCAGGACATAGTCCACTTCGGAACGTACGAAGTCGGCGGACAACGGCAGAGGCTCGGCGAGGGCGTCCAGCTTCCGGCTGCTCTCCCGGTCCTGAAGGATCCGCTCGTAGGCCACGCGATCGGTGGCCCACTTCGCGAAAGTGGAGATCGTCAGCTCGACGTCATTGCCCTTGAGCTGCTCCTGGGTGAGTTCCTCGATGTAGCCACGCAACGTGCGGTTGTAGGTGAGAACCAGGACGCGGACGGGGCCGCTGATGAAGCCGTCACGGCGACGACGCTGCCAGAAACCGACAGTGAACTTCAGCCGGTACAGGGCGGTCGTGGTCTTGCCGCTGCCTGCGGCGCCCCGTACGACGAACACCCCCGGCTTGTGATTGTTGATCACCGTGAGCTGCTCGCTCGTCGGCTGCGTCGGCCTGAGAACCTTCATCCGCGCGGTCCCTCCCCAAGACTCGCTCCCCCGAACCTGAGGCCATGTTAGAAGTGAAGGCCACCAGCCGGGTTGAAGATCGGACAGGCAGTCTGTCGCACAATTTCGGATAGCAGCACACCCGTCACCCATTCGAGTGATGGGTGTCAAGGGGCGCCTCCCCTCCGATCACCGGATTGATCGACCGGGCGTGGTGCGGCTCCGTGCGGATCCGGTTTGATTTATCCACTGCGCAGTCGTTGCGAAAACGCCCGCCCGGAACGGTGAACACGAGACCGTGGTGGAGTGATCCTTAACCTCGGCCTCCGGCGGACCGCTCCCTTGCGGAGGGAGACGACCTCGTCGCTGATCTGCCGCATCGCCAGCCGCTACGGGATGGAAGCGAAGGTGCTGCGGGCGTGCTGGAAGTGGCGCAACTACCAGCCTGGGCACGAGGGTGGAGGCGCACGGGCCGACGCCGAGGTGCTGCTGAACGCAGCCGGACGCCAGCTCCTGGCAGGCATGTGCGGTGTCGAGGAAGACGTGCTGGCACTGGCGTTACCGTCCTGGGAAGAAGGGGACACCAAGCTGCGCGCCGAGGATGGCGATCCGGTGGGGCTGTGGCGGATCGGTGGCGCGGTGGCCGGTCCGGTGGCGTTCGGCTGCCGGCTGTGCACGGCCCAGCGCACGGGGACGGCTCTCCGGGTGGTGCGGTACGCGCCGCGGTGGGAGCGGGCGTGTGTTCGGCATGGGCGGTGGCTGCTGGACGCGGACGCCAACCAGCCGCTGGAGCACCTCGATCTGCGTGGGCTGCCGGAGGTGGTGGCGGCGCAGCGGCGGTGGGCCTCGGTGGCGCGGCGGGCGGTGCGGGCCGGTGCGGAGCCGGAGCGGGTGTTCGCGCTGGCGCAGGCGGTGGTGGCCCGGTGGTGGGAGCAGGCCCTGCAGTGGGAGCGGGAGACGATCTGGCCGCGGCGCCTGCATCAGGTCGCGGGCGGGGATGCAGGTGGTGATCTGGAGCGGTGGCGGATCGTGGGGCGGGACGCGGTCGTCTTCCCGGAGGTGGTGGCGGTGGCCGACGCACTGCTGGACCCGGCCATGGCCGAGCTGGTGTGGGCCGACAGCGGTGCCGGGCGGCCGCGGGCGCTTCCCGCCGACGGGATGTTCTGCCGCAGGCTCGGTGAGCGGCTGGGACGGGGATGGCTGGGGCCGCTGGCCGCGACGGACCACGGCGGGCCGCTCATCGCGTGGATGGGCAGCGTCATCCGCCTTCGCCGCGGCGCCGGCGGGCCGCCCGGGTACGACAACGACCCGTGGTGGCTGCGGCAGGAACACCAGAGCTCGACCATGGCCGGGCAGCTGCGGGTGCTGGGCAAGGAGAAGAAGGCGCCCGGTTCGGGGACGAGGTGGCGGGCTGCGGTGCCCGCCGAGCAGCGCAGGCTGATCACCAGCGCTATCGAGAGCGCCGAGGAGCAGCTGCTGCAGCTGCGCGGGGTGCAGACCGGTTCGACCGCCGAGGTCGCCCGGCGGCTGCTGCGCGGGCTCGGTCACAGTGCGGGCCTGATCGAGGCGGCCTGGAAGCGGACTGCGGTGGCGGCGGTGAACGGCGGGGTGCCGCTTCAGGAGGTGGCCCGGTGGGTGGACATGCCCGTTGAGGTGCTCAGCCAGATGCTGACGGCGGGAAGGCAGGAGAACGGCGGCTGAGAGCGATGCGTCGACGGGCGGGTCGGCTGTTAGCTGATACGGCACTCGTTCGTGGCAGAAATACTGAAAACGGGAGCCTGTGCCGGCGGGAGCGGCTTGGCTGGCGCGGGTGACCAGCACAGGAGCGGCCCGGCACCAAAGCCGGGCAGGGCGAGCGGCCGTGGACAAGGGCAGCGGGTTCGAGGCGGTGTTCCTCGACCCGGTGGGGCAGGCGGTCCAGCAGCGGTGGGCGGATGCCGCCATGACCGTGGCGTTCGAGGACTTGCCGCCGGTGTCGGCGTTCCCTGTGGTCCCGGGGCGACGCTGGGGGCCGGGCCTGTGGTGGTCGGCGACCACCGAGCGGCACGTAGCCGCGGGGTCGAACGCGATGCGTGTCCAGCTGATGGTCCTGGACCGCGACCCGGACGTGACAGGCCTGGCGGGGCGGCCGGTGCGGCTGCTGTGGCGTAATCCCCGCGGGCAGGTGCGTTCCTGGGTGCCGCAGCTTTTCGCCCGCCGTGCCGACGGCACCGCGCTGCTCGCGGACTGCCCCAGCCACCCGGAGGCCGGGGGCGAGCGGGCGGTGAAAGCCGCCCAAGCGGTGGCGCAGGCGTGCGCGCACATCGGCTGGACCTACCGGCGGCTCGCCCCGCTGGACGAGGTAGCGGCGGCGAACCTGAAGTGGCTGGCCGGCTACCGCCATCTACGTAACGCCGGCCGCCTCGGTCTGATGCCCGCGGTCCTTCAGGCGTTCACGCGGCCACGGCCGCTGCTCGAAGGCGCCATCGCGGCCGGTGACCCAGTCGAGGTCCTCCCCGTGGTCTTCCACGCCCTGTGGCACGGACATCTGACAGCCTGCCTGGACACGCCGCTGCACGAGCGTGTCCTGGTCGGCCCCTGGGACGGGGAAGTCCCGAACAGGACGGGAAGTGCCGGATGAGCGCGCGGTACAATGCCCGCCCGGCGGTCAGGGTCGGGGCGCACATCCGCTTCCGCGGCGTGAAGTGGCAGGTGGTCGCCCTGGCTGGGCAGGACATCCACCTCGTCGGCCCGGACGGCGGCGGTGAGGCCGTGCTCGCCGGGCACCTCTTCGCTGACCCCGGCTTCACCGTCATCGGGGCCGACGTGCCCCAAGCAGCTCCGCAGTGGGGCCTGTTCGAGACCGCTCCCGCCGCGGCGCGCGAGAAGGCACTGGCCTGGCAGCGGCACGTCAGGGAAGTCGAATGCGGGCTGCCCGGCGGGCCCGGCAGCGAAGGGGCCCTACGGCCGCAGTACGACCCCGAACAGCACACGCTGGCCCAGCGTGAGCAGGCCAAGGCCGAGGAGCTCACCGCGCTGGGCTTCGGCCGCGTCTCACGCACCACGGTGCAGCGCATGCGGCTGGCCTACCGCAAACAAGGCCTGTGGGGGCTCCTCGACCACCGCACCACGCGCACCCCCAGTCCCACCGGGCGGGCCGACGAACGAGTCGTCGCCGCCGTCCGCGAAGCGCTGCGCCGCCGCCGCGGCCGCTCCAAGGGCACCATCAACGGCCTCTTCCCGCTGATCAACCAGATCCTTGAAGAGCGGCACGGCCCCGGCACCGTGCCCGCGCCGTCGCAGGCCACGCTGTACCGCCTGGTCACCGCCCTGGCCCGGCCCGGCGAACTGCCCTCCGGGCCCGTCCGTCAGACCCCCGCGAGCTTCGACGGACGGGCCTTCACCCCTGCCACGGCGCTGCGGCCCGGCGAGCAGGTCCAGGTCGACACCACCCGCCTGGACGTTCTCGCCCTCTTCGACGACGGGCGCCTGGCCCGGCCCGAGCTCACCATCGCCGTCGACGTCGCCACCCGCGCCGTCCTCGCCGCCGTGCTGTGCCCCAGCGCAACCAAAGCCGTTGACGCCGCCCTGCTGCTGGCGGAGATGGCCGTCCCGCACCCCGCCCGGCCGACCTGGCCGGACATCCTGCGCATGGACCACGCTCCCGCACTCCCCCACCAGCGGCTGGCCGCGCTGGACGAGCGCCTGGCCGGCGCGGCGGCCCGGCCCGTCGTCCTGCCCGAGACGATCGTCGTCGACCGCGGCAAAGTCTTCGTCTCCGCCGCTTTCACCGCCGCCTGCGAGCACCTCGGCATCAGCGTCCAGCCCGCCCCGCCCCGCGCCCCCACCGCCAAAGGCATCGTCGAGCGGACCTTCGGCACCATCAACGTGCTGTTCTGCCAGCACCTGCCCGGCTACACCGGATCCGACGTCACCCGCCGCGGCCCCGACACCGAGAAAGACGCCTGCTACAGCGTCGCTCAGCTCCAAGACCTGCTTGATGAGTGGCTGGTGCACTACCACCACCGCCCCCACGAAGGCCTGCGCCACCCGATGATGCCCCGCAAAGCCCTCACACCGAACCAGATGTGGGCCGCGCTCGTCGCCGTCGCCGGACACGTCCCCGTCCCGCTCACCGGCCGCGACTACCTCGAACTGCTGCCCGTGCGCTGGCAGGCCATCACCGCCTCCGGCATCCGCATCCACCACCGCACCTACGACGCGGACCTCCTCGCCCCCTACCGCGGCCAGCCCTCCCCCGTCGCCGGCCGAGGCGGCAAATGGGAGATCCACTACAACCCCCACGACGTCCGCCAGATCTGGATCCGCCTCCCCGACGGTGACCTCACCGAGATCCCCTGGATCCACCGCGACCACGTCCACCAGCCGTTCAACGACCACACTTGGCAGCACATCCGCACCCTCGCCGTGCACGGCAACCGCGATGATGCCGAGCACTACGAAGCCGGCCTCGCCGACGCCCTCGACCAGCTCATGCGCCGCGTGACCACCGGTCACGCCACCAAGGCGGAACAAGCTCTCGTCGCCCGCGCCACCACAGCGCCGATCCCCGCCGCCCGACATCCGCAGCACGACACCAACCCCACCACCGGCGAGTCGGCGCAGCACGGCGAGGACGACAGCATCGACGATCTCGACGACGCGCCCGACGGCGACTTCAGCCCCGCCCCTGCCACCGGATTCGGGCTCTACGACGCACACGAGGAAGCCGACAGATGGTGAACCCGAACCCGCAGAGTGCGGGCAGCACACCAGTCGGCGCCGGCGACAGTGATGCGGCCGAGCCGTCCTGGCCCCTGACCACCTGGCAGGGCTGGCAGCGCTTCGCCACCACCGACCCGCCCACCCCGCCCCAGCCCGACGACCCACCCCGCAGCACCGAAGAACGCCTGGCCTACCACTCCGCCTTCGTCACCATCCGCACCCCCGCCATCAGCCAGCTCGCCACCCAGGTCCGCACCCTGATGATCCTCGGCCGCCACCAGCAGACCACCGCACGACCCTCCCTCATCGTCACCGGACCCGCTGCAGCCGGGAAAACCACCGCCTTGCTGAACGTCGGCCGCACCTGCCACCTCGCCCACATCCGCAAAAACCCGCCCCCGCCCGGATCAGCCCACGCCGCAGCACCCGTGGCGTACGTCCTGGTCCCGCCCGGCGCCACCGCGAAAACCCTCATCACCGAATTCGCCCGCTACCTCGGCATCCCCGTGGCCACCCGCATGACCCAGACCCAGATCACCGACGCCGTCTGCCACACCTACACCGCCGCGGGCGTCCAACTCGTCCTCATCGACGAGATCCACCGCCTCAACCCCCGCACCACCACCGGCGCCCAAGCCGCCGACCTGCTCAAAGACCTCACCGAACGCCTGGCCGCCACCTTCGTCTACGCTGGCATCAACGTCACCGACACCCCCCTCTTCAGCGGGACACGGGGCGCTCAACTCGCCGGACGAGCCACCCTCATCACCTGCGGCCCCCTCCCCGCCCGCCACGGCACGCGCCAACCCTTCCGCGACGTCATCACCGACATCGAGAACGCCCTCGACCTCGAACAACACAAACCCGGCACCCTCCCCCGCCACGCTGCTTACCTCCACCAGCGCACCGCCGGCCGCATCGGATCCCTCACCCGCCTCATCCGCCAAACAGCCATCATCGCCATCCACGACGGCACCGAACGCATCACAAAAGCTGCCCTCGACGCGGTACAGCTCGACCACCTCGCCGAACAACACAGGCGCCCCACCCGCAGCCGCTAACCCCTTCCCACCGACCAGGAAAAACAGCGCTGACCAGCACAAACACCAACCGAGCCTTTACACGCTGGCGAAACCCACAACGAGCCCGGTCCCACTCAGCGCACATGACACAACCCCAGCTCACCCCCCGAACTGCCCGCTGAACCTGTGCACCCGGCCTCTCTCAACGAACCCACAACACACCAGGCCAGCAAGCCCGCAATACACCAACAAGCCCCCCTCCGAGCGTCAGCGCGGTTCGCGTGCGGCGTCCGCTGCTTGCCCTGTGCGCCGTGACGGCTCTGACGTTTCTGGTGTGAGACCCCCGCGTGACACCGGCCGCGTAGCAGTGAGCGATGTGCTGTCACCGATCCGCGTGCTCGTCTGCGACGACCGGGCCCCTGGTCGGCCACTCAGGCGGTAGCGCCCGCGGAGGACACATGCGCGCCGGTCGACGCGGGCGTATGCGCGTGCACGACATCATGGGCCACCTGGCGCAGGCCTGCGACCACGGGCAGGTCGCGGCGTGCGGGCGACCAGGCCAGCACCGCGGTGACCGGCGGAAGGTCGGCCACGTCCGCGTAGCTCACGCCGGGCCGTGGGTAGAGCCGGCGGAACGCCGCCGGGACGAAGGCGATGGCCTGCCCCCGGGCCACGGTGTGCAACATCGCCTCGATGTCATCGACGACCGGTCCGAGCCGCACCGCTGTGCCGTCCGGGCGGGGGTTCACAGCCCAACCGTCCCACCACACGCGAGGCACGCCCGCAGGGACGTCCGCCACGGGATGCCGAGCCAGCCGCGCGAGCCGGAGCGGGGAGCGGCGCGACGAGCGGGCGAGCGGGTCGTCGGCGGGCAGACACACCACTCGCCGTTCGGTCGACAGCGCCAGGCCCTGGAGCCCGGTCGGCAGCGGCGGCCACAGAAACGCCGCGTCCACCTCTCCGCAGATGACGGAGCGGAACTGCGCGGCGAAACCGAGGCTGCGTACCGTGACCGTGATGTCGGGGTGCCGGCCACGCAGTTCCGTGAGAACGGCATGGGCGTACGGCATCGACGCCTCGGCGCCGATGGCCCCGAGCACCAACTGCCCGCCGACTCTGCGGCGGTGCGACGCCGCGGCGCTCCGCACCTGCGCCATCGCCTCCACCGCGGCCCGGCAACGGGGCAGGAGGTCCCGGCCGGCCGGGGTCAAGGACACGGTACGGCTGTCCCGTTCGAACAGGGCGACACCGAGGTGCTGCTCCAGCGTGCGGATCTGCCGGCTCAGTGCCGACTGCGTGATGTACAGCCGGGCGGCGGCCCGACCGAAATGCAACTCGTCGGCGACCGTCAGGAACAGCCGCAACAGATGCGTGGTGGGGTCACGGTGTGAAGCCGCCGCGGTCCCGATGCGGGTCGCGACGGCGCCCTCGACGCTCCGACCGGCACTCATGCACAACACCTCATCGTTCTGGCACTCCTTGGCACAGTCGTTCCGCTACCGCGCGGCCGTCGGCGACCGCAGGATCGGGACGTCACTTCGACCGCATGCGAGAATCCGCGCCCCGCAGTCCGCGGGGTCTCGCGCTCATCCCACGGGGAGGAAGACCGATGAACCGTCGAGGCATCAAGAGGGCACTGACCGCTGCCACCGTCACGGCGCTGGCCACCGTCGGACTCGGCATGGCCACCACACCCGCCGGCGCGGCGTCCACGAACAACAACGGCGCCACCGTCGGCGGAGTACGAGGCGTCCCGGCCACCGGGAATCCGAGTGACTGCCCGCGGGGCAACCTGTGCCTGTACACGGGCAGGGACTACAGCGGAACGATGTTCCCGCTGTACAACTGCGGCACCTACAACCTCTACAACTGGAACGGCTTCGGGTCCGTCGCCAACAACCAGACCGGAGGGGCCGTCGGCACCCTCTACAACCGGAACTGGACCGTGAACCTCTCCATCTCCCCGGGGACGGCCACCCCGTCGTGGGACTACGCCCCCATCTGGTTCGCCCGCCCCTGCTGACCCCGCCCTGCACGAGGGCCGACTCCGGGCGCAGTCGGCAGCCGCGGTCCCGAAGTCGCGAGCTTCGGGACCGCGGTGTGTGCGCCCGGGGCCCCCGCCGCCCTCGGGCCTCGTCCCGGCGGCTGGTACCGCCGGTGAACCGGCACCGTGCGACCGCCCCGGGGCGGCGCGCATGCGTCTCATGACTCCCCCTGTCCCCCCGTGTTCCTCGTCACTCCGTTGCCCGCCGCAGAGTACGCGGGGGTGCGAGGCACATGGTCCTGACGGATGTCAGGATCCCGGTGGCCGGCCAGTCGGTGCCGCTCCACCTGCTGCCGTCCGCGGACTGCTGATGTCCTCGCCGGCCGCCCGTTGCTGAAGGTCGGCAGTCGCGGCCGCGGCGGTCCTGGATCTGCGCGCATACCCGCGGACCTGCGAACCCGACCGGACGGCCGTCCACGACATGGCCGGCGGCGTCGGCTACAGTCTGGCTCCCGACGGAAGCCGGCTCTCGGTCACCGAGACGACGAACGAACCGGGGTCAGGCGGACACCTCTTCACCGCCGGGACGGCCCGGTTCGGCGGACCACCGCTTCACGTAGCAGGCCACCGCGTCGTCCATCGCCAGCATGAGAAATATGCCGATCATCAGCGTCCACTGGGGCAGTCCGGCGAAGTGGGCGATGGTGACGACGATCGCCGTGAAAACGGCCATCAGCAGCCACCGCAGCCCGTGCTGCCACCACCGGTGAGCCGCCAGCCACCGAGCCCACCGCCGTGCCCTGTCCGACTGTGCCATTCCGGTCTCCCCCTTTGAGCACCTCGCAGGGTTCGACTGGTGCCGGGCCGTGACGGTTGCCCCCCTTTGCGCACCACCACATCGATGGACGCGGTGGTGCAGAGCGCGACGTCGACGGCCTCTGCCCGGCTCGTGTTCTCAGGGGACCCTCGATCGGCGTCCACGCTCAGGTCACCCAGCACGCCGCGGCCGACGAAACGCCGCGCCCGAAGGCGGGCCGGCCACTCGCCGCCGTATGAGGCCCGCCCCTGCTCCGGCACGCGCGGTCGCGACATGGGGAACCGGATCGCCGCGGGCGGCGAAGTACCGGTGAGAGCACAGTATTTCGAAGCGGTGAATCGATGAAAGGAGCCCCGATGACCGTCGAACCAGGCGTCAGGGTGGGGCAGGACAGTGACGCCTCGGTGGTGCAACGGTCGTGGGATGAACCCGAGGCCTTCGCCGTGCTCTTCGACCGTCATGCCGACTCCGTGTACCGGTACGCGGCGCGTCGGCTGGGTGCGGAGGCGGCCGAGGACGTGATGGCAGAGACCTTCACCACCGCATTCCAGTTGCGTTTCCGGTACGACACGGCGCTGGCCAGCGCCCGCCCGTGGCTGTTCGGCATCACGACCAACCTCGTGGGCCGCCACCGGCGCGCCGAGGCCAGGCGTCTGAAGGCGCTCGGGCAGCTGCCTTCGTCCGCACCCGGCGACCAAGCCGAAGAGATGCTCGCGGACCGGGTGGTGGCCCGGGTCAGCGCGCAGGCGGTCAGCCGCGAACTCGCCCGCGCCGTGGCCCGGTTGCCCGCCCGGCACCGGGACGTGCTGCTGCTGGTCGCCTGGGCCGACCTCGGCTACGAGGAGGCCGCACGCGCGCTTGGGGTGCCGGTGGGGACTGTCCGGTCACGGCTGCACAGGGCACGCAGAAAGGTCCGCGAGGCATTGGGTGGGTCCGATCCCACCACTCTTCGAGAGGAATCTGACGATGAATGAACTCGAGTTCGTGAAGGAGTTGGACGCGGAGGCACCTCCTCTCACGGACGCCGTCCGCGCCCGTGCCCGCTTCCGCCTGTATCAGGCGATGCGGGCTCCCGCAGTCGCCCCCACGGTCGTTCGCCGCCGTCCGCTGCTGCGGGTCGCGGTGGCGACCGTTGCCGCGGCAACGGTCATCACCACTGTGGTGGTCGCCGAGAACACCGGGCCCCCGCCTCGCACCCGGACGGTCAGCGCGGCCACCGTGCTGCGAGGGGCGGCCGCCGAGGAACGCAGGCTCGAAAGGCCGATCGCGCCGCGCGACGACCAGTTCCTCTACACCAAGGAGATCATCGAGGAAACCCCGGTCGGAGGAGGCCGGACCAGGACGTACGTCGACGAGAGCTGGAACTCGGTCGACGGCTCCAAGAAGTCCTACGTCAGCGAGTTGGGTCACACTCAGTGGGTCCCGCCGGACAAGCCGGGTCAGCGCAGTTGGCCGCCGCGCAGGTGGTCGCAGCTGAAGCAGCTGCCCACCGAGCCTGACAGGCTGTCGATCGCTCTGCGCGACGTGACCGGGAAGCCGGACTACGGTCGGCCGATGAAGGCCGACGATTGGCCGCAGGTCCACACCTTCCTCTCCGGCCTGCTCCGGGCCCCCGTCCTGCCGAAGGGGCTGCGCCCCGCCGCCTTCGAGGCCCTCGCCACCGTCCCGGGAGTCAAGGTGCTGCCCGGCCGGACCGACGTGGACGGCCGCGCCGGCGTCGGCATCCAGTACGTGGGTCCGCCGGGAACCCCCTGGGCGGACGGTGAACAGGTGCTGATCTTCGACGCGAAGACGTACCAGTACCTGGGCATGCGCGACCAGCGCAAGGGGAAGCGCGCAGCCACGACCTACGAGCAGTGGTCGTACGTGGCGGCCCACGGTGTGGTGGACCGGGTGGGGCAACGCCCCTGAGCGACGCCGTGCAACGAGCCCCCGCACCGCTCGACCCCCGGCGACGCTTCGGTCATGTGGCCGGGGTCGACGGTGTACCGCTGGAGGAACACGTGACGGCCGACCGCGAAGTCGGAGATCGTCAACTGAGGAGGACGGTGCGACGGCGGTTGCGAGCAGTGCTGGGCCGCCGGCCGGCGGGGGGAGGGAGGACGGCACACCCCGCTGGCCGAGTCCCCGCCGAGAAGGACGGAGGTGCCGGGAACGCGGGCGGCGGGGTCGACGAGCAGGAGTTGGCCGACGGCGCGGTGTCGGTGCACGAGGCCAGGGCCGTCCCAGCCGGGTTCTGGGTCTCCGTATGCAGTCTGCTGGCCGAGCGGGACGTGTCGGGCGCGGTGGACCAGGAGCCGGCTGGTGGCCGCGGCCGCCGCCGGTGAGCTCGGTCAGTTACGCCTCCCGAAAGAACCGCGCCTACCTGCGTCGTCGGGGCATCCGCTGCACTATCCCGCGCAAGGCCGACCCAGCGCGTAACCGCCAGAAGCTGGGCTCCCGCGGCGGCCGGCCGCCGCACTTCGACCCGGTCGACTACCGCGAGCGTCACGCGGTCGAGTGCGGTAGCAACCGCCTTGAGCGGCACCGTGCCGTCGCCACTGGGTACGACAAGCTCGCGGTCCGCTATGAGGCGATCGTCCTCGTCGCGGCCGTCAACGAATGGCTGTGACCACTCAGAGGGAGCGCTGCATGCACACCAACTGCTTCCGCTCATCCCACGATTGGGTGGTGGTGAAGCCGAGCTGTTCGTACAGAGCGATGGCCCCGGTTCGCCATTCCCACACCGAAAGCCGGACCGTGTGCACCCCGTGCTCCGCAGCTTGGGTGAGCGCGGCGCCGAGCAAGGCCGAGGCAACGCCACGGCCACGGGACTCCGGGTCGGTCCAGAGCCTCTTGATCTCCGACTGCCCGTTGTTCGGGGAGGTCACCACCAGGCACCCCACGACGGTGTCGTCCAGGAGAGCCACCAGTACGACATCGCCGGCGAACGCGGTCCGGGGGTCGGTGATCTCTGCCCGGTAGCGGTCCGGCAGCCCATGCACGTCGGCTACCGATGCGCCCTTCTCGGCCTCCGTACGCAGATGGTAGGCGGCCAGCAGCGCGGCCAGGCCGTCCTCGATCGGAGGAGTTTGGCCTGGCCAGCGGACGATAGCGATCTCGCGGTGATGATTCATGACGCCAGCATCACACGAGTGGCGCCGGGCTCTCCACGGACGCTTTCGGCACACGCCCTATGGGACGCGTCGAGGTGCCGGACGCCAAGTGCGGGCAGGAGCTGGGTCAACGGTCAACCAGCCGTGGAAGCGGTGCCACTCGTGCATTCCGCGTCGGTGTCGTCGGTGCCGAGTGGGCCGCGGGGAAGCATCCGGTCCAGCCACTGCGGCAGCCACCAGTTGGTCCGGCCGAGGAGTGTCATGGTCGCCGGCACCAGCACCATGCGTACGACCGTGGCGTCGATGAAGATCGCGGTGGCCAGGCCGAGCCCGAACATCTTGGTGGAGGGGTCCTCGGCGACGGCGAAGGACAGGAAGACCGCCACCATGATGAGGGCGGCCGAGGTGATGATCCGAGCGGTGCGCGAGAGGCCCTCGACGATCGCCGCGCCGTTGGCGCCGGTACGCAAGTACTCCTCGCGTACGCGGGAGAGGAGGAACACCTCGTAGTCCATCGACAGGCCGAACAGGATGGCGAAGAGGAACATCGGGATGAACGACACGATCGGAACCGTCGCTTCCAGTCCGATGAGTGCGCCTCCCCAGCCCCACTGGAAGACCGCGACCATGATGCCGTAGGCCGCGCCGATGCTCAGCAGGTTCAGCAGTACCGCCTTGAGCGGTACGAGTATCGAGCGGAAGACCAGCATCAGCAGCAGGAACGACATCGCCAGCACGGCGGCGACGAACACCGGCAGGCGTTGGCTGGTGCGTTGGCCCACATCGGACAGGCTCGCGGCGGCGCCGCCGACGTGGGCCTTGGCCGGGCCGTGTCCGATCGCCGTGGGCAGCCTGTCGGTGCGCAGCCGGGCGATGGTGTCGGCCGTGGCCTTGTCCTGAGGGCTGGTGGTCGGAAACACCACGAGGGTCGCGATGCCGGTGGCCCGGTCGATGTGCGTCGGCGCGACGGATGCGATGCCCGGATCCGCCGCGACCGCCCCGACGAGTCGGTCCAGCACTCCCGGATCACCGGCGGGGTCCGCGGCGATGACGAGGGGACCGTTGGTGCCCGGGCCGAACCCCTCGGCGACGAGGTCGTAGGCACGACGCTCGGTACGGCTGTCGGGCAGTGAGCCGTCGTCGGGCAGGCCGACGCGCAGGCCGAGCACGGGCAGCGTCGCGGTCAGCAGCAGCCCCGCAGCGCCGACCGCGTACGGCACCGGGTGCCGGCTGACGTGCCCGATCCAGCGCCGCCACCCGGCAGCGTGGACGGCGTCTGCCGCCGGGTCCCGCCGCCGTGCGAGTCGGCCCGGCTTCCTGGTCTGCAGAGCCCGGCCGATCCGGCCGGCCCGGGCAAGGCGGGGGCCGGCGGCGCCGAGGAACGCCGGCAGAAGCGTCACCGACGCGACCACCATGGTCAGAACGACGATCGAGACGGCGAGTCCGCCCACCGTCATGAACGGCACGTTCGCGACCGCCAGGCCGAGGATCGACACGACGACTACGCCGCCGGCGAAGACCACGGGCCTCCCCGCCGTGGCCACCGCTCGCCCCGCCGCCTCGTGGGGATCGAGCCCGCCCGCGAGGTACTCCCGGTGCCTGGCGAGCACGAACAGCGCGTAGTCGATGCCCACTCCGAGCCCGACCATGCTGCCCAGGACGGGGGCGAACGTCGGGACGTCCGTCACCCCCGCCAGTACCGTCATCGTGGCAACTCCGATGGTCAGCCCGAAGACCGCCATGCCGATCGGCAGCGCGGCGGCGACGAGCGAACCGAACGCCAGGAACAGGATCGCGGCCGCGGCGAGGAGGCCGATCAGCTCGCTCGCGCCGCCGTCGGGGTCGGAGAAGGCGTAGAAGAGGTTCCCGCCCATCTCGATGCGCAGGGGCAGTTCGTCGCGCAGCCGGTCGCCGAGGCCGACGAGGGCGTCGAGGTCTTCGGCCGACAGCCGGCTCTGGTCGGGGTACTGCACCCGGACGACCGCGATCCGCCCGTCGGCCGAGACGAGGCCGCCGCGCACGGCGGTGTCCCCGCGTGCGTCGAGCGCCCCCGCCGGGTCGCTCGTGCCGAGCACGTGCGGCAGCCGCTTCACCTCGGTCTGCAACCGCGTGAGAGCGGTGCGCGCGCTGTCGTCGTCGAAGAACGTCGCAGCGCCGTCGAGGGGGGTGACGACCACTTGCGCGGTCATCCCCTCCTGGCCGGTGCCGGCCCGCTCGATCAGTTCCGCGGCCCGCCCCGAATCCAGTCCCGGAGCGGTCATCGAGTCCGCGATCCGCCCGCCGAAGGCGACGGCGGCGAGGACGGCGAGTGTGGCGACGACCAGCCATGCCGCGATCATCCGCCAGGGATGGCGGGCGGCGCCTGAGCCCAGGCGCAACAGGGCTTTCGAGAGCATCGGGTCCTCCAACCACCTCGTCGGCCGTCCTTGTACGGCCGCCGATGCCGAGGCTCGTCGCCACGGCGCTCCGCGACATCGGCCCGCGGGCCGCGGATCCGTCGGCCCCGGGGCGGAGTGACAACCCGTCCTTTCGGCCGATGCGCGGCACGCCGTGGTCCCTAGGCTGAGAACCGTGCTCCGAGACGACCTGCGAACCCTGTGGACCGAACCCCGGCCGCCCGACGCGCCCGCACGGGTGTGGCGGGACTGGGCGCTGCTCGCCGCGGGCCTTGCCGGTGTGGCGCTGGAGGCCACCCTGCGCGAGGACGTCGTGTGGCGGCCGGTGGCGGTGGTGTTCGCCGTATGGCTGTGCCTGCTGCCCCTGTGGCGCCGAACCCGCCCACTGGCGATGGTGACGCTGGCGTTCGGCTCGGTGGTCCTGCTTCAGGTGGCCTGGTTCGTCGCCGGACCGCCCGAGCCTCTCGGCCTGTACACCGGCGCGGTCGTGCTCGTGCTGGTGTACGCGCTGCCCCGGTGGGGATCGGGACGCGAGATCGTGCTGGGCGGCGCGGTGACCCTCGCGGCCGGCGCGCTGTGTTCCGCCACGGACGAGACCCCGGTCGTCGAAAATGTCGTGGGCATCGTCTTCCTGCTGGTGCCCGGCGTGGTCGGGGCTGCCGTGCGGTTCCGGGTGACCGCCCGCGAGCGGCAGGTGGAGCAGGTGCGCTCCCGCGAGCGCGAGCAGCTCGCCCGGGAACTGCACGACACGGTGGCCCATCATGTGTCGGCCATGGTGATCGTCGCCCAGGCGGGCCGGGTGCTCGCGGGCACCGACCCGTCCGCCGCCCTCGCGGCGCTGGAGGGGGTCGAGGAGGAAGGGGCGCGCACGCTGGAGGAAATGCGCGCCATGGTCGCCGCGCTGCGCGACCGCGGGGTCGGCGCCGAGCTGGCGCCCCCTGCCGGGGTCGCGGATCTGGAGCGCCTGGTGCGCACCCCGGGTGGCCGCCTCAGGGTCGACCTGGGGCTCGACGGCGAACTGGACGCGCTGCCCCCGGCCGTGGACGCGGCCGTCTACCGGATCGTGCAGGAGTCGGTGACCAACGCGCTGCGCCATGCGGTCGACGCGACCGAGCTCGTCGTCCGGGTCGTCGCGGAACGGCACACGGTACGGGTGAGCGTGCGCGACAACGGCCGGCGTACCGGCCGGGGTCGCGACGGATACGGACTTACCGGACTGCGCGAGCGCGCGACCCTGCTCGGCGGCACACTACGAGTCGGCCCGGGTACCGACCGGGGCTGGCATGTCGAAGCCGAACTGCCGAGAGCGAGGAGCGAGAGCGGTGTCCATTCGCGTCCTCGTCGCTGACGACCAGGCGATCATCCGCACCGGGTTGCGGATCATGCTGAACGCCCAGCCCGGAATCGAGGTGGTCGGCGAGGCCGCCGACGGGCGGGAGGCGGTCCGGCAGGCCCGCGAACTGCGCCCCGACGTCTGTCTGTTCGATATCCGCATGCCCGTACTCGACGGGCTGGAGGCCACCCGGCTGGTCGCGGGCCCGGGCGTCGCCGACCCGCTGGCCGTGGTCGTCATCACCACGTTCGACCTCGACGAGTACGTCTACGGCGCACTGCGTGCCGGCGCACGCGGATTCCTCCTCAAGGACACGGGACCGGACCTTCTGGCGCAGGCCGTACGGTCGGCGTCCGACGGTGAGGCGCTCATCGCGCCCAGCGTCACCGTCCGTCTGCTCCAGGCATTCGCGGAGCTGCCCGCCGGCCGGCCCGTGGCCCAGCCGGTCTCCCCCGTCACCGCCCGCGAGGAGCAGGTGCTCCTCGCCGTCGCGCGCGGGCTGACCAACACCGAGATCGCCGACGCACTGCACATCAGCCTCAGTACGGTGAAGACGCATCTGGCCAGCCTGATGGCCAAACTCGGCGCCCGCAACCGGGTCGAGATCGCGATGTGGGCCTACGAAACGCGCCGTATCCTCCCCGGAACCTGAGCCGGGGGCCGGGCCATGTCGCATGAGTCCCCGCCCGGACGTCGGTGCACCGGTCGGCTCACGTCGGCTCCACGTGCCTCCCCCGCCCGACCCCAGCAGGCGCCCGTGGTCTTCTTCAAGGTTCTTCGCCGGTAGGGCTGGAGCCCGGGACCGAGAGAAGACCTATGGTCAACGGTGGCCGCACCCGTTTTCACAGCGCTCTCACCGCAGAGCGCACCCAGGAGGACATATGCGACACGGCGAAGTCTGGTGGGTCGAGTTTGATGAGCGACGGCCGGTCGTGCTGCTGCCGGGAGACGAGGCGTTCGGGCTCCGGGCGATGCAGGTCGTCGCTCCGGCGGGCGTCGACATCAGCGGTCTGGGCATCGAAGTGGCCGTGGGCGCCACGGAAGGACTGCCCTTTGAAGGCGTGCTGCGGTTCGCGCTCCCGCGTCCAGGCTTCACCCCGTGCACGTGGCTGGCCATGGTCTCCCGGGACGACCTGGTCGAGCGGGCAGGCGTGCTGTCCTCCGTGAAGCTCAGGGAGATTGAGGACGCTCTCCGTGTTGCTGAACAGCCGCAGGAGTGGACGGAGACGGCAGCCGCGAAGCTCAGGCAGATGCAGGATGCCCTCCGCCTCGGTGGACTGGAGTAAGCGGGCAAGGGACGGACGCCGCCGTCGGTGTGGGCGATCTCGCCCAGATGATCAACGCCGGCCATCTCCGCGACGTCCCGCACCAGGAAGATCACGATCTAGGGCTGGAGTATTGGGCCCGACACGACAATGGGTGTCGCTCAAGTGACGCTCAATCAGGGAGCGGGAGGTGGGGTCCGGGGGCTTCGTCGGCTGGAGGCCGGCGAAATCGGCTCAAGGGACAGGGACTGTGGTTGGGGGACGGCCGCTCAGTTGCGCCGCCCGCCGGAGACCCGGGCCAGTTGGGCTCGTACTTCGGCTTCGCGGCGCCGATCGCCGGTGTCTCGAAAGAGGGCAGCAGCGGTGGAAAGAGCCTTAACGGCTTCGTCGAACCTGTGCACCTGACACAGGCTGAGCCCGACATTCTTCCAAGCGATGCCTTCGCCGTGGCGGTCGCCCAGCTCCCGGCAAAGCGACGCATCCTGGGTGCCGACGTCAGCAGCCTCGTTAAATCTGCCTTGTTCCGCGAGGGCTTGGCCGAGTAGATCCAGCGTGGAGGCGGCACTGTGGCGGTCGCCGGTTTCCCTGAAGAGGCTGGCAGCGGTGGTGAGCGGAGTGACGGCCTTGTCGAATCTCCTCTTCCGAAGGAGCAGTTGCCCGAAATTGGCCAGCGCCTTGGCCTCGCATTGAGGGTATCCGATTTCCTTGGAGAGACGAGCAGCGCTGAGGACAGCGTCGGCGGCCTCGTTGAGTTTCCGCATCTGGATCAATGCGGCCCCGAGGTTGTTCAGAGCATCTGCCTCCCCATGGAGGTCACCGTTTTCATGGAAGAGGGCAACGGCACCAGTGTGAGCCTCGACCCCCTCCCTGAACTTTTGCGCGCCGACCAGCGCCAGTCCGAGGTTGACCAACGTTACGCCCTCTGCGTGGCGGTCGCCTATCTCCCTCCAGAAAGCGACGGCCTCGGTCAAGTAGCCGACGGCTTGCCTGGATGCGCCCAGGTTGATCTGGATGGGCCCCAAGATTCCCAGAACCCTGGCCCCGCCCAGACTGTCTCCTACCTCTCCGAAGAGAGCTGCAGCGTCGGTGAGGACGTTGACGGCATCCACGAAGTTCTCCAGGAATGCCAGAGCCTGACCGAGATTGGTCAACGTTATGGCTTCTACGTGGCGGTCTCCGGTCTCACGGCACAGGTCGAGAACCGCTGTGAAGACGTCGACAGCTTCTTTGAACCTGCCGGCACGGATGAGGGCACGCCCTAGACCATCAAGCGCTGCCCTCTCGTTGTGACGGTCTCCGGCATCACGAGCGATGCCGACGGCGGCAGTACTGAGGTTGAGCCAGTCGTTGGTGTGGTGGCGCAGGTCGAAGAACGTACCAAGAGCCAGTACGAGTCCTGTCGCGGCGGCGTGATGCGCAGGGGCGGCCGCGGCGGCGGCGACGAGGTTGCTCTGTTCGGCCTCCAGCCACTCCAGCGCGTGACCGCGGTCGGTGAAGTCGTCCGGGAGGGGCCAGCCTGGCGTCGTCTGCAGGTGAGTGTCGGCGGCCTGAGCGGTGGTGAGGTAGTGGTCGAGCAAGCGCGCCACCGCCGCATCCCGGCCGTCGTACGCGGCTTGCTCGCGCCCGCGCTCGTCCGCGAAGAGCCGTAAGAGGTCGTGCATGGACCAGCGTTCGCGTTCCGCAGGCTCCTGGTCGGCCCAACCCTGCGCCCTCTGCTCGACCAAGTGGGCCCGCGCCAGCCCGGCCAGGAGCGGCCGAGCCTGCGCCGGGCCTCGGTCGAACAGCTCGGCCGCCGACGCGGTGGACACGTCCACGCCGGGAGCCGCGCTCAGCAGCCTGAACGCGCGCCGCGCATCCGGCGTGAGGTGCCGGTACGACAGCTCGAACGAGGCCCGCACGGCCAGCGGCCGCCCGTCCGACTCGACGCCGTCGTACTTCAGCGCATCCAGTCGCGTCCGTTCGTCCGTCAGTTCCCTGGCTTGGGCCGCCAGCGGCCGGCCCGGCTCGTCCCGTAGCAGTGCGCCGATGATCCGCAGGGCAAGCGGCAGGAAGCCGCACAGCTGCACGATTTCCACTGCCGCTTCGGGCTGGGTGGTAACGCGGTCGTCCTCCATGCCGCCGGCGCGCAGGGCCCGGTCCAGGAGCGCTACGGCGTCCGCGGCGTTCAACGGCTTGAGCTCGATCCGGCGCACGGGCATCGCCGAGAGCCGGTGCCGCGAGGTGAGCAGGGCCCGGTGGGGCGTGCCCGGCAGCAGAGCGTCGGCCTGCGCGGGGTCACGCACGTTGTCCAGGACCACCAGCAGCGGCCGGTCCTGTGCCGCGAGCCCCGCCAGCTTCTGCCGCCAGGCGTCGATCTTCCCATCAGGCGTGGGCGGCAGGTCCCTGGTCTTCGCTCCCAGAGCACGCAGCATCCGGTCGGCCGTCTCGGCGGCGCCAATCGGTTCGTCACCGTACCCGCGCAGGTCCGCGAAGAGGGTCCCACCCGGGAACCAGCCCCGAGCCCGGGCCTGATGGGCCGCGTGCACGGCCAGCGCCGTCTTGCCGACGCCGCCCATCCCGGAAACGGCCGACACCACGATGGCCGCCGCCTCCTCGTCCCGCTCACCGTCGCCGTCCGGCGGCTGCAACCACCGCAAGACCTGGTCGATTTCGTCGGTCCGGCCGGTGAACCCGGCCGGGGCCGGCGGGAGTGTTATCGGGGCGGGCGCCGGCACGTGATCGGCCGGGGCACTCGGAGGACGCCCGCCGCGCGCCCTGCGCTCCGCCCGTGCCCGGCCCAGAAGCGCCTCCCAGTACCGCGGGGGCCGCGGGGCGTAGTCCGACCCGGCTTTCTGAGCCTCGGTCTGCAGGTGGCGTACGAGGGCCAGGAAGTAGCGGGTGTACGCGCCGGCGCTTGGCACGGCCGGGCCCTTCAGCCACCCGGCGACGGACGAGAGGGAGACGGTGACGGGCGGTAATTGCTTCGCGCCCAGGTTTGCCATGCTGGCCAAGGTCGGCGAACCCGCCGCCTCATGGAGCGCGTTCAGCTCCGCCCGTAACCGCTCCGCGTGCCCCATCGCCGGCCTTTCACCATGTGCGGCTTGCAAGGTTCGCGATCGTCGGAAAAGTCCTCGAACCCAGGGCTGACCAGCCTAGTCGTCCCCGTGCGGGGCGGTGACCCGATCGATGGAAACCCCTTGTAAACGGCCTCCTTGGCCTTCCGCCGGCGGCAGTCCGCTGCTGGCTGATCCCGCTGGAGACCGCTATGTCCGACGTACCCGTGCCCTCCGAACCCGAGGCCGAACCGGGCATCCGCCCGGCGCCCGTACTGATCGTTGTCGTACCGGCGGGGGCCGTCGCCGCCGGATCAACCGTCGTACTCGCCCTGCCGGCCGAGGCGATGCCGGACGGGGCGGCGACGCGGGCGACGGCCAAGGCGGCGGCCCTGGCGCCTCCTCCGCTCCACCCCCCGTCCGTATCCGGACGGCGCTTCACGCGCAGGCTCCGCGAGTGGAACCTCGCCTGGTGGTTCGCCGTGGCTGCGGCCGCGCTCGAGGTACCGGTGAGCCACGTACTGGCCTATTACCTCCACCAGCACGGGCTCATCGCGCCGCTGGAGTACTGGTTCCCACTGGACTAAGGAGTTCGTCGCGGCGTATGCGCAGATCAGCCGGCGCGGCATCGAGCACTGCGCCGACACCCACCGCGCCTCTCCTCCTCAACCGCGCCGTGTACGGCGCCTTTGTCAGGTCCTCTTACGAGGTCGGCGCCCAGCGCTTCAGTGCTCGAAGACCGCCGTCGCCACCGGCACTGCCAGCAGCAGGCTGAGTCCGACCAGGAGGCGGTCCAGCCACAGGATGGCGGCGAACTCGCGCAGTGTCGCGGCCAGCCAGTATGCGGGGGAGGTCGGCGCGCCCACGACGCGCACGGGCACGCCGACGCGGCGGGCCAGCAAGGTCGTGCGGTAGACGTGGAAGCCGCTGGTGACCACTGTGACACGGTGGCCCGGAGTGGTGCCGTCCACGAGGGCCGCGCTGAAGCGGAGGTTCTGCCCGGTGTTGACGGAGCGGTCCTCCCGCACGATCCGGTCGGCGGGCACGCCGCGTCCTCGCAGATAGTCGGCCATCGCGTCCGCCTCGGAGCGGACCTCGTCGTCGCCCTGGCCGCCCGAGACGACGAACACCACACCAGGCGTGTCCGGTGCGCGGTCGGCGTCGATCGCGAGGGCGTGCTCCAACCTGCGCGTCAGCAGCGGGCCGGGCCGGTCGCCGTTGAGCCCGGCGCCCAGGACGACGACATGGGTGGTTCCCGGCAGGGGGTTGCCACGGCCCCGGACGAACACGTAGCCGGCGAAGACCAGGAAGAGCAAAGTGAGGTATCCCGCGGCCGCGTTCACCGCGATCACGATGGCACCGAACGCCTCGCCGCCGACCACGTGGAAGGCCACATCGAGGCCGAGCACCGCCAGCACCGCGCAGCCGGCGGCCCCGGTGGCCAGCAGGGCTGCCTGGGGTCCGTAACGCCGGACCAGGAGGACGCCGTCGGCCAGCAGCAGCAAGCCCAGCGCGAACGCCAGGAGCATGGCAGCGACGGCGAGGACGGTGGCGAAGGCCGGGTGGGCGGCCGCACTGCGAACGGCCACGCCCAGTCCGGCAGAGGCCACCGCGAGGCAGAACAGGACAGCGGTGGCCAACCGGCGCGGTGCCAGCAGGGCGTTGCCGACGCCGGCCACGGCGAACACGACCGCAGCGAGATACTCCGGGTACTCCGGCATGTGCCGCACCGCTCCGCTCTCCCGCCCGCCGGGCCGCTGCCCGTCCGCGCCCGCCTCTCGCCGCCCGCAGCTTCCCAGATCCGGGCACGGACGGCTGCCGGCCATCCTCCCAGACCTGCTGTGCTGCGCCGAACGCGGGCGGGCGGCGGCGCCTTCGGCTCCCCGCAGGCGGTGTGCCGCCCGTGCCTCAGCAGCCGCAGCAGCCGCTCCCTCGTTCGCGTTGATGATGCACGCCCGCCGCCACGCGAGGGACTACGAGCGGCTCATCCAGCACTCCGAGACACTGATCACCTGAGCCGCCATCACCCTCATGACCAGGCGACTCGCGCGGAAAGGCGCAACCCCCAGCTGGGCGAGAAAACCGGCGCCGACCAGCTGATCACCCGCCCCGTCTACGCGCAGCCGGGCTGCTCGGACAACCATCGCGTTGCCGCGTCCAGGACGGGATCGTTGCTTCTTCCGCGCCCGAGGTTGTCGACGACTGGCTGGTCAGGCGGTATGGGGCTGTCGTATGAGCGCCCCGTGCGGTCGGCGTCCTTCACTTCTGTCAGATTGAGGACCGCCCCGTCGGACAGTCGATGCTGTACGTTGCCAGTGGGGACGCCTGCCGTGTCCTCGCCGAAGGAGCGCGTATCAGGGCGCCCGCGGAAGGCCACGGTCACCGCCTCCCCGGAACTGGCAGTGGAACGGCTGGTGAGCACCGCAACAGGGGCCGATCCGCCGCCTATAGGAGGGCTTGTTCCCCAGCCGGTGGAATCACCGTCCAGACGAGGGCTGCCCTTCTCAATGGACCACACCGTCTTCTTGCCGTCCGCATCGACGAATGATCCGACATGACCGTCACCGAGGATCGGTCCCACGACGGCGAGCATCGGCCACATGTTGCCACCGAGGTTGCGGCGGAGGTCGATCACCCAGCCGCAGGCGTTCGGACGATCAGCCTTCGCCACGGCATTTCGCCCCTCCCGCACGTACTGTTGATATACCTTCTCAGATCCCAGGACGCCGGGGAGCGACAGAAACCCCATGCGGCCGGCTAACGCCCGCCCTTCCACAGGGTTGCGGATCTGCTCCTCCCCGTGCAGCTTTTTCGCCCTCTTTCGGGTCGTGGAAGCCGCTGTGCCCGTCTCCCAATCTGCCCAGGGCCGCCTCAATGGCTCGATAGGTATCGCCAGGACGCTGCGCGTTGCCGGCTTCGGTGAAGGCTGTTCGCCGTACCTCATCCCAGTCGACATCGTCGCGGCGAAGTGCCTTGTCCTCCATGAGGTCCAACGCGGTGGACAGGTAGGACCGGGCCTTGCCAGACATTGCCGGGCCAGGGGGCGACGCCTCCCCTCCCGAGCACCCGGCCCCGACAGCGAGTACACACACCAACCCAGCAGCCCTTAAATGCAGCAAACGCCCGCGAACCATGTGCCCTCCCAGTCAGCCAAACCAGTCGATCTATTGGTGACCCTAACTTCCGATGATCAACGCACGGCCGACCCCGGTTCAGAATTCACCAGTCGATGTCTCCGCTGCTGTCGACCTTGGGGGCGGTCACTGCGCCGAACCAGAAAGTCTGGCCGTGATGCTCCATGGCTTCCGCCACCTCGTGGAGCCATGAACCCAGGCTGGGCCACCCCAGAAAGCATGCCCGGTCATTGTGAACAGCATCGCCAAGGTGGTTGTGCCACATCCCTTCCCCGGCATCGATGAAGTGGTCGTCACCGTCACTTCCGGAGAGCGGGACCCACCTCGTTCCCCACCAGGGCGTTTCCGCCTGGTCCGGGTCTTCTGGTTCCCATACCTCCATCCGCCTCTCGCGGACCTCGATGATCTCCGACACCGAGTACAGCCTCCGGCAGGGGAGCACACCCAGCAGGGATGTATCTCCGTCATGGCATCGCAGCGACTGGCGGAGATCCTCAGGAAGAGGGAACCCCAAACGCGACTCGGCTTCCTGGAGGGACTGCCACGAAGCCGGGGGCCTGAGGTCTGCCAGAGCCCTGGACGCGTGCCGGGACAACCAGGCGTCGATGCGGCGCCAGGATGTCGCGACCGGTGGCACAACAGGAACTATGCCTCGTCGGGGAGGTCGCATCATCATGCGGAACATCATCCACCAGGGCTCACGCGGGCAACGACATCGAGCCACTGGCCGGCCTGAAGCGCGTCCGCCTCACAGCGCCAAGTCAAGGAGGCACAACCTGGGCGGTGCCCGGCACAGTCAGAGCGCATGAGCCGAATTCGTATGATGACCGCATGGGCGTGTGCATGGAGGTCCTGATCATCGACTGGGCCCATCTGGAGTCGGTGCCGGCTGGACAGCGGGACGACCTGATCATGGAGGCCGCGTTCGGCCCGGACGATGTGTACGACTACGACCCCCCGCCGGGGTGGACGTGGCCCGATCCCGCGCAGACCGGGTGGTGGGCGCGCTACGAGTTCCTCGACACCATGACCTCGTACAAAGCGCATTTCTGGGCCGGCGAACGCTGGGACGAACTGCGTGCCTTCGTCGATGTGCCGCTGCGAGACTCCCTTGACCAGTTCAGTGCACCGCTGTTCTGGGGCGGCTCCACCTACGCGTCGCAGACGTCGGGCTTCTCTCCGACTGTGGAGCCGGGCGCCTGTGACTGGACCTCTCGACTCGATGTCATGCTCTGGCTGCTGCCGCAGGAGGTGGCAGCGCTGCAGCGCTTCTGGGGGCAGGTCGCGCCCCGTCTCGGCTCACTGCGCGAGCCCTTCGACCGTCATCTCACCGAACCCATCGGCTGGATCCGTGACTTCCCGTCGTTCTCACGGCTCGTCACCGAATGGGGTGACGTCGTCAGCCAGGCCGCCCGCCGCGACTGGGCCGTCATCGGCCTGCGGAGCTAGGCACTTAGGATCGGCAGCCGGCCCTGGTTACTGCTCCGAACGTTGTACGCGCAACTGCGCAGCGGCCGAAGTGTCACTGTCGACCGAACCGGAAGACCGGCGCGCCCCGGTCCGACGGGCCGATCTGATCACGTTTCAGCGAGCACACCCTCGGCAGCCGTCTACTCTCGGCTGCCGAGACACTCACCCAAGCCGCACCACCACGGATGTCACGCTAGCGGCCCATGCCGATTCCCTAGGGCCCGCGACTGGTTCCAGCGGCGGCCCGGGCGGTTGAGCTCGTCGAGCAGCACGTCCGCCGGCCGCCGCCCCACGACGCGCTCGCCCCGGCTGAGGCACCCAATGGTGCCCGACCACTGCCCGGGGGGAGCGGCAGCACGTCGCCGGTCACCGTCGCCCCGACCTCCTCGTCCCTCGCGAGCGTGTAGATTGCGCTGGCCTTCTCCTGAGGAGTGATGGCCTCGACGACTGACGGCACGCCGGCCGGTTCGCTTTGTCCGGCGTCCACCGCGGTTTCCCCGTGGGCGGAGTGCCGATCGCATCGAACCGCTCCTCGTCGTCCGCGATCCCCGCCAGGATCGGGTGGACCGTATAGGAGGCCCCCGCGCCCGGGGCTCCTTCGGCCAGCGGGAGGCCGTCCACCGCGTTCACCACATCTCCAGCGATCGGATCCGACGTCACCGCTCATCCGAATTCAGTGGCTGGGGGAGGCGCTGGGAGACGGCACTCGTGCCGTCGTACACGCGGACTGTGGTTCGTTTTCCACGGCCAGCTCCTTGGTGGTGGCCTCAGTCATCCGGTGGCCGCGCCCGTGCGGTGTGATGGTGAAGGTGAAGCATCCGTTCACGAGTGTCTCTCTGGTGAGGAAGACCCCTGGCCCGACGCCCAGCAGTTCTGCCGTCACTATGACGTCAGGCCCGTGCCGCTCGACCCTGACCAGGCCCTGAGCCGGCTTTCCCCGAGGGAGAACCCGAGCGATCTCGCTGTCGTCCAGCACGCCGTCGGCCGCCGCCCCGACGAGCTTCTCCTGCCGCGTCTCGGCGTCACTCCGCATATCGGCGCGGGCCTGGCTCTCGGCGCGGTCATCCGCCGTGACCGCCCAGATCCCCAGCCCGACGGTGCACACAAGAAGCAGCACGAGCACAGTCAGACAACCATGGAACAGACACCCTCCGGTCGTTCCACTCCGCACCCCCTCGCGTCCGCCCATGACCCGAGCATGCCAGTGCCCGGGCCGACTAGGGGTCACGAGTCCAAGCTGTTACTCACTCCGCCCCTGCCCGAACCTCTCCGAGCCCTGGTCGTCGTCTACCGCCGTCGACGTTCCATGAGGCCGGCGCTTGCCGATCGCGTTCCGCAGCGGCCGGCGGTGGTCGTGGCCCGAAGCGCCAGGAGGCGGGATGCCAGGCCGGGCCGTGTTCGCGCAGCTCCTCCAGCGTGTCGCCATGACCGGGGTGCAGCGGTCGTAGGAGGAGTGGTCGCCCTCGGGATGCCACCGCCCCTGCCAGTAAGGGCGGTTGAGGCACCTCCGGCGCTATTGCGTCAAGTTGGTCGTGGTCGAACAAGCGGGTACTCCTGTTCTGTGGAGTCGTGGCACGATCGGGGCGTGGAGAGTCCGGATCCCGCGTTGCCCCGTCGCCTCCTGATGGAGGCGCTCATCGTGTTGGCTGCGTCTGCGCCGGCCCAGACGGCATGGCTGGAGAAACACGGTGTCGTGACGGACGAGATCGCCCTCGATTTCGATCACGCGTTCCGCATGGCCGAGCGCCTGGTGGAGCAGGGACTCCTCAGTCGCGGTGCACTGCCTGACCTGCGGATGATCGACTCGATCTTCGATGAGATGACTCGCGATGAGTCCGCCGATCGGTGGACGAAAGCGGCTCTGATCAGCGACGTCGGGTGGGGCCAGGCTCGCGAGCTGGCTCAGCGGGTTCTGGTCCGGGAAGGCGCGGAGACTTCGGTGCTGCCAGATATCTGTGTGGTGCGGTAGCGCACTCTGGTGGTTCAGGCCGCTGCTGCTTGTGAGGCGACGCTCCCCTCGGGAAAGGGCCACGATCTCGTCATACGTTCGGTGTGCAGCGGGCAGTGGTAGAGCCGGCCGCTCGTGGCTGTACTGCGCACCCGGAAGGCGTCAGGTGTTCACGATCGAACCTGATGGCCGCCACCCGCTACCGCGACCGGCACTCCGTCTCCCGCAATCCGACCCTGGGGACGCCCTGAACACCCGGTGGCGCCGGAACGCTGCCGCGCAGCAACGCCCGGCGGGTGGCGGTCGACTGACCTTCTGTGAACCGGTCATGGACCTGCTCGGCGGTCGTGGCGACGGCGCCGTCCAGCCCTCCGGTCGGCTCGTAACCCGCCCGGGTCAGCGTCTTGCCGCGGCTGAGACGCCAGGTCTTCAGCAACGCTTGCCACAACAACGTCGGCCGGAGCACTGATGTCGTTTCCGTCCAAGACGCCCGTCCCGGCGAGACATAGCCTGATCCCAGGAGCCCAGCACGTGATGAGGAGACGCAGATGCGTAAGTTGGTCTACACCGGTTTCATGTCGCTCGACGGCGTTCTGGACTCGCCCGGCGGGCCCGAGGAAGGGCACCGCAGCGGTGGCTGGGTGGTGAAGGACCTGGAGTTCGTACCGGAGGCCTGGTCGCTGAAGGCCGAGGAGCTTGCCGACACGTCGGCGCTAATGTTCGGCCGCCGTAGCTACGAGGCCTTCGCGTCGGTCTGGCCCGCCTCGGAGGACCACGCCTCCTACAAGGAACTGCCCAAGTACGTGGTGTCGAGCTCACTGTCGGACGACGCTCTCGTCGGCGGGTGGGGGCCGTCGACGATCCTGCGCACGACGGAGGACGTCGCCGGCCTCAAGGAAAGTGAGGGCGGCTCCATCTACATCCACGGGAGTGCCGAACTGGCGCGGCGGCTGTCGGAAGCCGGCCTGATCGACCAGTACAACCTGCTCGTCTTCCCCGTCCTGCTCGGCGCCGGCAAGAGCCTGTTC
Organism: Streptomyces sp. NPDC029044; assembly: GCF_040637495.1. NCBI lineage: Bacteria > Bacillati > Actinomycetota > Actinomycetes > Kitasatosporales > Streptomycetaceae > Streptomyces > Streptomyces sp. NPDC029044. The sequence goes on from NZ_JBEZWN010000040.1 coordinate 36,083, forward strand.
CACCGGGCCGACCGTGACAAGCAGATGCTGTCACTGCGGGAGTCGGAGAGCTACTCCAACGGGATCCTGAAGCTGGTCTACGACGTCAAGCGCTGACCCAGGTCGAGTGCGATCGCGCCGCCCGTGCCGTTGCGCAATTCCCCGGCGGTGCGGCCCACGTAGGTGCGCAGCGCCCGGGCGAGGTGCGGCTCGTCGAAGTAGTCGAGCTTGACGACGACGTCGGCGGCCGTGTCACCGGCCGCCAGCAGTTCCGCCGCCGTACGGGCCCGCTCGATCTGCCGTACCGCACCCCGCGTCAAACCGGTGGCGGCCCGGAATCGGCGCTCCACGGTCCTTCCCGACACCGCCGGTTCGAGACCTCGCAATACCTCGACGACGAGCGGGTCACGCACCACGATCCCGGCTTTGACCAGCCGCTCCACCAAGTGCTCGGCGTCATCGGCACCCGGGGTCTGCCAGCGGGCGCCGTCCAGTCGGAACGTCCTGCGTGTGGTGTCGGGGAGCTCTACGCCGCCGTCGAGCAGCTCCGGTGCGGGCAGGGCCCGCAGCGAGGTGCCCAGGGCGAACTCGATGCCGGTGAAGGCAGCGCCCTCCGGGACGGGCGCCGTGCTCGTGCGTGTCTCCGGGCCGGTGACGGCCGCGTAGGACCGGGCGTCCTGCTCCCAGAACACCAGACCCCAGCGCACACCGGCGACGGACGTCATCGCCGTGACCTGCTCGCTGGTGCAGGTCCATACGCTGTCGACCCACGGTGAGTCCGACCGACGTGTCCCGAAGCGCAGCTCCACCCCCGCAGGATACGCCGGGCCGGGTCTCGGGGACCGGCCGAGAGCGTGCCTGCCCCCCGTGACCTCCTGGAAGCCGCCGGTCACGTCGCGATCGGGCTTCAGGTCCGCAGGTCCGCCCAGGTGGGCCAGCGGACGTGCTCTGCGCCCTGGCGGGGGTGAGCCGCCCCTAGTCGCAGAAGGACGAGGCCGTTCTCCAGCGCAAGGACGAAGCCGTTCTCCGGCGCGCTGAAGGCCCACGTTGCGGACGTGGCAGCCCGGAGCAGCCGGTGCGCCGGTGAGGGGCGCCCCGTGTGGCATCGGGTGCCCCTCGCGGATGCTCAGGGGCGGGCGCCGGGCTTGTCGACGACGCCCCAGGCGGCGCGGGCGCTGACCAGCTGTCCGTCGTCCCGGGTCTGCCCGAGGTAGGCGTAGCTGTCGGGGTCGAAGAAGATCTCCTGCTTGCCCTGCCAGCCGGAGGGCGTCTTCGCGGCGTAGGTCACGCTCACGCCGATCGCCGCGCGGCCGAGCGGGTCCTTCACGCCGGTCGTCACACGGGCGCCGGGGATCTTCGCGAGAGCCCGGAACAGACCCGCCTGGACGTTCGGCGGGATCAGCACCGACCGGTACAGGACGTCGATCTCCCGCCAGTCGCGCTGTGCGCGGGTCTCCCCCTTGATGGAGTCGATGGCGTGCTCCTGGCGGATGCGCTGCATCATGCGGCCGGGGTCGCTGGGCAGGGTGGCGAGAAAGCGGTAGAACTGCCGCTGGGAGCGGTCGTCGTAGCCCTCCTTCTTCCACCTCTCCTCCTGGTTGGGGCCGTACCAGACCTGGAGCTTGTCCGGATCGAAGTCCGAGACGTCACCGGCCGGGGGGATGCCGGGCAGATTGGCGTGCCCGGTTCCGTCCCAGCGGGACCACTCCTCGCTGCTTTGCGGCTTGCCCTGGACGAAGACGGTGCTCTTGTCATACACCCACTGCTTCGGGCCGGGCTCGGTGCCGTCGTGCTTCTCCACGGTCGCGGCGGCCAGTTCGAGGGCGTCGGCGGAGGCGCCTGCCGAGAGCACCTTCGGGCCCTTGGGTGTGGAGGCGCGGGTGCCGTCCTCGGGTCCGTTCGCGACGATCTGGGCGGTCACGGCGAGGACCCCTGCGGTGGCGGCACCGACCAGGATCATCCGGCGCCGGGGAAGGGCGGCGCGCTCCGGGCGGGTCTGGTGCCGGAGTGCCGCGGCGAGCCGGGCCCGGGGCGCGGCGAGCCGCTCTGTGTCGGGAAGGGGTGCGTCGGCGCGCAGGCCGTGCAACTCGTCAAGCTCGTTCATGCGGGGTCACCTTCGTGTATGCGAGCTTCGATGAGGGAGTCGCCGACCGTGCCGGCCTGGGTGCGGAGCTTGCGGCGGGCGCGGTTGAGGCGGGAGCGGACGGTACCGACGGGAATGCCGAGGGCTTCGGCGATCTCCTGATAGCCGAGGTCGGCCCAGGCGAAGAGCAGCAGGACGTGCCGGTCACCCGCGGGCAGACGGGCCAGTGCCCCCGCCAGTGAGCGGACGGCGGCCTCGGCAGCCAGGCGGTCATCGGCCGAGTCGGTCCAGCTGTCGGCGACCGGGTCGTGGCCGGTACGGGCGAGCAGCTTCAGTGCCTGGACCTCCTGGCGGCGGTGCCGGCCGATCTGCTTGGCGGCGATGCCGTACAGCCAGGGCCGCACCCCGGCGCGGGCAGGGTCGAACCGGGCCCGTATCCGAAAGGCCGTCAGGAACGTCTCGGCGGTGACGTCGTCGGCTGCGTCCCGACCGAGCCTTCGGGTGACGTACTGGTGGATCGCCGGGGCGTGACGGTCGAAGAGTGCGGCGAAACGCTCGGGTTCCTCACGTGAGGCTGCGATGAGCTCGGCGTCGCCGCCGTCCAGATCAGTCATGGACAGTCCGTCCGTCGATGGGGCCGAAGGGGCCGAGCCGATGGGGCTGGTGGGGCTGGTGGGGCTGGTGGTCGTCGGGATCGTGGGTGGCAGGAGGAGGGTGGGTGTTCACATCCAGTACTTGCCACGCCGCGGCCAACGGGTTCACGCCCCCGTCCCGCGAGGCCGGACGCCTCGGCGGCCTCCCCCGGCACAGCCGGCATCCTCCCCGCCCCAGGCCCCTTGCACACGCCGCGGCGATGTGCCGGACCGGGCGATCGGGGAGCGGGCGGGCCCAGCTCCCGCATCGTCACGCCGTCGCACGGCACGGCGACCGTGCAGGGGCACCAGGGCCCCTCCCCCAGGCCAACATGACGGAGGCTTGCGCAGCAGGAGCGCCGTCCGCTCCGGTGATCCTTCAGGAGACGGATGGGCCGAGTGAGCTGAAGAACGCGTCCAGTCAGGCGCCGGCGGCTGCTACGCCGCGAGCGATCGCCGCCGTGCCGTCGACCGGGACGGGGCCCGGCGGCTTCCGGCCTCCTGGCTTCCCGCCTGCCCCCGCTGCCGGCCCGGTCGTAACGGTCCGGTTGCCGCCGGCGCCCATCGGAACCGGCGCGGGGCCGCTCAAGGGGCCACGGGCCGGAAATCGGCCGGTGGTGTGTTGGGAATCAGGCGGGAGATGTCGAACGCCGTGGGACGCACCTCGGCGGCCAGGAGCAGCAGCCACAGCGGCTGGCGGTTCAGTCCCGTCACGGTCGTTCGGCGGCCCGGCGCGCTGTCGTGCGGCGCAGAGGCGAAGAGGAAGTTGAGGCCGGTGACGTCCATGAAGGCCGTACTCGTCAGGTCCCACTGGAGGTCGGTCACATGCGGCGGCAGGGCGTCGACGGTGGCGCGGAGCGGGGGCAGGGTGTCGAAGTCGATGTCTCCGCCCGGGGAGACGCGTGCGGAGGTGCCGTCGATCGTGGTGATGATGTTCATGCGGGGTGCGCCCCCTTTCGGGGGTTGGCGAGCCCAAAGGCGAAGCACCCCCCTTGGAGGGGATGGACGACGATGGCGGGGGCCGGGTGCCCGGGATGGGGGCAACGCCCGACTTCCCCAAAAGACCGGCACCCGAAGGTGGCCGGCCGGTCTCGGCGTTCATCCACCGTCGCACAGTTTCCCCCGTAACCGCGATCGGCAGACCGGGGAACCTTGTGTGAAGCGCGTACCCCGGCCGAGTCGTGCCGCTGAGGACCTGCAGATGGGGGATCGAGGCGGTCTACTTCGACTGCTCAGACCTCTGGGTGCGGGGCACGCCCTTCGAAGTCCCGCCGCACCGCAGCACCCTCGTCCTCGACCAGACCATCCGCGTCGGGGAAGTGCAGAACAGTTCCGCAGTGACTGCACAACCTCCCGTTCTCGGCCGGCGCGCCGCACGCCTTGCAGAACCGGTTGCCCTTCTCGATCCGAGTTTCCTGCGTCATGACTCTCCTCGCCACAAGCGGCTCGACCTGCTGATTTTCATGCGGAGTACCCGGCGCCGAGGTCGGTACACCGCACTGCTCGTGTCACTGAGTGGCCCCGTGGTCAGGATGCCCGGCAACAGCTGCGACGGCGTCCCTGTTAGAACCTGTCTTTGAACCTGGAACTTGCGCCCCGGCGGCAGGTCGTCGGGGCGGCTTGTCAAAGCGGGGACCGCACGGTTGGCGCGGTGTTGGTGTAAGCCGAGCGGACGGTCGTCTACCGGCTCCAGCAGACACCGCAGCATACAAACATGGGATGACCACATGTCTGTTACGGTGAAGGTAAGCCGTCAGCAGATGAAAGGGGCCGGTCGTGCCGCTGCGCGGAGCGGTCCGCAGGAATCTGGTCGACGAGGTCATTGAGCAGATTGAGGACCTGATCACCGGCGGCGAATGGCCGCTGGAGCACCGCATCCCTTCCGAACCGGAACTCGTCGAGTTGCTGGGCGTGGGACGTAATACCGTCCGTGAGGCCGTGAGGGCGCTGGTGCACTCGGGGATGCTGCAGGCGCGCCAGGGCGATGGCACCTATGTGCGCTCGCGCAGCGGGGTCGGCGCCGCACTGGCCCGCGTGGCCCGGCACCACCGGGAGATCCTGGACGTCTACGAGGTGCGGGCCTCCCTGGAACGGGATGCGGCCCGGATGGCTGCTATGCGCGGCACCCCGGACGACCTGGCTCTGCTGCGTGCGGCTTTGGCAGATCGGGACCGGGCGCAGAGCACCCGCCCAGAGGAGCACGAGGCGTTCGTGGAGGCGGACCTGCGCTTTCACCGCCAGGTCGTGGCGGCCTCGCACAACAGCGCCCTGATCGACCTGTACGCGCACCTGACCGACGGGCTGCGTGAGACGTTGCGGGCCGTCGTCGACTCCCCGTTGCCCGATGCCGTACGTCACCAGGCACCGGAGCACGCCTCAATCGTCGCCGCGATCGAGGCCGGCGACCCGGAAGCGGCAGAGCGGGCCGCTGCCCTGTGCCTGCACCGGGCGGTTGCCGCACTGCAGAACCTCCGCCCCGACCGCCCTGGGGCCCGAATCAAGGAAATCCGACATGAGTAACCTTTTCGATCTCTCCGGCCGCACGGCTGTCGTGACCGGCTCCAGCCGCGGTATCGGGCTGGCGATCGCCCGCACCCTGCTGACCCAGGGCGCGAGCGTCCTCGTCAACGGCTACGACGAAGCCGAGACCGGCGCGGCGCTCAAGACTCTGCGCGAGCAGTACCCACAGACCGACCGTGAGCGTCCCCGGACCGCCGCCCTCGCCGGCGACGTGACCGACCCCGAGGTGGCCCGCGGCCTGGTGGACGAAGCGGCCAGCATCTTCGGGCACCTCGACCACCTCGTGTGCAACGCGGGAATCGACATCATCAAGCCCGCCATCGAATACACCCCTGAGGAGTGGGACCGGATCCTGACGGTCAACCTGCGGGGGGCCTTCCAGCCCGCCCAGGCCGCAGCCCGCCACTGGATCGCCGAGAACAGCAGAGGGTCGATCACCATGACGTCCTCGATCGCCGGTACGGTCGGCATCCCGACACTCGCCCCATACGCGGCCAGCAAGGGCGGCATCAACCAACTCGTGCGCACCCTCGCAGCGGAGTGGGCAGAACACCACATCCGGGTCAACGCGGTCGCCCCCGGCTACGTCGCCAACATCATGGACAGTGTCACCGCCCACGACGACCCCGGCTCCGACCAGCGGATCAACACCTTCACACCCCTCGGGCGCCGCGCCACCGTCGAGGAAATCGCCGCACCCTACGCCTTCCTCGCCTCACCGGCCGCCAGCTATGTCACGGGCTCCGTGCTGGCCGTCGACGGCGGCTACACGGCCACCTGACAATTGCCGCATCCGCAGGACGGCACTTCCTAGCGGTGATGCATCCCGAACGACCCAGCATCACCGGCGTACGGACCGCTTGTGAATGCTCTCGTTCACGCAGCCACGACACCCGAGGCGGGACGCGGTGGAGCGGCGTTCGGCTCGGTCGTAGGCCTGGTGAGGCGACGGGTCATGAGCGTGATGGCCGCGAGGGTGAGCATCGCTTCGGAGTGCTCGGGCCGGGTCTCATAGTCCCGGGCGTTTCTGCGGGCGTGGAGCCACCACGCCAGGCTTCGCTCCACCACCCATCGTCGTGGCAGGAGAACGAAGCCTTTCGCTCCTTCGGGCCTGCTCACGGTCTTGACCGTCAGGTTGAGGAAGGACTTGGCCCAGTCGGTCAGCGTTCCGCCGTAGATCGAATCGGCCCAGACGACGGCGATCTGCGGATGCATGAGACGCACCCGCAGGAGGACTTCCTTGGCTGCGACGGCATCGTGGGTGTCGGCCGGCGTCACCATGACGAACAGCAGCAGCCCCTTCATGTCACAGACGATATGTCGCTTCCTGCCCGAGATTTTCTTGCCCGGATCGAATCCGGAAGTGGATCTCGGGACGGTGGCGGCAACCTTGACGGACTGCGAATCGATCGCCGCGGCCACGGGGTGCGGGGAGGCGCCCATGGCGCGGCGGACCCGGCGCCGGAGCTGGTCGCGGATGAGGTTGAAGATGCCGGCCGCGCGCCACCGGCTGAAGAACCCGAAGACCGTCTGGAAGGGCGGGAAGTCCGCGGGCAGGGCCCGCCACTTGCAGCCCGTATCCACCACATACCGGATGGCGTCCACGATCGCGCGGCGAGGCCACTTCTCAGGGTGGCCGCCCGTGGACAACTGGCATGCGGGCGTGGGCAGCAGAGGCTCCAGCAGGACCCACTCGCCGATGCTGGTGTCCGAGGGATAGCGGCGCTGTCGCATCCCGTGCTCCTCAGGCCTGTCCTCCCTGCGGAGGCGGGGATCAGGCGATCAGGTCGAGGGTGGACTCGACGGAGTTGAGCTGGGCCACCATGTGACGGACCCACTTGTCCTCGGGGGCGAGTGCGGCGTGCGGGGTGACCGTGCCCGTGATCAGTCTGCGGATCTCGGTCAGTTTCTCGCGGATCACTGCCACCTCGTATGCCTGGAGGACGTCGCCGTCGGCGGTGAACTGGTAGCCGTCGGCGCGTGTGTAGATGAGGGGCGGCCAGCCCTTCTTGCCGATGGTGTCGCGCAGCATCGCGAGCCCGGAACGGACCTGGCTTCGGGTCAGTTCGGTGGCCCGCATCAGCTGCGGCATGTGCAGGCCGGCGGGGCGGGCCGACATCAGTACTCGCCAGAGAGCCTCGGCATACTCGCGGGCGGCATCGCCCTCGCGCCGCGATCGGCGCGGCACGGCTACTCGCCCCGCAGCAGCTTGGTCAGCTCCTCGTCCATGTCCAGATGGCCGCTGTCGACGGCGGTGACAATCCACTCGCAGGTCGCACGGACCCTGTCGACCTGCTTGTGGATCAGTTCCCGCTCGTCCTCGGACAGGCGGCGTCCGCGCATCTGGGGCACCAGGCGGCCGGTCGCGGCCACGAACTTGTGACAGGCGCCGATCAGATCCAGGAAGTCGATCGTCCGGTCGAGTTGCCGCACGACCGGCGCGACCGGGCTCTCCGGCCGCCCGGGAACGGGCTCTGCCTGGTCGGCCTGGTGCCACCGGTCGGTCTGGGCCTTGTTGAACAGATGCCGGGTCGTATCGTCACTGGCCGCCCGGAAGGCGACGCTGGGCCGGCGAAGGAAGTCGGTGGCTACGCGTGCGGCGACCTGATCGTCGACCGCCAGGTCGTGGATCGCCTCGACCTTCTCCTGCGAGGTCTGCGGATGGTCGACCCGCCACCCGACCTGACGTTTCGCCGCGTCCTGCGTCCACCGCGGCACTCCGTCGCGCGGATGCGAGGGCGGCTCCTTGATCCGGTCGAAACGGTCATCGAGCTTCTCCAGGATCCGGTGGATCTCGAAGGAGACGCCCGCGATCCGGTGCTCTGCAGGCCACTTGCTGGCCGTCTGCCGGTTGAGGCGGACCTGGTTGTAGGGAACGCCGATGTCCTCGGCATAGAGCTCCAGGGTCTCTCGCACCCCGAGCAGTTCCTCACCGGCCGCCGCTAACGAGCCGCCGTGCGGCCGCATCGGCTCGATCTCCAAAGCATGGTCACCGATTTTGAACTGGATCTTCGTATCGACCTCGACGAGCTTCCGGTCTTCGGCGATGATCTCCTCGTACCGCGCCCGGGAGACGCTCCCGATCTTCGTGCTCGTGGGCATGGCGCCCACCACCCCTCGGCACGGGACGCCGGCACTCCCTCCGCCGGCGACAAGTCCCGGCCTCTGCCCGCAGCATCCTGCCGCACGAGACCCCCGGCAACCCACAGCAAACGCTGTTGCGTACAAGCAGGTTCAAAGACGGGTTCTTAGTGCTCTCTGAGGCTGGTGGGGACACACAGCCCGCCGGCCCAGGTCCGGCGCCTCCCGGCGGCGTTGCGGTTCCGTTATCGTCCGCCGTGCAACCGTGGAGTGGGTGCCGCTGTCGTACCGTCGTGATATCCCGTCATCCCTCCCTCACGCGCGCCCGTTTCGGCGTCGCCACAGCCGCAGCCGCAGCCGCGCTTACGGTCGCTGGGTGTTTTGCCGGCGAACCGGCCGAGCCGCCGCACCCCGTCTTCTCCGCTCCGAAGGAGCAGCAGCCTGCCAAAGCTCTCGAAGCGACCCTGGCGGCGGATGCTTTCGCGTTCCGGCAGACCATGGCCTTCGAGCTCGGCACCGGTGAGGCGGTCCTGACGAGCGAGGGCCGGATGGCCCCGAAGGCGGGACACGCCGTCGGCACCCGGTCGTGGACCTTCACCAAGCGGGTCACCACGGGGCAGCGGGAGGCGCTACTGGGCTCCTCCCCCGCACCGTCTCCTCAGCCTGCGGAGCTGGGCGTCGCCGTCGAGGGGGCAGACGTGCTGGTGCGGCCGGGCACCGCGCCGTACTGGATCCGCCATGCCCCGAGCGACTTCACCCTCGACGGCAACCGCAATGTCGAGTCCTTGGCCGGCACCCAGGTCCCGTTCGGCGGGACACTGCTGGAGCTGCTCTCGTCCGGAGGTCAGGTGACGAAGTCCATGCCGACGAAGGCCGGCCGGACTTACACGATCCGCACCACCGCTCCCGCGGCCCTCGCCCTCTTCCCCAAGGACCTGCGGGACATGCTGCACCGCGGGACCGACGAAGCCGCCGCACCCCTGCCCATCGACCTCGTGCTCCGCACCGACGGCCAAGGACGCTTCACCCGCGCCTCGGCCGATCTGGGTGCCCTGAAGGCGCGGGAGTGGGGTTCGTTGCGGAGCTTGAAGGGGATCCGGGCCGAGCTGACCATCAGTCGGCACGGTGCGGGTGCCCCGAAGCTGCCGTCCGCCGCCCGGCAGCTCCCCGCGCGGGACACGGTCCGGGAGATCGATGAACTGGAACCGGGCGCGTGCTTCGACCCGCACACCGGCACCGACTCCAATCGCCTGGTCGTGAGCCGCCCGTGCGAGACGAAGCACGGCGCCCGGATCCTGGCCCAGCCGGAGATGACCACCACCTACCCAGGGGCCGACAAAGCCCGGCAGCAAGCCGAAACCGCCTGCGACCGAGCCGTCCCCAACTCCCCCGCCGCCTGGCGAGCGGAGTCCGCCGAGCGAGACACGCACTGGTTCACCTGGCCCACTGACAAATGGGACTGGAACGAGCACGGCGCAGCCCGCGCCACCTGCTACGCACTCACCAACTAGGGATTTCCCAGCCCCTGGACCGCTGTTCGCACCGCCGCCACGAATGCTGCGATCGCAGGGTGCGTGCCGCCGCCCGCGCGGAAGGCGACCTTCGAGCGGCGGAAAAGGGGCAGTCGGGTCAGCGACACGCCCTCGGGGGCGTGTCGGGTGGCCATCTCCGGTACGAATCCGGCGCCTTGCCCGATGGCGGCCAGTGCCAGGACCGTACGGAAGTCGTTGACCTGGTGCCGGATGCGCGGCTGGAAGCCGGCCGCCTGGCAGGCGCGTACGGCCATCGCGTGACCGGTCGTACCCTCCCTGGCCGTGATCCACGGTGACGTGGCCCAGGGTCCGAGCAACTCCGACAGCGTGCCGCCGGGGGTGGTGGGACCGGTCGCGGGAGGGCTGTCGTTGGTGCGGCCCGTCGCCAGGTACATGGGCTCCTCCAGCAGGGGCACCTGGTCGACCGTGGTGTCCGGAGACGCGGGAACGAAGTCGTAGTCGTGAACGAGGGCCACATCGAGTTCGCCGGCGCGCAGGCCGTCGGAGACCCGTGCCGAGTCGATCTCCCGCACCATCGGCTCCAGCGCCGGGTGTCTGCGGGCCAGTTCGGCCAGCGTGGCGGGCACGATCGCGGGGCCGCCGGAGGGAAACGTCCCGATCTGCAGCGGCCCGCCGATGCCCTCGCGCGCCCCGGCCAATTGGGACACGGCCAGCTCAAGGCGTTCGAGAACGGCGTCGGCGTGGGCGACGAGGATGCGGCCCGCGGGCGTGAGCACCACCCGTCTGCCGCTTCGTTCCAGCAAGGGCACACCGGCCTCGCGCTCCAGCACGCCCAGTTGCTGGGAGACGGCCGAGGCGGTGAAGGCGAGCGCCTCGGCCACGGCCGCGATGGTGCCGCGTCGGTCCAGTTCGCGCAGCAGGCGGAGCCTTCGGACATCGAGCATAAGCTGATCTTACGCATACGTGTAGAAACATGAGCTGGATCTACCGGGTTCCGGTCGGTCAGGCTGGATGCATGAAGCCCGAAGCGAACCTCACCGGCCTCTTCGTCCCCTTGGTGACACCGTTCACCGACGACCTGCGCCTTGACCCGGACGCGCTCGCCCGCCTCGCCCACGATGCGCTGTCGGACGGTGGTGCTCGCGGACTCGTCGCCCTGGGCACCACCGCGGAGGCAGCCACACTGACCAGCGAGGAGAAGCAGGCCGTGGTGCGCATCTGCGCGGCCGCCTGCCGGGCACACAAAGCTCCTTTGATCGTCGGCGTCGGCACCAACGACACCGCCGCCGCCAACTCCACGCTGCGGGAGCTCGCTCAGAGCGGTGACGTGGCCGCGGCGCTGGTTCCCGCGCCGGCCTACACCCGCCCCGGCGAGGCGGGAACACTGGCGCACTTCACGGCACTCGCCGAGCACGGGGGCCTGCCGCTGGTCATCTACGACATCCCGTACCGCACCAGCCAGTCCCTCAGCACCAGCACGCTCATCGCGCTCGGGCACCTGCCGGAGGTCGTCGGCGTCAAATACGCCACAGGCGCGATCAACGCGGCCGCGATGGAACTGCTCGGCTCGTCGCCTCCGGACTTCGCGGTGCTCGGCGGTGACGACGCCGTCATCTCGCCACTGCTCGCGGCGGGCGCCCACGGCGCCATCCTGGCGTCGGCCAATGTCCGCACCGCTGATTACGCCGAGCTGATCTCCCTCTGGCAGCGTGACGCCGCCGGACCGGCTCGCAGACTGGGAGCCGATCTGGCCCGCCTGTCCGCCACACTCTTCGCCGAGCCGAACCCGACCGTGATCAAGGGGGTGTTGCACGCCCAGGGCCGCATCCCCAGCCCGGCCGTCCGGCTACCCCTGCTGGCCGCCGACGCCAACTCGGTCACGCGGGCAGCGGACTTGGCCACGGCACGGACCCACCGAAGCCGCCAGAGCCACCATGCGGCCGAGGCCGAGGCCGCGGCCTGACGTGCGGTTGCCTCTGCTTCTGTCTCCTGTGGGACGCCCGGTTGATAACGTCAAGCCATGGGGCTGAACCTGGGCAAGGGTGATGGTTGTGAACTGCCCGCCATCGCTGTCTGCTGGCTCACCGACGATCCGCAACCGGGCCTGGTCCTGGTGGAGTTCGCCGACGCTTACGACCGCCCTCACCAACTGGTCGGCAAGACCGCCTACTTCGGAGGGAACCTTCTGTCGACCTCGGCCTACCCGTGCCCGACCAGCATCCAGTGCACGATCGAAGAGGTCACTGATGACATCGCCACAGTGAGCACGTGGTGGTTGGAGGGCGGCCCCGACCACACACGTTTCGTCTTCGACGTCTGGTTGGACACCCTTGCGCCGACTACCGACGTCTGAGATGACGGCTTTGCTCAGCACTTCCGGTTCTGGGTGATCCTCCGTGCATAGATCGCCGTGGGTTACGGCACCTCCGACAGCTTCATCACCGCGGTCGGACACGGGCACTGGCCCGATCCGGCTGTTCGCCGGACTGCTCGTCCGACTCAGGCCCGCATCGATGCCTGGGGCGGGCGGCCCTCTACTGCCGATACGGGTATCCCGATCGACCGCACCGCCACCGTCAAGTCTTGGAGCTCCATGTGCCCTTGGTGAGTCCGACCGGGTTTCCGGTCGGGATGATTCCGGAGTCCAGGACGCGTCGTGCGAGCGGTTCGAGCAGGTGGGCGAGGCGGGTGGTGGCGTCGGCGCCCAGGGCCTGCCACGGGGTGAGGGCCGCCGCGTCCGTGTCCGCCTCCATCTGCTCGTGTACGGCCGCCCCGGTCTCGGTGAGGCGCCCCTCCTCGTCGATCCAGCCGCGTTCCCGCAGTGTCGCCTGCGCCGCACGCCATTCCACGACGTCCCACTGACGGATGCGTCGCTGGAACTCGGCGTCGGTTTCCCCTGTCGCGCTCTTGAGTACCAGTGCCTCGACCGGCCCCAGACGACGGCCCACCAGCACGGCGACATGGCCGTCGCCGCGGTGTTCGCGCAAGGTGGTCACAGCCTGCCAGAGCCTCACGTGTGGCTGGGCCGGGCGGGGCAGGGCCTGGTTGGCCGCGCCGAGCACCCGTCCCGCCGTGTCCGCGGCGCGGGCGGCCTCCCAGGCGAGGTCGGCGGCCTCGGCCAGCCCGGCGGAGGCAACGACGTCCGCACCGAAAAGGCTCGTCATCGCGGCGTCCACGGCCCGCTCGCGCGCCTCGATCACCTGCTGAGGAGATGCGACAGCCCAGGCGTCAGGCAGGGCGCCCGCGGCCCGGTCGGGATGGAAGACGTAGAAGCAGCTGGTGACGACGGAGGCGGGAACCGGGCCGAGAGGCGCCGCACGCAGAGCGAAATAGCCCATCCAGTAGCCGCGTAATCCGAGACCCTCCGCGGCCTCGCGCACCTCAGGGGTGAAGTAGACCAGTTGGTGGACCGGTTCGAACCTCTCCCACATTGCCCGTGCGACGCTTTCGCTCATCTTCAAGCCCTCCCGGCTCGTCCTGCTCGGGTGCAGTGAACGCCGATAGGCAGCATCTATCATGACAGCGGTCATAACAACCCTCGGCAGCAGATCGGCGCCCCGAGCCCCCTGGCCATGCCCCCCGGTCGCGTTCCGGGGGCGATCGCCGCAACCGAAGTACAGGTCGAACCGCCCTACATCTCCATGCGTACCGGTGGAGGGACCGCGCCCCGGCTGCGTATGGCCGCCCGAGACCGCCGCCTCTGCGCCCGCAGCTCAGGGGCGAGGCCGTTTGCCGGATCGGCAACGGGAGTGGCCAGAGTGCGATCCGGTGGGCGACCGTGGGCCCGTGACCGAAGACCTCGCAGCAGGATCGCCCGCGCCGGACAGCCCAACGCCTGCCGACGGATACGTCGGCGACCCCGCGGTGCGGGCCGAGTGGGACAGCCGGTACGCCGGCCGACACTCCTTGTGGAGCGGCCGGCCCAACGGCGCCCTCGTGGCCGAAGCCGCCGGGCTCGCACCCGGGCGCGTGCTCGACGTCGGCTGCGGGGAAGGCGCGGACGCCATCTGGCTCGCGCGCGGTGGCTGGGACGTGACCGCGCTCGATGTCTCGGGCCTGGCGCTGGAACGGGCAGCCGGGCACGCGTTGGACGCCGGCGTCGTCGTTCAGTGGGTTCATGCGGCGCTCACCGAGGCGGTGCTTCCACCGGCCTCCTTCGACCTGGTGTCCGCGCAGTATCCGGCGTTGCTGCGCACCCCCGACGCGGCAGCCGAGCGTGCGCTCCTCACAGCCGTGGCGCCCGGCGGCGTGCTGCTGCTCGTGCATCACGCGGGGATGGACACCCGGCACGCGCACGACAGCGGCTTCGACCCCGCCGACTACGTCTGGCCCTCGATGGTCGCCGCTCTTCTCGACGACGACTGGGAGGTGGAGGCGAACGAGCAACGGCCGCGCGTGGCACCTGAGGGTGGCGCCGGCGCACACCACACCGACGACATCGTGCTGCGGGCACGCCGGCTGCGCTGAGACCCCAGGGTCGGCGGTCTTCCACGCGGACGGGCAGCGCGCGCCGGCGATCTGGAAGAGCGGCTTCGATGCAACGGCTCGCGGCTCGTGGTGCCGGAGCATCGCGGGCGATCCCGTAGCACCCGTAGGATGCCCGGATGCCCAAGCCGATACGGACAAGCCGCCGCACATGGATCGCCGGGTGGGTGCTGTTGTGCGCGTTGGGCATCGCCGCCACCGCCGGGCTGAACGCCACCTCCGCTCCGGACCCACGCCCCCCGAAGCCCGTCAGCCCCGAGTGCGCCCAGTACATCGCGGACATCGAGACGAAGCTGGCCAAGGCCGAGCAGCAAGACACGGACGACGGCGTGCTGGCCTTCTCACGGAGCAAGGTCGGCGCGGACGATTGCAGCGACGAGATCCACGACCACTTCGCAGGCGATCGGTGAGCCCCGCCGTCACAGGCGAGCAGCGGCAGCAACAACAGCAACAGCAACAGCAACAGCAACAGCAACAGCAACAGCAACAGCGCGAGGGTCAGAGCTGTACGGCCATCCTGCACAGTGTGCTGCGAGAGCATGCCGGCCGAGGCGTGGCATGAACGCAAAGAAGGACGGCCAGGACCACGATCGCCTGCGTGCCCGGAGCGGCCTTGCGCCAGCGGGTGCCCAGCTGCTTGCGCCTGCGGCGTATCAGGCCGGCGACGAGATCTACGGTCCGCTTCGACACGGGAAGCCGGACCTGGTAGACAACACCGGGAGAGCCCTCGGCGGGCGGCTGCTTCTTCACACAGGCGCCAACTCCCGCCGGGGGCCCTCGTGTTACGGCCGTAACCGGCCGGATGTCGGCGTACGCGCGAACGCGCCCAGCCAGGTACACGGGAGCGTGCTCGTGTTCGTCAGGTGACGGTGCGGCCCAGGTAGGCGGCCAGACGGTCGAGCGGGCCGGCGTCAGCGGGTACCGGCTGCGGCTCGGCGAAGGAACCCCCGGCAGTACGGGGCAGATCGCCGTAGATCTCGCATACGACAGGGAGGGCCGTCTCAGCGACGTGCTGAACGCTGTCGTAGGGGCGCCCGATGGCCTGGGCCAGATCCCAGCCGTGAACCAGCATCTCGATCACCAACTGCTCGACGAGCCGTCGCCCGGGAGCGGGCCCGTAGCGCCGTTCGAGCATGCCCGGGCCTGCGAAGGCCGACCGTGCGGCCTGGGACGCGGTACGGAAGGCCGCGACATGGTCGTCCCCCAGGTGGTCGGCGGTGAAGTCGGAGCGGGGGGTTCCGTTGGCCAGGCCGGCCCACAGCAGGTTCTCCCAGACGAGGTGGTTGAGGAGGGCCTGAACGTCCCAGTCGGCGCAGGTCGTCGGCTGGGCGAACTGGCCCGGCTCCACCGCGGAGACGAGCCTGCCGACGGCGTCCAGGACTTCTTCACAGGCATGGAGTACGCCGGTCGGTCCCCACGCGTCCTCACCGGCGTCGTACATCTCAGCGAGTTGTGCGGCTCGCGCACCGGGTTCAGGATGCGCCCTCAATGCCGTCGTCAGCCATCGACCGGCTTCCGCCATGCTGGGCCGCACGGGCCAGCCGTTGATGATGCACAGCAGCTGCCAGTACCGCTCCACGTGCGTGTCGGAGGCGACTTCGAGCTGCTGAAGGAGCAGACCCCTCGTCTGCGCGTCGTCAACGAGCGTCTCGTCGTCCGGAGCGGCCTGCGTGGGGATCCACGTCTCGACGATGGCGGTGACGATGGGGTCGGCCGCCGGCGAGTCCGCGGCGATTCCCTGCGCCATCGCGGTTTCCACTCGCCGCAGCCAGTCATCTGTCACCCGCTCGGCGTCCCGCAACGCGCTGTCGTCGTGCTCGCCTGGGTGGTGTTCGGCGGCGTAGTGGGCCATACGGCGCAGACCGGTGCGCAGAGCTGGGTTTCTGACGAGTTCGCCCAGTTCGAGCCAGGCGTCGACCTGCTGGTTGGTGGGATCGGCGGGCAGGTCCGGGGTCGCTGCCAGAAGGCCCCGTCGGTAGGTGGGTACGTCCAGTTCCCCCAAGGTGTCGGTGACGAAGTCCTGGATGACGGCACGGCGTTCAGCGGCGGACATGCGCGCCAGCTCGGTCATGATGGTGAGCCCCTTGGCAGTGGTGTTGCGGCGGGTGACGGAGCGCAGCACCGCCTGCTGCGTTCGCAGCGTGCGGATCTGCCTCTCCAGCGCGTCGATGTGCGTTGCGGCCACCTCCGACAGGGTGTTCTCGCGTTCCAGTACGTCGCGGATCGTCGCCAGCCCCAGGCCCAGCCCTCGCAGTGTCTGCGCCAGCTGTAGACGGGCCAGTGCTTCGGTGCCGTACAGCCGGTAGCCGGCCGGAGTCCGGCCTGCGGGGTGGATGACCCCGGTGTCGGACCAGTGCCGGATCAGCTTTACCGACAGCCCGGTCTTCCGGGCAACCTCCCCGATACTCCAGAACGTGTTGTCACCGACGTGCATGCGCTCCACCTTTGGGTCTCCCACGAAGGGAGAGTCAACAGGCGCCCGGCTTCCGCCATGTCTGCGCCACGCGATTCCATGGGCACGTTTTGGTGTACGCGGCTGGACACAGAGATCTGTACGCCGACGCCGGACCGCAGCCGGTGGTCAGCGCGGCAGATAGCGTCCGGAGCCCGTGCGCGACAGCCAGCCCCGGTCCGATAGCTTGCGCAACTGGCCGCGGACCGGCTCGACCTTGCCCGGGGTGTTCTCCCGGCCCAGCGCGAGCTCGACGTCCTTGGCCATCACCGGCCCCGACGCCTTCGCGACGATCTCCATGATCCGCAGGTACCGCGGCGCGAGCGCCTCCGCCCCCATGCCTTCCACGCGGTCCGGGATCAGCCGCATCACACCCGCCCCGGGCGTCACCACCACCGGCTCCGGCTCCGGCTCCGGCTCCGGCTCCGGCTCCGGCTCCGGCTCCGGCTCCGGCTCCGGCTCCGGCTCCGGCTCCGGCTCCGGCTCCGGCTCCACGATGCCCGAGGGCCGCCGTCCTCCGTCCGTCGCCTCGGCCCACTGCCCGAACACCTCAATGAGCACGGACCAAGCCGTGACTGCGGGACGGGACTCCGCCTTTCAGCGAGAGGCCTGGCTCGGTCAGCAGGAACTGCCGCAGGACGACGAACTACTCCCGCACGAAGAGGAACTACTCCCGCACGAAGACGAACTACTCCCACACGAAGACGAACTACTCCCACACGAAGACGAACTACCGCAAGACGAGGAACCGCCGCCGGAGCAGTCACTCGAAGGATGCTCGTTCGCGCCTGCCTCCCACCAGGAAGGGTGCTCCGCGGGACTGCCGGAAGCATGCGCCGTCGTGGCGTTGTACATGCCCGGCCCGGTCGGCCCGGTCGGCCATGCCCCATGGCCCGGCCCCGCACCCCAGCCGGGCGCAGTTGCCCGCAAACTCAGATCGTCCCACGCACGACGCCATGCCCGGCGCACCATCCAGGTGATCACCGTGACGAGCGCCAATACGAGCACGCCCACCCATACGAATGCGATCAACATGACGTCCCCCTCCGCCGGACTGCGCCCGATTGCCCGCAGTATGCCCGGCGTTGCGTTGGCCTACAGCACCTCTTGAGCAAGTCCAGAGCTTCGACCGTGCAGGCCGGCAACCCGCGGGAAGCGAGCGGTCCTGCGTGGTGAAGTGTGGGCCGCGCCTGTCCCGGACCAGACCACAGCAGGCTCGCAGGGCATGGAAGCCGTCGCTGTCGTCCTCCGGGGTCCGGCGGACCGTGCGACGAGGACCTCGCAGGCGGTGCGGAAGTCCGCGAGCCGCAGCCTGGGCGCCTCGTAACGGGCGTTCAGCGCACAGACGTGGAGCTGCGCCACCTCGCTTCCGGTGCTCTGCGACGGAGAACCCACGCGGCAACCGTGAGCAGCAGGCCGGTTTCGGGTGTTGAAGCGCTTCGACGCTGCCATCGCTCTCGCGAGCTGTCAATGCAAGGTCGCAAGCTGTCAATGCAAGGGAGGAAGGAAAGTTTCCCGGGCATCGCCCTCTTGTTTCGCAAGAAACATGTCATTAGCGTTCGCGCCCAGGTGAAGCGCTTCGACGCTCCGAGGGAAGGGCCGCTCATGAGCAACGAGTTGAACCGCAGAAGCTTCGTCGCCAAGGACACCGCTGTGGCCGGGGGCCGCGGCGATCACGTCCCTGCTCGCCGCCTGCGGGAACGGCTGCGGAGGACTGACCGGTTCGACCCGGCTTCGCGTCCGGCGTTCTGACCGTGGGCGTGCGGTTTCCGAGGGCGGCGAGCGGCTGCCTACACCCACGGCATGCTCGCCGGCAGCCCGGCGCTCACCCGTCACCGCTTCGGCGCCGGGCGGGGCTGGTACCTCTCCACCCGTCTCGACGACGCCGATTACGCGGCCCCGGTCGCCCGGCTCCTCGACGAGACGGGCGTGGGACCCGAGGTGCCGGGCCTGCCTCCCCGGGTCGAGACCGTGACCCGGCACGCCCCGGACGGACGCCGCCGGCGCTTCCTGATCAGCCATCGCACCGAACCCGTGCCGCTCCCCGAGCCCGCCCGCCACCTGCTCGACGCCCCGGTGTCCGAACTGCCGCCCGGCGGCTGCCTCGTGCTCCGTATCGCCTGAACCCCGCTGCCCGACCGGAAAGGCAACCATGACCAGCGCACCGCAGATCCTCCGATGGGGCCACCGGGCCCTGGAGGTCGAGATCGGCGTCGCCGAGGACGGCATCGCCCGCCTCACACGGATCGGCCGCCCCAGCGGCACGCGTCCCGAGCGGCGCACCTGGCCTCAGCTGCCCCTGGTGGAGGTGACGGCCGCGGGCCACGGCCGCGCCTGGTCGGGCGGGCGCCTCATCGACACCTCTCTCGGCGCGCGCCTGCGGTACCGCGAGCACCGGGTCACGCGCGACGGCGAGTGGCACATGCTCGCGGTCCGGCTTCACGACCCCGAGACGGGTCTCGCCGCGGAGGTCACCTACCGCTCACCGGACGGCGTGCCCGTGCTGCGCGCCGAAGTGGTCCTGCGCAACGGCGGGGAGGGCACCCTCCACCTGGAGTCGGTCTCCTCCCTCGTCGTGGGCGCTCTCGCCGACGGGCGGGAGGCCATCGAGGCGACGGACGTGCTGTGGGCCGAGAACGACTGGGTCGCCGAATGCCGGTGGCAGCGACAGCCGATGCGGGTCACCTCTCCCTCCCTCGGCGACCGCGTCGTCTACGACAACGGCAAGGGCGAGTTCACGCGGACCGGGCGGGGCGTGTGGTCCAGCTGCGGCCGACTGCCCATGGGTGGCCTGACCGACCGCGGCTCGGGCCGTACCTGGCTGTGGCAGATCGAGCACAACGGCGGCGGCTGGCACTGGGAGTGCGGCGAACGCGACACGCTGGCCTACCTGGCCCTGTTCGGCCCGAACGACACCCACCACGGGTGGCGGCATCCGCTGGAGCCCGGCGCGGAGTTCGCCACCGTACCGGTCGCCCTCGCCTTCAGCGACGACCGCGGCCCGGACGAGGCGTTCGCCGCACTCACCCGCTACCGGCGCGTCATCCGCCGCCCGCACCCGGACCACCAGGGGCTTCCCGTCATCTTCAACGACTACATGAACTGCCTGATGGGGGACCCCTCGACGGAGAAACTGCTGCCGCTGATCGACGCGGCCGCCGATGCGGGGGCGGAGTATTTCGTCATCGACGCCGGCTGGTACGACGGTGAGAACGGCGGCTGGTGGGACAGCGTGGGCGCCTGGGAGCCCGCCGCCTCGCGCTTTCCCGGCGAGCGCGGGATCCACGAGGTGCTGGACCGCATCCGGGAGCGCGGCATGGTGCCCGGTCTGTGGCTGGAGCCGGAGGTGATCGGCGTCCGCAGCCCCATGGCCAGGTCCCTCCCGGACGAGGCGTTCTTCCGCCGGGACGGTGTCCGCGTCACGGAGTCCGGCCGCCACCACCTGGACCTGCGCCACCCCGCCGCCCGCGCCCACCTGGACCAGGTCGTGGACCGACTGGTCGGCGAATGGGGCGTCGGCTACCTCAAACTCGACCACAACATCGACCCCGGCTCCGGCACCAGCGCCCACCCCGGGGAGACTCCGGGCGCCGGCCTGCTCGGCCACAACCGGGCGCACCTCGACTGGCTCGACGGCGTCCTGGACCGCTTTCCGCGGCTGGTGGTGGAGAACTGCTCGTCCGGCGGCATGCGCTGGGACTACGCGCTGCTGTCGCGGCTGCAACTCCAGTCCACCAGTGATCAGCAGAACCTCCAGCTGTACGCGCCCATCGCCGCCTCCGCCCCCACCGCGGTCACCCCCGAGCAGGGCGCGGTGTGGGCCTACCCGCTGCCGCGGGACTCGCCGGACGAAGTCGCCTTCACCATGGCCAACGCCCTCCTCGGCCGCATCCATCTGTCGGGTCTGCTGCCGGGCCTGCGGCCCGAGGCCCTCGCCCTCGTGCACGAGGGCGTCAGCGTGTACAAGGCCATCCGCTCCGACCTGGCCCGGGCCGTCCCCGCCTGGCCACTCGGTCTGCCGGACTGGGAGGACCCGTGGCTCGCCCTCGCACTGCACACACCCGAAACCACGTACCTCACGGTCTGGCGCCGCCCCGGCGCCGACCCCACCACCCGTCTCGCCCTGCCGCATCTGCGGGGCTCCGCGGCCCGCACGCACCTGCTCTACCCTGCCGCGAGCCGGGCCGACGTCGCCTGGGACCCCGACACCGCCGACCTCACGCTGACGTTGCCCACGGCTCCGTCCGCGGTACTGCTCCGCCTCGACAGCACGTCGACCGACCGCTGAACAGAAGGATTCGATCAAGTGTCAGAAAAGCAGCTCCCCGAGACAGTGGTGGCCAACCCCGTCATCCCCGGACTCCATCCGGACCCCAGCGTGTGCCGTGTGGGCGACGACTACTACCTGGTGTGCTCCAGCTTCGAGTACTTCCCCGGCATCCCCGTCTTCCACAGTCGTGACCTGGTGCACTGGACACAGATCGGCAACGCCCTGGACCGGCCCAGCCAGCTCCGCCTGACCACGGACACGCCCTCCTCCGCCGGTATCTACGCCCCCACGCTGCGCCACCACGACGGCCGTTTCTGGCTGATCGTCACCAACGTGGCCGACGGTGAGGGAAACCTGCTGTTCACCGCCACCGATGCGGCCGGGCCCTGGTCGGATCCGGTGCGCCTGTCGGGGATCCGCGGCATCGACCCGGACCTCGCCTGGGACGAGGACGGCACCTGCTGGTGCACCGTCGCCGGCGTCTCGCAGGTGCGCATCGACCCGTCCACCGGGGAGACGCTCGGTGAGCCGCAACGGCTCTGGTCCGGCGGCGTCGACGCGATGGCCCCGGAGGCACCGCACCTGTACCGCGTCGGCGCGTACTGGTACCTGCTCATCGCCGAGGGCGGCACCGAGCGCGGCCACGGCGTCTCGATCGCCCGCGGGACGTCCCCCTCCGGCCCGTTCGAGCCGTGTCCTCACAACCCGGTCCTGACCCACCGCGGCACCAACCGCCCTGTTCAGAACACCGGACACGCGGATCTGGTCCAGGCGCCCGACAGCTCGTGGTGGATGGTGCTGCTCGCCGTCCGGCCTCGGGGCGGCACGCCGGGCTGGCACGTGCTGGGCCGTGAGACGTTCCTGGTGCCGGTGGAGTGGGTGGACGGATGGCCGGTCGTCGGCGAGGTGCCGTCCGAACTGCCCGCACCGGCCTGGCCGCTCGTCCCCGTGCCCGCCGAGCCCGTCCGTGACGACTTCGACCTCAGTGAGCTGCGGCCGCAGTGGATCTCCGTGCGGGACCGTCTCGTGGAGCACTGCACCACCAAGGAACGCTCCGGCTGGCTGACCCTGCGTGCCCGCGGCGCCTCGCTCGACGAACGGGACGTCGTGTTCGTCGGTCGCCGCCAGCAGCACCTGACGTGCGGGGCGCGGACCCGCGTCGACCCGGCGGAGGGCCGCGGCGGTCTCGCGGTCCGCCTGGACGAGGAGCACCACTACGAGATCGAGGCGTCCGCGGGAGAGGTGCGGGTGCTCGCCCGGGTGGGGCCCCTGCGCACCGTCGTGGCGTCACGGTCCGTGCCCCCTGGGCCCGTGGTCCTGGGCCTGCGCGTCTCCCCCACCCCGCCGCGGGACGCCCGCACCGGGCCGGACACGCTCACGTTCGGCGTCGAGGAGCCGGACGGCACCTTCACCGAGCTCGGCGCTCTCGACGGCCGCTATCTGTCGACCGAGGTGGCCGGCGGTTTCACCGGCCGGGTCATCGGTCTGTACGCCGCGGTCGGCACGGTCCACTTCGACTGGTTCGACTACGAGCCGCTCGGCTCCTGATCCGGCGCCGGAACGACGCCGGAACCGCTCTTCCCCGACCGCCTGAACGCACAGTCCCCCACGGGCGGCCCCCGCCCGGCTGACAGAGAAGGGTCAGACATGAAGAGATCGCACCACGTCACCGAGCGCCGCAGTCGCGGCCCGGGCCGCGTGCTCGGCCTTCTGCTGGCGCTGGTCACCATGATCGGGGTGACGAGCACCGCGGCCTTCGCCGCACCCGGCCATCAGGGCTCGCCCCCGATACGGCTCCCGAAGCTCACCGCCACGCCCATGGAGACGGTGGCCGCGATGCAGCCCAGCTGGAACCTGGGCAACACCCTGGACGCCATTCCCGACGAGACCTCCTGGGGCAACCCGAAGGCCACCAAGGCCGTGTTCGACACCATCAAGGCCCAGGGCTTCCGCAGCGTGCGCATTCCCGTCACCTGGACCGACCACCAGTCCTCCACGGCCCCCTACACGATCGACGCGACGTGGATGAACCGCGTCAAGGAAGTCGTCGACATGGCCCTGGCCGACGGTCTGTACGTGGTGGTCAACGTGCATCACGACTCGTGGCAGTGGATCGCCGACATGCCCACCGACCACGATGGCGTCCTGGCCCGCTTCAAGGCCAGCTGGACCCAGATCGCCGCCACCTTCAGAAACTCGCCGCAGAGGCTGCTGTTCGAGAGCAACAACGAGCCGCAGTTCAAGAACACCACCGACGCCCAGGGCATCCGGTACAACAGCGAGCTGAACACCGCGTTCCACACCGTGGTCCGCCAGTCCGGAGGCAACAACGCGACCCGGCTGCTCGTCCTGCCCACCCTGCACACCAATTCCGGCCAGGTCTTCCTCGACGCCCTGGCCGCCGAGATGAAGGCGCTGAACGACAAGAACCTCGTGGCCACCGTGCACTACTACGGCTACTACCCGTTCAGCGTGAACGTCGCGGGCGGCACCACGTTCGACGCCACCTCTCAGAAGGACATGAGCGACAACTTCGCCAGGATCCGTGCCACCCTCACGTCCAAGGGCATCCCCGTCTACCTCGGTGAGTACGGCCTGCTTCAGTTCCCCGACTCCAATCACCCCTCCCGTATCGAGCGGGGCGAGGCGCTGAAGTTCTACGAGCAGCTCGGCCACGACGCCCGCACCGCCGGTGTGACCACGGCCCTGTGGGATGCGGGAAGCTGGAACCACCTGAACCGCACCACCCTGCGGTGGTCCGACCCCGCGCTGTTCGCCGCGATCAAGTCCAGCTGGACCACCCGCTCGGGAACCGCGTCCTCGGACCGGATCTTCCTGGAGAAGTCGAGCGCCATCGCGGCCAGGACGCTCACGCTGAACCCGAACGGCACCACCTTCCGGGGCCTGTGGCAGGGCGACACACAACTCGTCCGGGGCCGGGACTACAGCGTCTCCGGCAACCGGCTGACCCTCACGGCCTCCGCTCTCACCAGACTGGCCGGCAACCGCGCCTACGGGATCAACGCGACGATCCAGGCCCGCTTCTCCGCGGGCGTCCCCTGGAACATCTACGTCACGACGTACGACAGGCCGGTGCTCTCGGGC
The DNA here is from genome assembly GCF_040637495.1 of Streptomyces sp. NPDC029044. Lineage (NCBI taxonomy): Bacteria > Bacillati > Actinomycetota > Actinomycetes > Kitasatosporales > Streptomycetaceae > Streptomyces > Streptomyces sp. NPDC029044. The sequence continues at coordinate 60,183 of NZ_JBEZWN010000040.1, forward strand.
GCGAGCGGCAACACCACGGACGGGCTCGGCATCCCCACCCGGTTCCGCGGTGACCTGCTGGCGACCATGGAGTCCAAGTACGCCGACGGCAGCGCCGCAGGCAACACCGACTGGACGCCTTATCAGGAGTTCAACGGCGCCTTCTCCCCGGACTACTCCGGCGACGCCCTCACCCTGACCCCCGCTTACCTCAACGCCCTGCGTGACGGCGCGCAGGTCACGCTCACCTTCCACTTCTGGAGCGGAGCCACCGTGACGTACCGCGTGACCAAGAACGGAGGCTCGGTGACGGGAACCGTCGCCTGACCGTGCCTCGCCTCGCCCCGGGTGCTGTCCTGGCGCCCGGGGTTCCCCGCCCGTGCTCGGTTCTTCCGACCCTTCCGTCTCTTCCTTGGGAGACGCCTCAGTTCGACTCAGTGGATGTGGGAACCGCCGTTGACGTCGTACGTGGCACCGGTGACGTATCCCGATCCGGGCCGCGCCAGGAACGCGATGACGTCGGCGACGTCGTCGACGCCCCCGATCCGGCGCACCGGGATGTCCGCCACCATGGCCGCCTTGCGGGCCTCGTCCAGCTTGCCCTGCGTGATGTCGGTGTCGATGAGCCCGGGTGCCACGCAGTTGACCGTCACGCCCGACGGGCCCAGCTCGCGGGCCAGTGCCCGGGCGAAGCCGAGGAGACCGGCCTTCGCCGCGGAGTAGGCCACCCCGCCGAAGACCCCTCCCCCGCGTTCGGCGGAGACGGAGGAGAGGAAGACGATGCGACCGAATCCGCGTTCCGCCATGCCGGCGGCGACGCGCTGGGTGATCAGGAAGCCGCCGCGCACGTTGACGTCGAAGATCCTGTCCCATTCGGCGGGCGAGACCTTCAAGAACGGCACGGGCGAGGTGATGCCCGCGTTGTTGACGAGCGCGCCGATGGGCGGCAGAGCCGCTTCCGCCTGCGCGACGGCGGCGTCGACGGCATCGGCGTCGGTGACGTCCGCAGCGAGGGCGAGCGCCTCGACCCCGTGACGGGCGGCCACTTCGCGGGCCGCTTCCTCGGCGGCCTCCTTGTCGAGGTCGAGGACGGCGACGGCGTAGCCGTCGGCTGCGAGCGCGTGGGCGGTGGCGCGGCCGATGCCGCGGCGGGACCCGGCTCCGGTGACGAGGGCGGTGCGCGGGCTGTTACGGGTGGTCATGCGGGCTCCTGACGGGGGCGGTGAGGTCACGGTGGTCGGGTCAGCGGCTGTCGGATTCACAGTTCACGGCGAACGAGGTCCTTGATCGCCGCCACCGACAGGCCGTACCGGTCGTGCAGCGTGGGCAGCGCGCCCGCCGCGAGGAACTCGTCCGGCAGACCCACGGGAACGAGGTGAGCCGTCACCCCGGCGAAGGCCAGGCTGGAGGCGACGGACTCCGCCAGGCCTCCGATCACACTGTGGTTCTCGAGGGTGACGACGAGCCGGTCCTTCGCCGCTTCCCGGACGACGGCCTCGCGGTCGAACGGCTTGATGGTCGGCACGTGCAGGACCGCGGCGTCGACGTGGTCGCGTTCGAGTTCCCGGGCCGCCGACAGGGCGCGTACCGTCATCAGGCCGGTGGAGATGAACAACACGTCGCGCCCGCCGCGCAGTTCGGCGGCGCGTCCCAGCCGGAAGGAATAGTCGTACTCGTCGAGCACGGTGGGGACCGCTCCGCGCAGCAGCCGCAGATAGGTGGGGCCGGGGTGCGCGGCCAGGGCGGGTACGGCCTGCTCGATGTCGACCGAGTCCGCCGGATCCACGATCGTCAGACCGGGCATGGCACGCAGGATCGCGAGGTCCTCGGTGGCCTGGTGGCTGGGGCCGTAGCCGGTGGTCAGTCCCGGCAGGGCGCCGACGACGTTGACGTTCAGGCCCGGCTCGGCGATGTCCAGGCACAGGAAGTCGTAGGCACGGCGGGTGGCGAACACGGAGTAGGTGGAGGCGAAGGGGGTCAGGCCCGACTCTGCGAGCCCCGCTGCCGCGCCGAGCATCGCCTGTTCCGCCATGCCCATCTGGAAGAAGCGTTCGGGGTGCGCCTCGCGGAAGACGTGCATGTCGGTGTACTTGGCGAGGTCCGCCGACAGGCCCACGATGTCGGGCCGTTCGTCGGCGAGCCGGGCGAGGGCGTGCCCGAAGGGGGCCTTGGTGGTGCGCTGGCCCTCCTCCGCGATGGACGCGATCATGGCGGAGGTGGTGAGCCTGCGTGTGCCGGTTGCGGGGGCGCCGACGGAGTTCATGCGGTGTGCTCCTCATCTGCGGTCGTCGCGTTCCGGTCGCTGCACTCGGTGTGGAATCCCGCGGTCAGCTGGTCGCGGGCGATCTGCCACTCGTGCTCCTCGACCCGCAGGAAGTGCGCCTTCTCCCGCGTCTCGAGCATCGGCACGCCGCGGCCGATCCGGGTGTCGCAGATGAGCACGGTCGGCGAGCCCCGGTGGGTGCGCAGGCTGTCGAAGGCTGTGACGAGGGCGTCGACGTCGTTGCCGTCCACCCGGAGCGCGTGCCAGCCGAACGCCTCCCACTTGGCGGTGACGGGCTCGGTGCGCAGCACACCGTTCGTCGGGCCGTCGGCTTGCAGGGCGTTGACGTCGACGATGGCGGTGACGTTGTCGAGGCCGTGGTGGGCGCAGGCCAGGGCGGCCTCCCAGGTGGAGCCCTCGTCCAGTTCGCCGTCGGAGAGGAGGTTGTACACGTGCGCGCGGCTGCCCTGGTGGCGCAGTCCGAGCCCCAGTCCGGCGGCGATGCCCAGGCCGTGACCGAGCGAGCCACCGGAGATCTCCATACCGGGGGTGTAGGAGGCCATGCCCGACATGGGCAGGCGGGAGTCGTCGCTTCCGTACGTGTCCAGTTCCGCGGTGTCGAGCACCCCTGCTTCCGCGAGCGCGGCGTACAGGGCGATGGCGTAGTGCCCGATCGAGAGCAGCAGCCTGTCCCGCCCGGGCCACTCCGGCTGCTCGGGACGGTGGTTGAGCACGTCCTTGTAGACGACGGCGAGGACGTCGGCCACACCGAGTGCCTGTCCGACGTAGCCCTGGCCCTGGACCTCGGCCATGTTCAGGGCGTGGGTGCGGATGCGGTACGCGGACTCCCGCAGAGCGCGCAGTCGCTCGGCGTGCGACAGGGGTGGGACGGTACGCGGCCCGGCGGCCGGCGTGGTGGTGGCGGTGGAGGCCACGTCAACTCCTTCTTTCAGGTGCGAGTCAGTGGGACAGGGCGGCGGGGGCGGTGGTGTCGCGCTCCGTCCGGGCCGCCAGGTCGGCCTGCCGCTTCTCGGTGGCTCCCCAGGTCTCGCGGGTCAGCACGGTGGCGACGAGGCCGAGCAGCCCGTAGAAGCTGAAGAGGAGGGCCGGGCCGGTCCATCCGACGGCGGAGTACAGGGCGGTCGCGATCATGGGCGTGAACCCGGAGACGACGGCGGAGAGCTGGTAGGCGAGCGAAGTGCCCGCGGTGCGGGTCCGGGTGGCGAACAGCTCGCAGAACCAGGCTCCTTGGACGCCCGCCAGGGAGTTCTGGCAGATCGTGTAACTGACGACGAAGGCGGCCAGGACGAGCGCGGCGGTGCCCGTGTTGACCAGGAGGAACAGCGGGAAGCCCCACAGCAGGGTCACGGCACAGCCCAGCAGGTACACCGGTCGGCGTCCGACCCGGTCGGACAGCAGTCCCCACCCTGTGGTGGCGAAGATGCCCAGGGCCGCGGCGGTCACCAGCGCGGTGAGGCTGACCGCGCTGGAGACGTCGGGCGCGCGGTCGTCGTTCAAGTAGGAGAGGACGAAGGTGACCGAGACCGCGTATCCGGCCGTTTCCGTGGTCCTGAGGCAGAAGGCCCGCAGCAGACCCCGCCAGTCCGTCCGGAGCACCTCCCCGAGGGGGTTCTTGGCGACCTCGCCGGACTCCTTCAGCTCCTCGAACTGCGGGGATTCGTCGATCTTGAGCCGAATGAAGATGCCCACCGCGATCAGTACGGCGCTCAGGAGGAACGGCACACGCCAGGCCCAGTTGTCGTCCAGTGTGTGCCTGCTGAGGAGAAAGGCCAGGTTGGCCAGGAGCAGCCCGACGGGGAAGCCCGCCTGGGTGATCCCCGTGTACAGACCTCGTCGTCGCCACGGCGCGTGCTCGAAGGTCATCAGGATGGCGCCGCCCCACTCCGCACCGAAGGCGAGTCCCTGGACGATACGGACGGCCACGAGCAGTACCGGGGCCCAGACACCGACCATCTGGTAGGTGGGCAGACAGCCGATCAGGACGGTTGCCACGCCCATCAGCAGCAGCGACCCGACCAGCACCGGCTTCCGTCCGATGCGGTCGCCCAGATGGCCGGCGATCACACCGCCGAGGGGGCGGGCGGCGAAGCCGATGCCCAGCGTGGCGAAGGACAGCAGAGTGGCGGACAGGGGGTCGGAGTCCGGGAAGAACACGTCTCCGAAGTAGAGCGCCGCGGCCGTGCCGAAGCCGATGAAGTCGTAGGTCTCGATGGTCGCGCCGACGCCGCAGCCGATGGCGACTCTCATGCGCTCGGGGGAACCCTGGGCCGACGGTCCGGCGGGCGGGGAAGCAGCCATGCCGATCCTCCTTGATCGCTGACGGGGTGGTCCGTCCCTGAACCGCCCTTGTTGGCTGTTGACTGTTAACAGTCGAGAGTCGACTCTGGGGAGTGCATCCGCACGTGTCAACCCCCGGCCACGAAAAAGGCCCACCAGCGGTCGCCGGAGGGCCTCGTGAAAAGGGACGGAAGGATCAGCGAACGGCCTGGTCGCCGCCGGTGTCCAGGTCCGCGGCAGCGAGCTGCTCGACGGCGGCGGCCATGTGGGAGCGCAGAACTTCCTGCGCCGCGGCCGCGTCACCGCGTTCGATCGCCTCCACGAGCGGCAGATGGGCCGACGCCGCCATGGCCACCTCACGCCGCTCGGCCGCAGCACTCATGACGACCACCCGGATCGGCCCCTCGAGCCCGCGCCAGGTCTTCAGGAGGACGGAGTTGCCCGACAGCTCGCACAGCAGCAGATGGAAGGCGAGGTCGGCCTCCACCTTGGTACCGAGATCCGCACCCGACTCGACGGCGGTGTGGAGCCGTGCCACGGCGTCCCGCAGCGCCCGAAGCGCCTCGGGCCCGGGCGACGACTCGATGACCTGCGTGATCGCCAGACCTTCGAGCGCCTCTCTGACCTGGAACAACTCCCGCACCTCGGCCGACGACAGCCGGGACACCCGCAGCATGCCCCGGGCACCGGCGGTGACGAGCCCCTCCTGCTGGAGGTGACGCAGCGCCTCCCGCACGGTCCCGCGGCTCACGGCCAGCCGCTCCGCGATCTCCACCTCGCCCAGATGGTCACCGGGCCGGTACCGGCCGCTGGTGATCGCCGCTCGCAGCGTCAGGAGCGCCTGCTCCCGCAGGGTCGTCGAGCGGGCCAGACTGGAAAACGTCGGACCGGTCACGGACCAGGCCTCCTTCAGGCTCCGGGGAGATTCATCGTAACGGAGGGCGTGTCATCTGTTGACAGTCGGCACTGGTGCCGATGCGACCGCCCGGCTGGTCCGGACCCCCCTGCGACCGGCCGAAGGCCCAGGGCGTCGTTCGCCGCTTCCCCGGCATCGAGGTCTCCGCCTGCTCGTTTCACGGCTCCACCACCCCTCCCCTCCCTGCACTCATCCGTCCCGGGCTTGCCGCACCCTCGCCGGACGTCATCCGCCGGCCTGATGCACCTGCCGGAACGTGCCCGGAGGCACGCCCGTGTGACGGGTGAAGAACTTGCCGAAGTTGGTGGGCTCGGGGAAGCCGAGGCGGCGCGCGACGGTCGCCACCGGCTCGTCGGTGTGGGCGAGAAGGCGCCGGGCCTCCAGGGCGACACGGCCGTCGATGACGTGCTTGACGGGCTGTCCGGTGGCCGCCGCGCAGGCGCGGGTGAGGGTCTTGACGGTGTAGCCGAGGCGGTGGGCGTAGTCGGCGGCACGCCGGGTGGTGGCGTACGAGCGCTCCAGCTCGGCGCGGAAGCGGGCGTAGATCTCCCCGCCCGCGTGCGGATCGCCGTCGCCCTCCGGGTGGGGCAGCCGGTCGACCTGCAACAGCACGGTGGCCAGAAGGAGTTGCAGGATCTCCGCGGACACGGTCTGTTCCGGCCGGCCGTATTCGGCGCGCAACTGGCCCATCAGGGTGGACAGCACGGCGTACTCGGGGCCGGCGCCCAGCTGCCGGCACGTGGTCCCGTACCAGTCGCTGACCAGCCGGTCGGCGCTGCTGGCGTGCGGCGGGAAGGCCGAAGTGAACAGCAGGTGCGTACCGTTCGCGGTGCCCGGCCGCACGAAACTCTGCACCTGTCCGGGGCGGACCCACAGGAGTGTGCCGGGGCCGAGGGGGTAGGTCACGAAGTCGACGGCATGCTCTCCGCTGCCCTCGGTGACGAGGGTGACGGTGTGGAAGTCGACCCGGTGCACCGCGTCCGGCCGACTGCGCCGACGCCGGCGCCGCTCGTGCAGGGTGGACAGGTCGATGATCTCGAACCCGGGGATCCGCTGCTCGGGCGGGTTGAAGTCGAACCGGGGGATGGCGCCGCCCCGGGAAGGGTCGTCCGCGTCAACAGCCGAGGCGATCACCGAATTCTCCGAATGTCCTCGATTGACCATGCCGGGTCTCCAGCGTATCTCGCCTGCCTGCGCTTTCACGGCGAGAGTGGAGGGCATCAAAGGCGGCGCGAGGCCGCCCTCACCGTCAAGGAGCACCCCATGAACGGCACGGTCACGGTCCTCGACAAGGGCGCTGTCCGCATCCACAGCTACATGTCCCCGGCGGACACCTTCCACACCACCACCCAGCTGATCGAGACCACGGCACGGATCATCGCGATCGACGCCCAGCTGCTTCCCGCCTACGCGGACGAGGCGATCGCCTACGCCAAGGGGCTGGGCAAGCCGCTGGACCGGCTCGTCGTCACCCATGCCCACCCCGACCACTACAACGGTGCCGCCCGGTTCGGTGTCCCCGTCCACGCGCTGGCCGTGGTGCGCGAGCAGATCATCGCGCGCGGCGACAGTACGCTGCCGACCGGTCTGGTCATTCCCGTCGGCGACTTCACCCCGACCGTCGACCTCAGCCCCGGCACCGAGGTCATCGACGGCGTCCCGTTCGTCTTCGAGGCCGTCTCCGGCGGTGAGGCCGCCGACGAACTGCTCATCAAGCTGCCCGAGCAGGGCGTCCTCGTCGCGCAGGACCTCGTGTACAACGACGTCCACCTCTACCTGGGCAACAACGACATCACCGGCTGGCAGCGGGCGGTCGACGCGCTGGCCGCCGAGTCCGGTTACGGCACGATCCTGGCGGGCCACGGCCTGCCCACCGGGCCCGAGGTCTACGCGGACGTGCTCCGCTACCTCACCGACGCCCGCGAGCTGCTCGGCGACGACGGCGACGCGTACAAGAAGGCGATCGTGGGCCGTTACCCCGCCCACGTCGGCCCGTTCATCATCGACATCGCCAACCGGTCGCTGTTCGGCGCCGGCCACTGATCGCGCACCCACCGACCGCGCGGGGACCCGGCCAAGGCGGCCCGGCTCGCCGAAGAACTCGACGCCACCCCACCACGAACTGATGCGGTCCTCACAGAGCCGTGAAGGTCCACATCAGGTTGGTGCTGCCGTCGTAGGTCCACTGCTTGGTGACGGAGCCGGAGGGCACGACGCCCCCGCCGTCGAGGACCAGGCCGGTGGTGCGGTTGGCGATCGAGTAGCGGCCGTCCCCTCGGTGGGTGATCCGCCACTGCTGGTTGCTGCCACCGTTCCAGGCGGCCTGCCGTGCGGTGGAACCGTCGGCGGCGGCACCCCACCCGTCGGCGACCATGCCGTTGGCGCGGTTGACCAGCTTGTAGTAGCCGGCGCCGACGTCGACCGCCTGCCAATGCAGGTTGGGGCTGTTGTCCCAGCTCCACTGCTTGAGGTCGGAGCCGGAAGCGACGTCGCCGCCGGAGTCCAGGGCCAGGCCGTCCGTGACATTGGTGATCCTGAAGTACGCGGACGGCGCGAACTGGACCCTCAGCGAGGCGATCCTGTCATTGCCTCCGGTGCCCCGAAGGTCGGGCGTGTCGGTGGTGAAGGTCCACGAGGTGCCGGTGAAGTCGTCTCCGGAGTAGCCGGTGACCTGGTAGCCGGGGGCCAGCCGCAGTGAGGACAGACTGCGGGGGCCGAGGCCGGCGAGCGCGAGCTGGTCACCGTCGTAGTCGCCCGCGGCGAGGACCGCGGCCGGCCCGCGGTAGCCGGAGTCCGGGAAGGCCACGGCACCGCGCAGCGGACGCAGACCGGGGATCTGACCGGCGAACTCGAGCTTCAGGACGTACGCGTGGGCCTGGAACGGCGCTGTCGACGGCAGGGCCACCCGCAGGCCGGTCGCGCCCTGGACCGGTTCGGGCAGGTTGATGTAGTGACCGGCCTTGTCGTCGAGCAGTTTCACCGACCTCAGTGAGGTGAGATCGATCCGGTCGGAGGTGAGCGTGCCGATCGTCAGCGAACTTCCGGGCCAGCCCAGGACGGTGGCGTACAAGACGGTGTTGGCCTTGTTCCGGGTGAAGCGGATGTCCTGTGCCGTGCCGGCGGTCGGGTTGGTGAAGGCACCGCCGCCCATCTTCGTCGGGCCCTCGCCGTACGCGGTCCATGCGCGGGTGGAGTACACCGACTCCCCGAAGCGCTTCAGGTGGTCGCCGATGCCCAGCAGGATGTCCTTCTGCGCCTGCGGGATGGTGCCGTCGGCCTTCGGCGCGATGTTGAGCAGCATGTTGCCGTTCTTGCTCACCCGGTCGAGGAACGAGTGCAGCATCTGCTGGATGCTGTAGTAGCCGATGCCCTCCGTGTAACACCAGCTGGAGCTGGAGATGCTGTCGTCGGTGAGCCAGTACGGGGTCGTGAGGTCGGCCGGGCCGCCGCGTTCGTAGTCGAAGACCTGACCCCGGTCGCTCATGCCGTCCTTGTAGGTGGCGACGACTTCCTTGCCCCAGGCCTCCGCCTGGTTGTAGTAGTAGGCCAGGAAGTTGAGCCGCTGTTTCTCGTCGACGGCGTCGAGCTTGAAGTCCTGCCAGAGGATGTCGGGGCGGGCGCGGTCGATGACCTCCTTGAGCTTGTCGTACCAGAGCTGGTTCTCCTCAGCCGGACTCAGCTGCCCGTACAGCTTCTTGAGGCTGGGGTCCGTCTGAGCGGGCACGTGGTCGAAGAAGCCGTTGAAGTGGTACGCGTGGTGCATGGCCACCAGGAGTTTGAGTCCCCTGGCACGGATGGCCTCGGTGAAGAGCCGCAGCAGGTCGAGCTTCGGGCCCCTCGTGACGGAGTTCCACTCGCTGACCTTGCTGTCCCACATCGAGAAACCGTCGTGGTGCTCGGCGACGGGGCCGGCGAACCGGGCGCCGGCGTCGACGAACAGCTGCACCCATTCCTCGGGGTCGAAGGCGCCGCCCGCGGACTTCGGCTTCGGCGCGAACTGCACACTGTTGCCCGCGAGGTCCTTCCCCCCGTCGATGAAGTTGCGGTAGGGCCAGGCCGAGGGCGGGCCGTAGGTGGCGGCATGATGCTTGTTGGCCGCGCTGCCCTCGATGTACATGTGGCGCGGATACCACTCGCTCTCATAGGCGGGGACGCCGAAGGCACCCCAGTGGAAGTAGATCCCGAACTTGGCGTCCCTGAACCACTCCGGGGCCGGCGGATGCCGGTCGACCGACTCCCAGTCGGGCGTGTAGGTGCGGGTGCGGGGCACTGCCTGCGCGCCACCGGCGCCGAAAACGCCTCCGGCGGTGGTCGCGGGGGCCCCCCCCCCGGCGGGGGCGCGGGCGAGGGGTGGGGGGGGGGGCGAGGCGCGGG
>NZ_JBEZWN010000041.1:0-69391 GCF_040637495.1 Streptomyces sp. NPDC029044
CTTTCGACTCGGAAGGGGACACGGGCATCCAGTTTCCGTGTCCCCCTCAGAATAAAAAACGAACGATTGGTTTTCAATGGCCGGTCGCACAGTGAACCAGAAGTCGGGCAGTGACGCCTTGAGGTAACCCCCGTACCGGGCCGTCGCCAGACGCTGGTCGAGGACGGCGACCACCCCGCGGTCTCCCGACGCCCGTACGAGACGGCCTGCGCCCTGGGCCATGAGGAGTGCCGCATGGGTGGCGGCGACGGCCATGAAGCCGTTGCCGCCCGCCTCCTCGACGGCCTTCTGGCGCGCGCTCATCAGGGGATCGTCAGGGCGCGGGAACGGAATCTTGTCCATGACGACCAGCTGGCAGCTGGGCCCCGGGACATCCACGCCCTGCCAGAGCGACAGCGTGCCGAAGAGACAGGTCTTCGAATCGGCCGCGAAGTTCTTGATCAGCTCGCCGAGTGTCTCTTCGCCCTGCAGGAGGATCGGAAACTCGGGGATCCGGGAACGCAGCTCCTCGGCGGCCAGCTGGGCGCCCCGCATCGAGGAGAACAGGCCGAGGGTGCGGCCGCCTGCCGCCTGGATCAGCTCCGTGAGCTCGTCGAGCATGTCCGCGCGATCCCCGTCCCGCGCGGGACGGGCCAGGTGCTTGGCGACGTACAGGATGCCCTGCCTGCGGTAGTCGAAGGGCGAGCCGACGTCGATGCCCTTCCACTGCGGGACGTCGTCGCCCTCGGTCCCTTCGGGGGCGAGGCCCAGGGAGGCGCCGACGCCGTTGAAGTCGCCGCCCAGCTTGAGTGTCGCCGACGTCAGGACCACGGAGCGGTCCGCGAAGAGCTTCTCCCGCAGCAGTCCGGAGACGGACATGGGGGCGACACGCAAGGAGGCACCGAAACGGTCGTGGCGCTCGTACCAGACCACGTCCCACTCGGAACCGTTCGTGATGCGCTCCGCCACGTCGTGCACGTTCTCCACGGAGGCGAGGGCCTGCTTGCGGACGGCGTCCTCGTCCTGGACGGACTTGTCCCGGGTCGCGCCGATTCCGGAGATGACCGTGCGGCACGCGTCGCGCAGCGCCATGAGCGCGTACCCGAGGTCCTCGGGAATCTCCTCCAGACGACCCGGCAGCGCCAGCTCCATCAGCCGTTCGAAACCCTCGGCGGCGGTCTGGAGCTGGTCGGCCGCCTTCTCGTTGACCAGTTTCGCGGCACGGCGCACCGCGCGGTTGACCTGGCCGGGGGTGAGCTCGCCGGTGGCGACTCCGGTGACCCGGGAGACCAGTTCGTGCGCCTCGTCGACGATCAGTACCTCGTGCTGCGGGAGGACCGGGGCGCCTTCGATGGCGTCGATCGCGAGCAGCGCGTGGTTGGTGACGACGACCTCGGCGAGCTTGGCACGCTCGCGGGCCATCTCGGCGAAGCACTCGGCGCCGTACGCGCACTTCGAGGCCCCCAGGCACTCCCTCGACGACACCGAAACCTGCGCCCAGGCCCGGTCGGAGATGCCGGGCGTGAGGTCGTCACGGTCGCCGGTCTCGGTCTCGTCGGCCCAGTCACGCACCCGCAGCAGGTCCTGGCCCAGCCTGCTGGTGGGCGCGGCGGCCTCGAACTGGTCGAAGAGGCCCTCCTCCTCGTCCTGCGGGGCCCCTTCGTGCAGCCGGTGCAGGCAGAGGTAGTTCGACCGGCCCTTGAGCATCGCGAATTCCGGGCGGCGGCGCAGCAGGGGGTGCAGCGACTCCACCGTTCTCGGCAGGTCGCGCTCCACCAGCTGGCGCTGCAGGGCCAGGGTGGCGGTCGCGACGACCACCCGCTCCCCGTGCGCCAGCGCGGGCACCAGGTACCCGAGCGACTTGCCGGTACCGGTGCCGGCCTGGACCAGCAGGTGTGAGCCGTCGTCGATCGCTTCCTCGACGGCTTCGGCCATGGCCACCTGACCGGGGCGCTCCGTGCCGCCGACGGCAGTGACGGCAGCATGCAGGAGTTCGGGGAGTGAGGGCTTCGTCATAGCGCAACCACCCTACGACCCTGCACTGACAAACGGGTGATCAAGGCGGAGGCAGGGGTGCGGGCGGGGGGCGGGATCAAGGTCGTGAACTCCTGGGGACGTGGTGGGTCTGCGGGTGACCGAGGGTGTGGGCGAGGTCGTGGCGAAGCCGCTACGAAAACTCGCGCGGCAGACGGGAACTGCGGCGGGACGAGCTGCGTTCAATGAGTGACGGCGCGGTGACACAGCGCTACAGAGGGGGCCGGATGGGCCGGTCTCGGATCATGAGGGCGGCCCGCTTGGCGGGCAGGTCGACCTCGGCGGAGAACCGGAAGCCGGCGGTCAGGAAAGCGGCGATGGAGGGGGTGTTGCGAATGTCGGGTTCCGCGATGACGCGTGCGCAGGAGGGCCGCTGCGATAGAACGAGATCGGCCACGGCCCGCAGCAGCAGACCGCCGAGACCACGCCCCCGGTCCGTGCCCGCACCGATCAGAAGGTGGATCCCCGTGTCGTGAGGCCTGGCCGGGTAATGGAGGGCCAGTGGGTCGAGATCCGCCCGGTAGATCTCCCAGTAGCTCATCGGTGTTCCGTCCAGCACGCCGACGCAGGGCACGCTGCGTCCGTCACCGGCGAGCTGGGCCCGCAGGTGGTCCCCGACCACCTCCTGCGGTCCGGACAACTCCCAGAACGCCGCGGCTGCGGGGTCGTTCATCCAACGGCTGATGAGCGGCAGATCTCCTTCGATGCGCACGGGGACGAGGTGGAACACGCCTGCGGGAGTGTCGGCCGGACCCCATTCGGCGACGTGGTCGAGGAGGTCGTCGAGGAGATCGTCGTGCCCACCCGCTCGGGGCGAAGGCTCGCCGGAGGCCGCGCCGGGGGCGGATGCAGTTCCGATGCCCGCGCCGGAGACGGCACAGGACCGGGGGCCGGAGGCCACGTCAGTCGCGACAGGGGCGGTGATGCCGGCCGTGGCGATCGGGCCGGAGGAAGGCACCAAACGCTCCTCTCGGAAGGGGGTAGGCATGTCCTCAGGGATGGGATGAAGGAGGTTCAGCAGTGGTCGGCGTCGATCAGGGTGGTCAGGAGTGCAGGGGGTTGGCGATGGTCACGTAGACGGACTGGCTGTCGACCGGGCCGACCAGTTCGTCGAGTCCGTGCAGCCGGGTCAGAAGGTTGGCCTTGCAGCGCAGGACGGGTGAGTCGAGCAGCCGGGCGGGCAGCGAGCTGCGCGGCCGGGCCGGACCGGATGCCGCCATTGCGAGAAAGCGGCGGAAGGCGGCGAGCAGCAGCCGCTCGTCGGCCAGCCCCTGGGAGCCGAACGCGCCGATGAGGCCGAACACGTTGTTGACCACCAGGTAGTACACGAGTCGCTCGTCGGTGACCTCGTCATCTACGAAGGTGTCGCTCCGCTCTCCGATCCCGGGCAACCGGCTGTCGAGCTCCGCGTGCCGGGACTCGCGGAAGTAGTAGCCCTGGTTGTCGCGGTAGCGGCCTCCTGTGGGCCAGCCGTCTGCGTCCAGCAGAAGCAGGGTGTTCTGCTGGTGTGCCTCCAGGGCGACACCGGCCTCGCCATCCAGCCAGAGGACGGGGCGCACCACGTGGGCGAGGTAGCGCAGGAACCACTCGGCGGCGACGGCTCCGCGGGGGCGGCCGGTTCGCCGGGCCAGACACGTGACGACCTCACCCAGCCGGGACCGCAAGGCCGGGTGGTACTTGGCCGGGTCGTACTTGGACGGGTCGTGCCTGGCCCGGTGTCCTGGCAGGTCCTCAGGCACGGTCGGCGAGCACGGACGCGGCGCCACGAGGCCTGCCACGCAGGAGACATCGTCCGCTGAGCTGAACGGGTTGTGGCGGATCACCACGTCCAGTCCGGGCACCGGAGCGCCGGCGGGTGTGTCCACGGCGAGCCAGGCGGGGTCCCGAACGATGTCGAAGTCCGGGTGCGCGGCCCGCCACTGCTGTGCGAGGCCGCTGCGGAGCAGACGGTGGACCTCGACGCCACGATGAAGTTCCTTGCGGAGGTTCTCTCGGCGGGAGTTGGTGATGCGCAGGCCCAGGGAGAGCTTGAGCATCGCGGGGGCATGGGTGCGGTACACGGTTCGCAGGGAGGAGGTGGGATGCCAGTGAGGGCCGCTGGTGCCGAGGTCACGGAGCAGTCCGGCGTCGATCAGGGCAGCGGTCTCCGGCCGGTGGCGGATCTCGTGTGCTTGCCAAGGGTGCAGGGGCAGCAGGACGTACCCGTCCGGTGAGGCCGGTGCGGGACCGGCGAGGCGGGCGGTGAGCCGGGGGGCGGCGACGGGGCGGCCGCGTTCGGTCCAGGAGGTGTCGGTGGCCAGGACGGAGGGAGCGACAGCCATCCAGTGCAGAGGGAAGGAGCCGTGCGACTCGGGTGAGTACAGGAGTGCTTGGGCCTCGGAGAGACCCTCGCGGCTCTTCGGGGTCGGGTGCAGGGGGTGTCCGAGGAGGAGTGCCTGCTCCGCTGACAGGAAGAGGTCGGGGCCGTCGGCCGGTCGTTCGCGGCGGGCGGTGATGAAACCGGTGACTCGTCGGAGGGAGTCGGCGACGCCCGCGACGAGCTCGGTGCCGGCCCTGAAGCCTGCGGTGGTGGAGCCGGCCGTGGTCGTGGGGAAGGGGTCGTGAACGCGGTCGCCGCCAGAGCCGTTCGCGGACATCTCTCTGGTGAGCAGGGCGGCGAGCGTGAGGGCGTCGACCGGTGGGACGGAATCGGGAGCGTCTGCCGGACGAGGGGGGCCGAAGCGGTGCCAGCCTGTCGGGGACCAGTAGCGGACCGGGGCGGACAGGGCCGTGCCGCTGGCGGGCAGGGGGATGCGCAGAAGGCCGTCGGCCGGGGCGGACTGGTTGGTCTCGCGCGCCCAGCAGCGGAGCAGGTTCTCCACGGCGGCGGCGTGGGCGACGGTGTGCGGGTCGGGATGTGTGAGGGGGTCGGGGCCATGGCTTTCGCTCAGCCCCTGGGCGGGTGTGGCGATCGGCCGCTGGTGGGGGACCCGCGGGTGCGGTGGCATCCCCGACTGCCGGGCGCCGACAGAGTCTTGTCCAGGCGCCGGGGTGGGTGAGTCGGGGTGGGTGTGGGGGGTGGCGTTCACGGCGGTACCTCTTGGAGTGGTTCGGATCCTGCTGGTGAAGCGGTGTGGGCTGCGGAGCCTCACTCGGGCGTGGCTGCGCGGCATCAGGGAGCGGCGTGCGGGCTTCTATCGGGCGGGTTGTGGTCGTACGGGCTGTTGGTCGGGCCGACCTGAGGCCGGGCGGGCTGATGGTCGTGCCGACCTGAGGCCGGGCGGGCTGATGGTCGTGCCGACCTGAGGCCAGCCGGGCTGATGGTCGTGCCGACTGAGGCCAGCCGGGCTGATAGCTCACCGGGCGGCCGACGGTCAGACTGCCGGCAGGCAGGCAGGCAGGCGGCCGGCGAACGGACAGCCGTCAGGCAGACACAGGGCGGGCGGGCACACAGACACGGGGGCAGGCGGCTGAGGGGAGGTGTTTCGCACGCGGGCACCGCGCGACCTCCGTGCCGTAGAAGCTCACCGCGGCTCAGGGTGCGGCTGCCGGGCCACCCCCACGGCAGCGAGCCGCTGTCCGGACCGCGTCGGCCAAGCGGTCCAATACGGCGGCCGCTTGTTCATCGGTGAGGGTCAGGGGCGGCAGCAGTTGTACGACACTGGCGTGGCGGCCGCCGAGTCCGACGATGAGGCCGCGCCGCAGGCACTCCTGCTGGACCGCAGCGGCCAGTTCGGGGGCGGCGGGCGGGGGGTGACGTCCGCTGCGCGGCATCAGCGACGCCGCCACACCGCCCTCCGCAGCTTCAGGAGCGCCCGCACAACCGGAGTCCCGCTCCGCCTCCGGATCCACCAGCTCGACCCCGATCATCAGTCCCCTCCCTCGCACATCCCCTACGCACTCCAACTCCGAGGCGAGGTCCTGCAATTGGCCCAGCATGCGCTCCCCCAGTGTCGCCGCGCGCTCGGCGAGGGCGTGCTCGCGGACGTGGGCGAGGGTCGCCGTGCCGGCGGCCATGGCGAGCTGGTTGCCGGGGAAGGTGCCGACGGGGGCGCCGGGTTCCCCGATGTCGAGGTCGTCGCGGTAGACCACGACGGCCAGCGGCAGGCTGCCGCCGATGGATTTGGAGAGCACCATCACGTCGGGGGTCACACCGCTGTGCTCCACCGCCCAGAAGGTGCCGGTCCGGCCCACGCCGGTGTGGGTCTCGTCCACGATCAGCGGGATGGACCGGTCGGCGGTGAGCTGTCGCAAGCGCCGCAGCCAGGTGGGCGGCGCGGGGAGCACCCCGCCCTCACTCTGGACGGGCTCGACGAGCATCCCGGCGGGCAGCGGCACCGCTGACCCGGGGTCGTCGAGGAGGGACTCGGTCCAGCGGGCGGCGAGGTCTGCGCCGCGCTCACCGCCGACGCCGAACGGGCAGCGGTAGTCCTGCGGGTAGGGCAGTCGGGCGACCCACGTGTCCGGGGTGTCCGCAGAGGTGCCGTCGAGGGCCCCGCAGGTGGTTCCGCGGCCGGAACCGGTGAACGCAAGGAGGCCGCTCCGACCGGTCGCCGCGCGTACCAGCGCGTAGGCGGCCTCGACGGCTTCGCTGCCGGCCGGTCCGCAGAAACGCACGCGTGCCCGCTCCGCGAGGCCTGGCGGGAGAGTGCGATACAGCTCGGTGAGAAACGCGTCCTTCGCGGGTGTCGCCAGACCGAGGGCGTTCAGAGGCGCGCCGGAGTCGAGGACCTTGCGGATGGCCTCCAGGACGACCGGGTGGTTGTGGCCCAGGGCGAGGGTGCCGGCGCCGGAGAGGCAGTCCAGGTAGCGGCGGCCGTCCGCGCCCTCGATGGTCAATCCCCTCGCCCGCACCGGAACGATCGGCAGGGCCCGGGCGTAGGTTCGGGCGGCGGGTTCGCGCGCGGCTTGGCGACGCAGGATTGCCTCGTGTCCGTTGCGCGAGGCCAGGGCTGTAACGTCAACGGCCCCGCCGGGAAGGGATTTCACCTGCGTACGCCCCACGGTGGCCTCCTCCGGCGCACAACCCCCACGGGTGGATTCCGCCACGATCTCCCTGACCTCCCATTGGGCACGGGCACAGAGGACCGCGCACAGACAGCAGGCCCCCCACCGCAACCAACCCCGGATCACTCACCTGGTTACGGGTTGCCTCAAGATCCTTTCCGTAACGGAACTGTTGCGGACCCGTCGGATCGCCCCCACAGCCACCGCATAGTGTGTGGTGCCGTTCCCGGACACCGTGCGGTCGTCCCGAACCGCCCGTGTGACAGCGGGAATCGGGGCCGAGGCACCGGTCGGTCCACGTTCGTTCCGTAGCAGGGGGAGTCAGATCATGCGATCCACACGGCCGTCGTCCCATGCCAGCCGAGACGGGAGGGCGGGCCGCAGGAACTCCCCCGTACTGGCCGCCGTGGCCCTCGCCTCGGCGGTCGCGCTCACCGCCACCGCCTGCGAGTCGGGCGACGCCACGGCGGGCGGTGAGGCCTCCGCGTCGGCCACCGCCGCCGACGACGGCAAGCTCAGGATCCCGGACGACATCAGGGACCGGCTCCGCGAGCACGGGATCGACGTCGACAAGTGGAAGAACGGCGCCTGGAAGAACTGGGACCGGGAGGACTGGCTGCGCGAGGCCAACGAGTACATCAACCCGATCATCGAGGGGCTCTGGAACCCGGACCGGATGCGGGAGGCCGAGGAACCCGACCAGGGCGTCGACGACAGCGACCTATCCGGTGACCAGGGTGTGACCGACCCGACGCCCGAGCCGGTGCAGGCGCAGGCCGTGCCGCCGTCGTACCACGCCAACGCCCCGACGGCCGGGAAGGTCTTCTTCGACTCTCCCAAGGGCTCGGCCGTCTGCTCGGCGACCGTGGTGAAGGACCCGGCCCACCCCGGCAAGTCCAACCTGGTGTGGACGGCGGGCCACTGCGTGCACGCGGGCAAGAAGGGCGGCTGGTACCGCAACATCGCGTTCGTGCCGTCGTACAACGACGACGGCAGGCCGGTGGAGGAGCTGGAGAACGTCACCCGGGAAGACGTCGCTCCCTACGGTGTCTGGTGGGGCGACTGGGCGCAGACCTCGGACCAGTGGATCGAGCAGGGCGGTTCGACGGGCGGCGACGGCGCGGCGTACGACTTCGCGGTCATCCATGTGACGCCGGAGAAGGGCAGCGGTGGCAAGTCGCTGGAAGAGATGGTCGGTTCGGCGCTGCCGGTCGACTTCAAGGCACCCGCGGTGCCGCAGGTGAAGAGCCTCACGGCGATCGGCTACCCGGCCGCGCCGCCCTACGACGGGCAGAAGCTGTACCGGTGCGAGGACCGGCCGGGGCGGCTGTCGGTCACCGCGTCGGATCCGACGATGTACCGCATCGGCTGCACCATGACCGGCGGTTCGTCGGGCGGCGGCTGGGTCGCGACCGGCTCGGACGGCCAGCCTGCGCTGGTGTCCAACACCTCGATCGGCCCGGTGACGTCGGGCTGGCTGGCCGGACCGCGCCTGGGCGGCGTGGCCAAGGGCGTGTACGACTCGGTCAGCAAGAAGTTCGCGGGCCGGTGACGGCCTGCTGAACGGCGCCGTCGGTGGGGCGGCGTACCCAGCGGAAACCTTCACCGCCCCACCCCGGTACGCCCTCAACTCCCCGGGCATAGTGGGGTGTCGCGCGGGCCGGGCCACACGTCCATGCCCTGCGCACGCACCACCGGCCCCGCACACCACCGGGCCCGGGCGCCGGCACCAGCACCAGCACCAGCACCAGCACCAGCACCAGCACCAATTACGTACGCACAACGGGGGTCACAGCACCATGCGTTCCACACGTACGCCCGCAGCCAGGCGCGGGCGGCGCACCGTCGTCGCCGCCACCGGGCTCGTCGCCGCCGTGGCACTCACGGCGACCGCCTGTGGCGGTTCGGCGGACTCGGCGAGCGACAAGCCCGACGCCACCTCCTCGCAGGCCGCCGCGGACGGCAGCGGCGGCGGCAAGGTCAAGATCCCGGCCGATCTCGCGGGCAAGCTCAAGGAGCACGGGATCGACGTCGACCGCTGGAAGGACGGCGGCTGGAAGGACTGGGACAAGGACAAGTGGCTCAGTGACGCCAAGGACTTCGTCAACCCGGTGATCGAGGGCCTCTGGAAGCCGGAGCGGATGCAGTCCGCCGAGGAGGCAGACAAGACGGTCACGACGAAGGACGCCTCGGCCGGCGACGGCGTCAGCGACCCGGATCCGGCTCCTGTCCGGGCACAGGCGGAGAAGACGCCGTACCACCGCAACGCGGCGCCGGTCGGCAAGGTCTTCTTCGACTCCCCCGACGGCCCGGCCGTCTGCTCGGGCACGGTCGTCAAGGACGTCAACCACCCGGGCAAGTCCAACCTGGTGTGGACGGCGGGCCACTGCGTGCACGCCGGCGGCAACGGCGGCTGGTACCGCAACATCATGTTCGTTCCGGCCTACAACGACCTCGGCAAGTCCGAGGCCGAGATCAGCAACGCGAACCCGGCCGAGGTCGCCCCCTACGGCAACTGGTGGGCGAACTGGGCCTCGACCTCGAACCAGTGGATCCAGGGTGGTTCGGAGAGCGGCGGTGACGGAGCCGCATACGACTACGCCGTGTTGCACGTGAAGCCGGAGCAGGGCGCCAAGTCCCTGGAAGAGACGGTCGGCGCCGCGCTGGACGTGGACTTCTCCGCCCCGTCCGCGGCCGAGGCCGCCAAGATGGGCGCCTGGGGCTACCCGGCCGCGCCGCCCTACAACGGCGAGAAGATGTTCAAGTGCGTCGACACTCCCGGCCGGTTCTCACTCAGCCCGTCCCTGCCGACGATGTACCGCATCGGCTGCGACATGACCGGCGGTTCGTCCGGCGGCGGCTGGTTCCGGGTCCTGAACGGCAAGTCGGTGCTGGTCTCCAACACTTCGATCGGCCCGGCCGACAACACCTGGCTGGCCGGTCCGCAGCTGGGCCGCGACGCCGAGGCGCTCTACCAGAACATGAGCAAGACGTACGGCGGTCAGTGACCCGTGCATGCTGAAGGCCCGCTCCCCGGCAACGGGAGGCGGGCCTTCAGGCCGTCAGCTCAGGTCACGGCGCCGGCCGGGTCGTGCTCAGAGCGCCGGCGCCGGAACGTACGGCGTGAGTTCCGCCGCCAGCTCCTCGTGCACCCGCACCTTGAGCAGGGTGCCCTCCGGGGTGTGCTCCTCGGAGATCACCTCGCCCTCGTCGTGGGCACGTGCGACCAGCTTGCCGTGCGTGTACGGCACGAGCGCCTCGATCTCGACCGACGGCCGCGGCAGCTCGTTGTCGATGAGCGCGAGCAGTTCCTCGATGCCCTGGCCGGTGCGGGCCGAGACGGCGATGGACCGCTTCTCGACGCGCAGCAGCCGCTGGAGCGTCAGCGGATCGGCCGCGTCCGCCTTGTTGATCACGACGATCTCGGGCACGTCGGTGGCGCCGACGTCCCGGACCACCTCGCGTACGGCGGCCAGCTGCTCCTCCGGGAACGGGTGCGAACCGTCGACCACGTGCAGGATCAGGTCGGACTCGCCGACCTCCTCCATCGTGGAGCGGAACGCCTCGACCAGGTGGTGGGGCAGATGACGTACGAACCCGACCGTGTCGGCCAGCGTGTACAGCCGTCCGCTCGGGGTCTCGGCCCGGCGCACGGTCGGGTCGAGGGTCGCGAACAGGGCGTTCTCGACCAGCACGCCCGCGCCCGTGAGGCGGTTGAGCAGCGAGGACTTGCCGGCGTTGGTGTAGCCCGCGATGGCGACGGACGGCACCTTGTGGCGCTTGCGCTCCTGGCGCTTGATCTCGCGGCCGGTCTTCATCTCCGCGATCTCCCGGCGCATCTTCGCCATCTTCTCGCGGATTCGGCGCCGGTCCGTCTCGATCTTGGTCTCACCGGGACCACGAGTGGCGAGGCCGCCGCCCTTGCCGCCGCCCATCTGCCGGGACAGCGACTGACCCCAGCCGCGCAGTCGCGGCAGCATGTACTGCATCTGAGCGAGAGCGACCTGTGCCTTGCCCTCTCGGGACTTGGCGTGCTGGGCGAAGATGTCCAGGATCAGGGCCGTCCGGTCGATGACCTTGACCTTGACGACGTCCTCGAGGTGGATCAGCTGGCCGGGGCTCAGCTCACCGTCACAGATGACGGTGTCCGCGCCCGTCTCGACGACGATGTCGCGCAGTTCCTCGGCCTTGCCGGAGCCGATGTACGTGGCCGCGTCGGGCTTGTCGCGGCGCTGGGTGACGCCGTCGAGCACCAGCGCGCCGGCCGTCTCCGCGAGGGCGGCGAGCTCTGCCAGGGAGTTCTCCGCGTCCTGCACGGTTCCCGAGGTCCAGACGCCGACGAGGACGACCCGCTCCAGTCGGAGCCGGCGGTACTCGACCTCGGTGACGTCCTCGAGCTCGGTGGAGAGGCCCACCACACGGCGCAGAGCCGCGCGGTCGGAGCGGTCGAACTGGTCGCCGTCCCGCTCTCCGTCGATCTCGTGGCTCCAGGCGACGTCCTCTTCCATCAGGGCATCGGCCCGAAGACCCTCGGGGTGGCTGTGCGCGAAGCGCTTGGAGTCCTGGGAAAAGGAAGAAGAGGAGGTCATTGGATCCTTACGTCGATGGGAAGCCGTTCACTGTGTGCAACGCGCGGGCGGTCCGGGAGATTCCCCGGCGCCCCGTACCGCGCCGACCTGAAGATGTTCGCACGGCACGGGGCGTCTCGTCACTGTGTTATCGGGCGGGCGTCCTCACCCTCGGGCCACCGTCGGGCCTGCTCCACCGAGGCCTGTGGCTTCGCTGCCGGGGCTTACGGCTTCGCTGCCGGGGCCTGCGGCTTCGCGGGAGTCTCCGGCTTCCAGTCCGGGTGCCCCGGCATCGGCGGGGTCTTCTCGCCGTACAGCCAGTCCTGGAAGAAGCCGTCGAGATCGCGCCCGGAGATCTCGGCGGCGAGCTTGACGAAGTCCTCCGTGGTGGCCGTGTCGTCCTGGTGGCGGACGACCCAGGCGCGTTCCAGGCGCTCGAAGGCCGGGCGGCCGATCTCCTGGCGCAGGGCGTACAGGACGAGCGCGGCCCCGTCGTAGACGTTGGGCCGGAAGATGCCGGTCTTGCGGGCGGGGTCGGGGGCCTTGGGGGCGGCGGGGGGCCCGCCGGCGGCGCGCCAGCGGTCGGAGGCACCGTAGGCGGCCTTCATCCGGTCCCGCATCGACTTACCGGCCTGCTCCTCGGCGTACAGCGCCTCGTACCAGGTGGCGTGCCCCTCGTTGAGCCACAGGTCGGACCAGGTGCGGGGCGTGACGCTGTTGCCGAACCACTGGTGGGCCACCTCGTGGACCATGATCGATTCGACGTACCACGGAGGATAGACCGGCTCCGTGAAGAGTTCCCGTTCGAAGAGCGAGAGCGTCTGGGTCTCCAGTTCGAAGCCGGTGGAGGCGTCGGCCACGAGCAGGCCGTACGTCTCGAAGGGGTAGCGGCCGACCTTGCTCTCCATCCAGGCGATCTGGCCGGGGGTCTTCTCCAGCCAGGGTTCGAGGACCTCGCGATCACGGGTGGGGACCACGTCCCGTACGGGCAGGCCGTGCGGGCCGGTGCGGTGCAGCACCGTGGAGCGGCCGATGGACACCTGGGCGAGCTCGGTGGCCATGGGGTGCTGGGTGCGGTAGGTCCAGGTCGTCGACCCGCCGGACTTCTCCACTCCGGCGGCCAGGCCGCCCGCGACGGCGGTGTGACCCTCGGGAGCGGTCACCCGGAAGGTGAACATCGCCTTGTCGGAGGGGTGGTCGTTGCAGGGGAACACCAGGTGCGCGGCGTCAGCCTGGTTGGCCATGGCGAGGCCGTCGGCCGTGCGCACCCAGCCGCCCTCGCGGCCCTCGGCGGGCACGGGATCGCTGGTGTGCCGCACGGTGATCCGCATCCAGGTGCCGTCCGACACCGAGTCCTCGGGTGTGATCACCAGGTCCTCGCCCGCGGAGCGGAACTCCGCGGGGTCGCCGTCGACCTCGACGGACTCGACCTTGCCGTGGGCGAAGTCCAGGTTGACGCGGTCCAGGTCGGCGGTCGTCCAGGCGTCGATGGTGGTGACGGCCTGCAACGGCTCGCTGTTGTTGCCCGGATAGGTGAAGGCGAGGTCGTACGACGCCACGTCGTAGCCGGGGTTGCCGAGGTACGGGAAGAGGCGGTCGCCGACACCGAGCGGGACGACGGGGGCGCTCGCGGCGACGAGGCAGACGGAGACGGCCGAGGTGAGCAGGGCGGCTGCGGTCCGGCGGCGGGTGGGGGCGGTGGCCTGGTTGTGGGGGGTCAGGAGCATGCCTCACGGCTATCAGCGGGCGGGCGGGCGTCGGGGACGGCGCGCTTTCGTCCCACCCGAACCGGGGACCGCGCCCTGAGCCGGGTGCCGCCCCAACGGCGTGTCAGCCGCCCTGCGGCTGCGGCTGTGCCCGGCTGACGTCGTACACCCCGGCCACGTTGCGCATCGCGCGCATCAGGGCGGGCAGGTGGCCGGCGTCGGGGAGCTGCACGGTGTACGTGTGCCGCACCTGCTGCTGGGTCGGGGGCTCGACGGTCGCCGAGACGATCTCGGCGCCCTCGGACGCCATGGCCTCGGTGAGGTCGGCCAGCAGATGGGGACGGACGAACGATTCGGCGACCAGCGTGACCCGGCACTCGGCGGCCTCTCCCCAGCGCACGCCGACCGCCGCGCGCCCCCCGTCCTTCATGCGCGCCACGGCGGGGCACTCCACGCGGTGCACGGTGACCGCTCCCCCGCGGACGGCGAACCCGGTGATCTCGTCGGGCGGTACGGGCGTGCAGCAGCGGGCGAGCCGGACGGTCGCGCCGGGCAGGTCGGCGAGGACATGGCCGGTGCCGGGGCGCCCGGCGGGCTGCTCCGGAGCCGCGTCCGGGTCGGGGGCGCCGAGGGGCCTCGGAGCCGTCCGGTCCTCGGCGATCCGCGTCTCGTTCCGCTGGGACTCCGCCTGAACCGGATGTGCGGTCAGCCACCGCTGGATGGCGATCCGGGCCGCCGGCGTGTGGGCGTGCTCCAGCCACTCCCGGGAGGGTTCCGACGCCGGGTCCTGGCCCATGAGGAGCTGGACGGTGTCGCCGTCCTTGAGGACGGTGCTCAGTGTCGCCAGGCGGCCGTTCACCCGGGCGCCGATGCAGGCGTGCGCGTCCTCGCCGTACTGCGCGTAGGCGGCGTCCACGCAGGTCGCGCCCTCGGGCAGGCCGAGCGTGCCGCCGTCGGGCCGGAAGACGGTGATCTCGCGGTCCTGGGCGAGGTCCTCGCGCAGCGTGGACCAGAAGTGGTCGGGGTCGGGAGCCGCCTCCTGCCAGTCGAGGAGCCGGGAGAGCCAGCCCGGGCGGGTGGGGTCGACGCGCTCGCCGTCGGCCGGGTCCTCGGGGGCGGGGGCGTACGGGTTGCCGAGGGCGACGACGCCGGCCTCGGCGACCTTGTGCATCTGGTGCGTGCGGATGAGGACCTCGACGACCTGGCCGTCCTCGCGCGCCACGGCCGTGTGGAGCGACTGGTAGAGGTTGAACTTCGGTACGGCGATGAAGTCCTTGAACTCGGAGACCACCGGCTTCATGCAGGTGTGCAGTTCGCCCAGGACGCCGTAGCAGTCGGCGTCCTCGTTCACCAGGACCAGGACGCGGCCGAAGTCGGAGCCGCGGAGCCGGCCGCGTTTGCGGGAGACGCGGTGCACCGAGACGAAGTGGCGGGGCCGGATGAGGACTTCGGCCGTGATGTCCGCCTCGCGCAGCACACCGCGCACCTCGTCGGCGACCTCGGCGAGCGGGTCGTCCGCACGGGCCGCGTTGCGGACGATCAGCTCCCGGGTGTGCGCGTACTCCTCGGGGTGCAGGATCGCGAAGACCAGGTCTTCCAGTTCGGTCTTGAGTGCCTGGACGCCGAGCCGTTCGGCGAGCGGGATGAGCACGTCACGTGTCACCTTGGCGATGCGCTCCTGCTTCTCGGGGCGCATGACACCGAGGGTGCGCATGTTGTGCAGCCGGTCGGCGAGTTTGATCGACATGACGCGGACGTCGTTGCCGGTGGCGACGAGCATCTTGCGGAAGGTCTCGGGCTCGGCGGCGGCGCCGTAGTCGACCTTCTCCAGTTTGGTGACGCCGTCGACGAGGTAGCGGACCTCCTCACCGAACTGGTCGCGGACCTGGTCGAGCGTGACATCCGTGTCCTCGACGGTGTCGTGCAGCAGGGACGCGGTCAACGTCGTGGTCTCGGCGCCGAGTTCGGCCAGGATCAGGGTCACGGCGAGCGGGTGCGTGATGTACGGCTCACCGCTCTTGCGCATCTGGCCGCGGTGCGAGGACTCGGCCAGGACGTAGGCGTGGCGCAGGGGTTCGAGGTCCGCGTCGGGGTGGTGGGCGCGGTGGGCCTCGACGACGTGGCTGATGGCGTCGGGCAGCCGGCCGCGGGCGGCGGGGCCGAGCAGGGCCGCACGGCCCAGGCGGCGCAGGTCGATCCGGGGGCGGGCCTTTCTGCGGGGGGCTGTCGGCGTCACCGGTCCTGACACCGCGCCCGGCATCGGGCCTGGGGTCACGGAATTCGTGGCCTCCGCACTCATGGGCACCTCCGGCTGCGTCAACCGGCGGACGGGTGCCCCAGAGCGGACACGGCTCAGGGGGCGGCTTCGGTCCCCCGTCCGGGCCGGTGCTTGATGCTACCGAGCCCACCACGCCCGACTGACCGCCTCTCGCCGAGCGTGAAACTGATCACCCATTCGAGGGATGAATGTGAGGTTTGTACCCCCGCCGACCGCGACCTTCGCCGCGTGATTTCCGCCAAGTGGCCGGTTATCAACGGTGGTTTCGGGTCGGGTGGCCGAAGGGGCGCGAGTGTTTCAGGACGACTGGTCCCGGCTCACACGGACGCGGCGGCTTCCAGCCAGTCCGCGTCGATCTCGCCCTCGGCAACGATCACGGCCGGGCCGGTCATCTCGATCTCTCCGTCGGGCCGCTCGGTGATCACCAGGCGGCCGCCGGGGACATCCACGGTGTAGGTCACGGGGGTGCCGGAGGCCGTCGGGTCGGCGCCGTCGCGGCGGGCGGCGGCCACGGCGACCGCGCACGCGCCCGTGCCGCAGGAGCGGGTCTCACCGGAGCCGCGCTCGTGCACGCGCAGGGCGACGTGCCCGGGGCCGCGGTCGACCACGAACTCGACGTTCACACCGTCCGGGTAGGCGGCGGCCGGGCTGAAAGGGGGCGGGGACAACAGGTCGCCCGCGTGCTCCAGGTCGTCCACGAAGGCGACCGCGTGCGGGTTGCCCATGTTGACGTTGCGCGCGGGCCAGCTGCGCTCGCCGACGCTCACCGTGACGTCGCCGTCCGGGAGCACCGCCCGGCCCATGCCGACGGTCACGTCGCCGTTCTTGGCGAGGTGCACGGTCTTCACTCCCCCGCGCGTGGCGACCGCGAGGTCTCCCTCGGTGACGTGCCCGGCGCGCTGGAGGTAGCGCGCGAACACCCGCACGCCGTTGCCGCACATCTCCGCGATCGAGCCGTCGCCGTTGCGGTAGTCCATGAACCACTCCGCCTCGGCCGCCATCCCCTCGGCCTCCGGGTGGGCGGCGGAACGGACGACGTGCAGCAGGCCGTCGCCCCCGATGCCCGCGCGCCGGTCGCACAGGGCGGCGACGGCGGCCGGGGGCAGGTCGATGGCGTTCTCGGGGTCCGGGACGATCACGAAGTCGTTCTCGGTGCCGTGCCCCTTGAGGAAGGCGATCCGCGTGCTCATGCCTCGATCGTAACGGGGCACGCGCCCCCTACCGCAGTCGTGCCACCCGCCACACGGCGAGGACCACCACGAGCGCCACGACCAGGGCGTACGCGAGGACGACCCGCCAGTCGGGTCTGCGCCCGGAGCCGCGGGCCGGCAGGCCCGGCAAGGTGTAGCCGACGCGGCGGGCGGCCATCATGCCCCAGCCGGCCGCGCAGGAGCAGATGAGCAGGCCCAGCATGGCGATGACGGCCCCGCTGTCGCCGAAGTCGAAGGCGAGCGGGAAGGCGAACATCAGGGAGCCGAGTGCCGCGAGGCCCACGATGGGGGCCAGCTGCCAGATGCGGAGCCGGCGCTGCGGGCGCAGCTCGACCTCGACCTCGTCGGCGAACATCTCGCCGGGCTCGGGACCGTCGTCCGTCACGCCCTGCGTCTCGTCGGGCCCGTCGGAGCTGAGGCGGTCCACCTCCTGCTCGGGAGCGGGCCCGGCCTCCGTCCCATCCCGCTCGGCGGTGATGTGATCGGTGCTTCGTGCGGTGTCGCGAGGGCCGGCCTCCATCGCCACGCGCCCTCCCAACTAGGACTCAACTCGGTCGATCGAAGCTCGATGATGGCACGCCGCCGAAGCACCGGATGGCGGCCTGGGCGTCCCGATGCCATGACGTGATCAGGCTGTAACCGGTCGTTCGACCAAGGACAGCGCGAGCTGCGGAAGTTCCGTGAGGTCGGCCGCCGCCCCACTCAACCAGTGCACCCGCGGGTCGCGCCTGAACCATGAATCCTGGCGGCGCGCGAAGCGCTTGGTGGCACGTACGGTCTCGGTCCGCGCCTCGTCGAGCGTGCACTCCCCGGCGAGCGCCGCGAGCACCTGCTGGTAACCGAGCGCGCGCGAAGCCGTACGCCCTTCACGCAACCCCTGCGCCTGGAGTGCGCTCACCTCGTCCACCAGACCGGCGTCCCACATCCGGTCGACCCGCCGCGTGATGCGCTCATCGAGCTCGGGACGGGTCACGTCGACGCCGATCTGAAGGGTGTCGTAGACCGAGTCGTGGCCGGGGAGGTTGGCCGTGAACGGTTTGCCGGTGATCTCGATCACCTCCAGCGCGCGGACCACCCGGCGGCCGTTGCTCGGCAGGATCGCGCGAGCGGCCTCGGGGTCGGCGGCCGCCAGCCGGGCGTGCAGTGCGCCGGGGCCGCGCAGCGTGAGTTCCTCCTCCAGGCGGGCGCGGACCTCGGGGTCCGTGCCGGGGAACTCCAGGTTGTCGACGGCCCCGCGCACGTAGAGTCCGGAGCCGCCGACCAGGATCGGCCAGCGGCCCGCGGCGAGCAGGGCGTCGATCCGCTCCCGGGCCAGGCGCTGGTACTCGGCGACGGACGCCGTGACGGTCACGTCCCAGATGTCCAGCAGATGGTGGGGGACGCCGGCACGCTCCTCGGGCGTCAGCTTGGCGGTGCCGATGTCCATCCCTCGGTAGAGCTGCATGGAGTCGGCGTTGACGACCTCGCCGCCGAGACGCTGGGCCAGGAAGACGCCCAGATCGGACTTTCCGGCCGCGGTAGGTCCGACGACGGCGATGACGCGGGGGGCGGGGGGTGCACTGCTCACCGCCCCAGTCTCGCAAACCTCGAACCCTGGTCTCGAACGAGTTACGTGACGCCACGGCCGCGGGGTCGTTGCCCGTTGCGAGGTTCCTGCCGCCGGATCGCAGAGGCGGTGACCCGGACCGCGCAAACCGACGCACCGGGCAACGCGGGATTTCGCCCGCACGAGTAACGTATGGAGTGGATATGGGCGTTTTTGCACGACTTCTCCGGCGGTCGAAGGCCACGGCGGAGACGCCTGCGGCCGAGGCTCGGACCGACGCGGCGAAGGCCGGGCCCGAGGAGGAGACGGCCGAGGCCAAGGAGGCCAAGGGCACCGACGGAGCCGGGGAAGCGACGGAGCCGGCCGGCGAGGCCGCCGCCGAGCCCACCGAGTCCGAGGGCGTCGACATCCCCAAGCAGCAGTCCACCGAGAAGGCGGCCGACAACGAGGCCGGTGAGGGCGCCCGTACGTGACCGCCCCGCGCGAGGGAAGGTGAGCCATGGGTCTCCTGCACAACGTGAAAGCCAGACTGGGCCCGGCCAAGGGCAAGGTCTCGGACCTCGCGCAGCGGCACGAGGGCAAGATCCACCACGGTCTCGACAAGGCCGCGCAGGCCGTCGACAAGAGAACCAAGGGCAAGTACAGCGACAGGATCCAGTCGGGCACGGGCCGGGCCAAGGGC
Organism: Streptomyces sp. NPDC029044; assembly: GCF_040637495.1. NCBI lineage: Bacteria > Bacillati > Actinomycetota > Actinomycetes > Kitasatosporales > Streptomycetaceae > Streptomyces > Streptomyces sp. NPDC029044. The sequence goes on from NZ_JBEZWN010000041.1 coordinate 18,991, forward strand.
GCCATGGGCCGCCTCGCGCACCAGGGCGGGAGTGGACCGGACGGGGGTGGCCAGACGGCGCCGCCGGGTACAGGGGCCATGCCGCCGGAGGCGGGCCGTACGGCACCGCCGCGGGACCCTGGTGGCACCACGCCGCCTGACGACGCGCCACCGCCGGCTTCCTGACGCGGACACCGGCGTTCTTCTGAAGGGCACATCGGCGGACGGCCGCGGAGCGCTCGCTCCCGGTCGTCCCCGCCGCTTCCCCCGTCCGTGTGCTCAGCCTTTCGGGCTGCCGCCCGAGCTCTACGACCAGCCGGCGACGATGTATCCCACGCCGTACGGAGCGTCCTCGTAGAGCAGCGATCCGCCGAGGTCCGCGCCCTCGGCCGCGCCCGCCAGGACCTGCCAGGGGGCCCGGCCGGACGCCTTCAGTTCACGGGCCAGCCCGGTGTCGAGTGCGGTCAGTGCGGCCACGTCCGCCGCACCGAGCGCCCGTGCGACCTCCGTGTCGAACGGGGCCGCCCGTTCGTCCAGATAGCCCGGGGCCTTGAGCGTCCGGCACGCGCTGGCGTCCCCCATCACCAGCAGGGCCACTCGCTCGTCCCGCGCGGCGATGTCCCTCCCGGTGTCCGCGCACAGCTCGGGCGGGTACGACTCCGCCACCCCGAGGCCCTCGACCGGCGCGTCGGACCACCCGGTGCGCTCCAGCAGCCAGGCGGCCACCGCCAGCGCGTACGGCAGTCGCGGTCGCGGGTTCGCGCCCTCCGCCGCTCCCAGACGTACATCGAGGTCGACGCCGAAGCCCCGGAAGGAGCCCGCCGTTCCCTCCGGGTACGTCTCGGGCCCGGCGCCGTTCCCGGGACCGACGACCACGAGGCGGCCGGGCCGGGCGGCGGCGAGCACGCCCAGCGCGTCCGTGCAGGCGTCCCGCGCCGCGTCCAGTTCCGGGGCGGCGCCCGCGGCGACCTCGGGCACCAGCAGGGGCGGGCAGGGGCAGACAGCGGCGGCGACAAGCATGATCGGCAGGGTAACTCTCAGGAGCCGCTGCCACCGCACACGGCGGCAGCGGTCCGGGCGTCAGTCGCAGCCGCACCCGCTCGCCACGGCCGGCAGCGGCTCGGGGGCGCCGATCTTCGGCAGTCCCAGCATCACGCCGACGGGCTTGGCCTTCTCGGCCGCGTTCCGCTTCTCCCAGGCGTCGCCGGCGCGCGTACGGCGCACGTCCAGCACGGGGCCCTCGGCGAGGAGGTGGTGCGGGGCGGCGTAGGTGATCTCGACGGTGACGACGTCGCCGGGGCGGACCTCCTGATCCGGCTTGGTGAAGTGGACCAGGCGGTTGTCCGGGGCGCGGCCGGACAGGCGGTGGGTGGTGTCGTCCTTGCGGCCCTCGCCCTCGGCGACCATCAGCTCCAGCGTGCGGCCGACCTGCTTCTTGTTCTCCTCCCAGGAGATCTCCTCCTGGAGGGCGACGAGCCGCTCGTAGCGCTCCTGGACGACCTTCTTGGGGATCTGGCCGTCCATCTCGGCGGCCGGGGTGCCGGGGCGCTTGGAGTACTGGAAGGTGAAGGCCTGGGCGAAGCGCGCCTCGCGCACCACGTGCAGCGTCTGCTCGAAGTCCTCCTCGGTCTCGCCGGGGAAGCCCACGATGATGTCCGTGCTGATCGCGGCGTGCGGGATGGCGGCGCGGACCTTCTCGATGATCCCCAGGAAGCGCTCCTGGCGGTAGGAGCGGCGCATCGCCTTCAGAACGGGGTCGGAGCCGGACTGGAGCGGCATGTGCAGCTGCGGCATCACGTTCGGCGTCTCGGCCATGGCGGCGATGACGTCGTCGGTGAAGTCCCGCGGGTGCGGGGAGGTGAAGCGGACGCGCTCCAGGCCGTCGATCTTCCCGCAGGCCCGCAGCAGCTTGCTGAAGGCCTCGCGGTCGCCGATGTCCGAGCCGTACGCGTTGACGTTCTGCCCGAGCAGCGTGATCTCGGAGACGCCCTCGGCCACCAGGGCCTCGATCTCGGCGAGGATGTCGCCGGGGCGGCGGTCCTTCTCCTTGCCGCGCAGGGCCGGGACGATACAGAAGGTGCAGGTGTTGTTGCAGCCGACGGAGATGGAGACCCAGGCCGCGTAGGCACTCTCGCGGCGGGTGGGCAGCGTCGAGGGGAACGCCTCCAGCGACTCGGCGATCTCGACCTGCGCCTCCTCCTGCACGCGAGCGCGTTCCAGCAGGACGGGCAGCTTGCCGATGTTGTGCGTGCCGAAGACGACGTCCACCCAGGGCGCCCGCTTCACGATGGTGTCGCGGTCCTTCTGGGCGAGGCAGCCGCCGACCGCGATCTGCATGCCGGGGCGGCTCGCCTTCTTCGGGGCGAGGTGGCCGAGGTTGCCGTACAGCTTGTTGTCGGCGTTCTCCCGCACGGCGCAGGTGTTGAAGACGACGACGTCCGCCTCGTCGGCGCCCTCGGGGGCGCGGACGTAGCCCGCGTCCTCCAGCAGTCCGGACAACCGCTCGGAGTCGTGGACGTTCATCTGGCACCCGTAGGTGCGTACCTCGTATGTGCGCGTGCCGCCCACTGACTGGCTCCGGTCGATGCTGCTCATGGGGACAAGGGTAGGCGGTCGGCGAAAGTGGCTCGGCCGCCTGTGGACAACCGCGGCACCGGTCTCAGGGCTCGATGAGTCCGGCCCTGATCGCATAGCGGGTCAGCTCCAGGCGGTCGCGCATGCCGAGCTTCTGGAGGAGGTTGGCGCGGTGGCGCTCGACCGTCTTGGCGCTGATGAAGAGCAGTTCGCCGATCTCTTTGGAGGTGTGACCCTCGGCGACCAGCTTGAGGATCTCCTCCTCGCGTTCGGTGATGGCCCGCTCCGGCAGGCCGTCGCCCCGGTGCAGCCGCTCCAGGTAGGAGCGGACGAGGGCGCGTTCGGCGCCCGGGTAGATGAACGGCTCGTCGCGCACGGCCGCCCGGCAGGCCTCGACCAGGTCGCGGTCCGCCACGGACTTGAGGACGTAACCGCTGGCTCCGGCCCTGAGCGCCTCGAAGAAGTACTCCTCGTTGTCGTACATCGTCAGGATGAGGATGTGCAGGCCGGGCAGCCGGCGGGAGAGTTCACGGGCGGCCTGGAGGCCGGTCATCCGGGGCATGGCCACATCCAGGACGGCCAGGTCCACCGGCGTTTCCCGAGCCTTGGCGACGGCCTCGGCCCCGTCGCCGGCCTCGGCGACGACCGTCAGGTCCGGTTCCCCGTCCAGGATGAGGCGCACGCCCCGGCGTACGAGGGTGTGGTCGTCGGCGAGCAGGACGCGGATCGGTGGGGACATCAGCGGGGTCCTTCCGTCGCGGGGACGCCTGCTGTCACCGGAATGCGCAGCCGTATGCCGGTGCCCCCGCCCGGGGCCGGTTCCAGGGCCAGGGCGGCACCGATCAGCAGGGCGCGTTCGCGCATGCCCGTGATGCCGGCGCCCTCGGGGGCGTGGCCGAGGCCGGTGCCGTTGTCGCGGACGAGGAGTTCGACGCCGCCCGGGGCCGGCTGGAGGCGGAGTTCGGCGCGGTCGGCGGCCGCGTGGCGGGCGGTGTTGGTCAGCCCCTCCTGGGCGACCCGGTAGACGACGAGTTCCGCTTCCGGGGTCAGGGCGGGGAGGTCGCCGGTGATGTGGTGGCGCACGGTCAGCCCATGGGTGGTGAACTCGCCGGCGAGCGAGCGCAGGGCGCTGGCCAGCCCGAGTTCCTCCAGGACGCCGGGGCGCAGCCGGCGGGCGATCCGGCGGATCTCGTCCAGGCCGGCGCGGGTCGCCTCCTGCGCCTGGCCGACCTCCTCGCGAAGGTCCTCGGGCGCGCGGTCGGCGACGCGCTTGAGCTGGAGGAGGACGGCGGTCAGGGTCTGCCCGACCTCGTCGTGGAGCTCCCGCGCGATCCGGTGCCGTTCGCTCTCCTGTGCGGACAGCGCCCGGGCGGCGCCGACGGCCCGTTCGGCCTCCAGCCGGTCGAGCATGGTGTTGTACGTCGTGATCAGCCCGGCCGTCTCGGCCGGTCCCGCGACCACCGGCCGGGAGCCCGGCCGCAGCAGGTCCGCCGTGGCCATGGCCCGGTCCAGCCGCTGAAGGGGCACCAGGCCGAACCGCAGCACGAGGGCGTTGCCCGCGAGCAGCACCACCAGGCCGCAGAGCAGGACGAGGGCCTCGCCCGCGAGGACGGGGGTGGACACGGTGACGGGGCCGAGCAGCAGCGCCGTGGCCACGACCAGGCCGGTGGCGTTGAGCGAGAAGATCCGCCAGAACAACGACACGCTTCCGGATCCGCTCCTTCCCGGCTTCGCACCCTGCACGGCCCCCTCCACCCTCTCCGGCGGCCGGCCGCTGCGTATATCCGTCACGACACCCATGTCGTCACCGTACGGCCGGATGGGAGCATGCGGACTTGACCCGTTCGGTGATCGAGACCGTTCATCAGCCAGCCAAAGTACGACAAACGTGACGAACAAGGGGAAGTAACGTGTCAGCTCCGCGCCTCAGGGCGACGCCGCTGCCGGGTATCGGGGTCCAGTACGACCTGGAGACCCGTGAACACCGCCATCTGTCGGTGGTGGCGCACCGCGACGGCACGCGCACGGTGAACGTGTACCGGCCCGACGACCCCGACTCCTGCGCCCAGTCCCTGAAGCTGACCAGCTCGGAGGCGGGGTCGCTGATCGACGCGCTGAAGCCGTCCCACCACAGCCCGAGCCTGCTGTACACCACCGATCTGGGGCTGGTCGCCGAGCGGATCGAGGTGGCCGCCACCTCGCGCTGGAACGGGCGGCTGCTGGGCGACATGCGGATGCGGACCGAGACGGGTGCCTCGGTGGTGGCCGTGCTGCGCCGGGCCGAGGCCATCCCGTCGCCCGCGCCGGACTTCCGGCTGGCCGGTGGTGACACTCTGATCGTCGTCGGGACCCGCGAGGGTGTCGACGCGGCCGCGACCATACTCGAGCGGGAGTGAGCCGTTGCACTCCGCGGTTCTGCTCATCGAGTTCGGTTCCATCATTCTCGGCCTCGGCCTGCTGGGCCGGTTCGCCGGCCGCTTCCAGCTCTCGCCGATACCGCTGTACCTCCTGGCCGGTCTGGCCTTCGGTGAGGGCGGTCTGCTGCCGCTGGGCGCGAGCGAGGAGTTCGTCGCCATCGGCGCGGAGATCGGCGTCATCCTCCTGCTGCTGATGCTGGGCCTGGAGTACACGGCGACCGACCTGGTCTCCAACCTCAAGACCCACTACCCCTCCGGTCTGGTCGACTGCGCCCTCAACGCGCTGCCCGGCGCAGCCGTGGCGCTGCTGCTCGGGTGGGGCCCGGTGGCCGCCGTCGTCCTGGCCGGTGTCACCTGGATCTCGTCCTCCGGTGTGATCGCCAAGGTGCTGGGTGATCTGGGCCGGGTCGGCAACCGGGAGACGCCGGTGATCCTCAGCGTGCTGGTGCTGGAGGATCTGGCGATGGCGGTGTACCTGCCCATCGTCACGGCGCTGGTGGCGGGCGTCGGGCTGATGGCCGGCAGCGTGACCCTGGCGATCGCGCTGGGCGCGGCCGGTCTCGTGCTGTTCGTGGCCGTACGCTACGGAAGGCTCATCTCGCGGTTCGTCTCCAGCGACGACCCGGAGAAACTGCTGCTGGTCGTGCTGGGTCTGACGATCCTGGTCGCGGGCGTCGCCCAGCAGCTCCAGGTGTCGGCGGCGGTGGGCGCCTTCCTGGTGGGCATCGCTCTCTCGGGAGAGGTCGCGGAGGGCGCGCACACCCTGCTGAGTCCCCTGCGTGACCTGTTCGCGGCCGTGTTCTTCGTCTTCTTCGGGCTGCACACCGACCCGTCGAGCATCCCGCCCGTCCTGCTGCCGGCCCTCGGACTGGCCGTCGTCACCGCGCTCACGAAGATCGCCACCGGATACTGGGCGGCCCGGCGGGCCGGGATCTCCGTGAAGGGCCGCTGGCGGGCGGGTGGCGCGCTGGTGGCCCGCGGTGAGTTCTCCATCGTCATCGCGGGCCTGGCGGTCGCGGCCGGGGTCGAACCGTCCCTCGGCCCGCTGGCCACGGCCTACGTGCTGATCCTGGTCGTTGTCGGCCCGCTCACCGCGCGCTACACCGAGCCGGTGGCGACCTGGTGGGGCCGGCGCCGCGAGCCCGGCCGACCGGAGCCCGCGCCCCGGACGGCCGAGGCCGAGGCACCGGTCGCCGACTGAGGAGAGGGTGGGCCGGGCGGCCCGGAGCGCGACCCCCTGGTCAGGCACCACCGCCCGGCGCCCACCCCTGGCTGCGCAGCACCCGCCGTACGTCCGGCGCCTCGTAGTGCTCGCCCTTGAGAACCTTGCCGTCCTCGCGGCGGGAGACCGAGCCGTCAGGGCCGATCTTCGTCATGTTGGAGCGGTGGATCTCGGCGAGCACCGCGTCCAGGTCGATGCCGTGCACGAGGGCGGTGCCGTACGCGACGTAGACCACGTCCGCCAGTTCGTGCGCGAGCCGGTCGAGCGGGCCGTGCACCGACACCTCGGCGACCTCCCGGGCCTCCTCCGCGAGGAGCTCACCCCGGTGGGCCGCCAGAGCCGGGGAGACCTCCGTGGGCGTGCTGCGGGCGTCCAGGCCGAAGGCGAGGTGGAACGCACGGACCAGGTCGGCGGGCGAAGAGCTCATGGGGGCGACTGTAGTGGCGCCCACTGACAGTCCCGCTCCGGCCCTGTGACCCCTGCCCTGGTCAGCGGGGCACCCCGGCTGGCAGGATCGCCCGCATGTCCAGAACGCTCCCCCCCATCGGCAGGCGCCGGGCCCTGCAGGGCGGCACCGCCGCCCTCGTGGTCCTCGGCCTGCTCCTGTGGTGGCTGCGTCCCTGGGCCGAGGAACCGCCGAGCGGGACGATCACCTTCAGCACGGGCACCCGGGCGGGGGTGTACCACGAGTACGGCAAACTCCTGCGCAACGAGATCGACAAGGACATGCCCGACCTGAAGGTGCGGCTGCTGACCAGCGCCGGCTCGCAGGAGAACGTCGCCGACGTGGCGACCGGCAAGGCCGACTTCGCGATCGCCGCTGCCGACGCGGTCGCCACGTACAAGCTCGACAACAGCCCCGGCGCGGACCGGCTGCGTGGCGTCGCCCGCCTGTACGACGACTACGTGCAGCTCGTCGTCCCACCCGACTCGGACATCCGCTCCGTCGCCGACCTGCGGGGCAAACGCGTGGCCATAGGGCTGCCCGACTCCGGCGTACGGCTGATAGCCAACGGTGTGCTCAAGGCGGCCGGCATCGACCCCGAGAAGGACATCCAGCCGTCCTCGGACGGCATCGACACCGGGCCCAAGCGCCTGGGGCACGGCCTCGACGCGTTCTTCTGGTCGGGTGGGCTGCCCACGGACGGCCTCAGCCGCCTGGCCAACAAGTCGGCATCGGCCTTCCGGTTCGTGCCGATCGACGCCACGCTCGTGGCCAAGCTGCACGACCAGGGCGGCGCCACGCGCTATTACCGCGCCACGAAGATGCCGGAGTCGGCCTATCCCCGCATCCAGCGCGGCGAGCCGGTGCCGACCCTCGCGGTGTCCAACCTGCTGGTCACCCGCAGCGACATGGATCCCCGGCTCACCGAGTGGCTGACCCGTACGGTGCTGGACAGCCGGGACCTCATCGGGGAGAAGGTCCACTCCGCCCAGCTGGTCGACGTGCGCACCGCGATCTACACCGACCCGCTGCAACTGCATGCCGGTGCCCAGCGCTACTACCAGTCGGTCAAGCCGTAGCGCCCGGCCCCTCCCGCTCCCCGCCCCGCGTCAGGCCGTGGGTGCCGACCGCGGCACCGCCACCGTCACCTTCAGCCCGTGCGGCTCGTGACGGTCGTACGCGATCGAACCGCCGCCCGCCGCGAGCAGCGCCCGCGAGATGGACAGCCCGAGGCCCGAGCCCTTGACGTTCTGATGCCGGCCGCTGCGCCAGAAGCGGTCGCCGACGCGGGCCAGCTCCTCGTCGGTGAGACCGGGGCCGTGGTCGGTGACGACGACGGTGGAGGTGTCGCCGTGGGAGGCGACGCTCACCTCGACGGTCTCGTCCTCGGGCGTGAACTTCACCGCGTTGTCGATGATCGCGTCCAGCGCGCTGGACAGGGCGACGGGGTCGGCCCACGCGGTCGTCGGCGGGCAGTCCCCCACCAGGCGTACGCCCTTGGCCTCGGCGGTCGGGGCCCAGGCCGCGAGGCGCTCGGCGGCGAGCTCGCCGATGTCGGTGACCTTCAGATCCGCCTCGGTGTGCTCGGCCAGCGCCAGGTCGAGCAGGTCGTCCAGGACCTGCGCGAGACGCTTGCCCTCGGCCTGGACCGAGGCGATCTCCTTGTTGCCCTCGGGCAGCTCGAAGGAGAGCAGCTCGATGCGCAGCAGCAGCGCCGCGAGGGGGTTGCGCAGCTGGTGCGAGGCATCGGCGACGAACGCGCGCTGCTGCTCCAGCACGTCCTCGACGTTGTCGGCCATCTCATTGAACGACCGTGCCAGGCGCTGGAGTTCCGGCGGCCCGCCGGCGGCCGCGACCCGGGACTTGAGCCGCCCGGTGGCGATGTCGTGGGTGGTGGCGTCCAGGACCCGTACGGGCTTGAGCACCCAGCCGGTCAGCCGCAGGGCGGCACCGACGGCCAGCAGCATCGCGGCGAACTCACCCGCGCCGATGACGAGCCATCCGTGCAGGGTGCGCGAGCGCATCTGTCCGGTGGGCGAGTCGGTGACGACGACCGCGACGACGTCCCCGTCCCGGATGACCGGCGAGGCCACCACGAGGTTGCGGCGCTGCCAGGGCCACACCTGCTTCGGGTCGTGGCTGCGGCGGCTGAGCTTCGCCTCGTCGAAGGCGTCCCGGACCTCGCCCTCCTCGGGCAGGGACCACTTGGCCGGTGCGTGGGCCATGGGCCTGCCGGTGCGGTAGAAGACACCGGAGCGGATGCCGTAGACCTCGTAGTAGCTGCGCAGCTCGCTGCTGAGGGTGGCCAGCCGCTCGTTCTCGAACGCGCCGGTGGTCCCGTCGGGCGAGTCGGTGACGAACTGCGCGAGGGCCGCGAAGCGTGCCGTGTCGTCGATCCGGTCGACGACGACCTTCTGCTGCTGTGCGCCGGCGAGGCTGACGGCGAGCGGGACGCCGAGGGCGAGCAGCACGGCCGCCATCAGGATGATGAGCAGCGGGAGCAGACGAGTGCGCACCCGGCCCCGCTAACCGGCAGGCGCGACGAGCCGGTATCCGACTCCGCGTACGGTCTCGATGAGGGCCGGCATCCGCAGCTTGGCGCGCAGGGACGCCACATGCACCTCCAGGGTGCGCCCGGTCCCCTCCCAGCTGGTCCGCCACACCTCGCTGATGATCTGCTCCCGGCGGAAGACCACCCCGGGCCGCTGCGCCAGCAGGGCCAGCAGGTCGAACTCCTTGCGGGTCAGCTGGACCACCGACCCGTCCACGCTGACCCGGCGGGTGGGCAGCTCGATGTGCACCGGGCCGAGCCGCAGCTCGGTCTCGATACCGCTGGAGGTGTCCTCGTGGGAGGTGCGCCGGCTCACGGCGTGGATGCGGGCGAGCAGCTCCCCGGTGTCGTAGGGCTTCACCACGTAGTCGTCGGCGCCCAGGTTGAGACCGTGGATGCGGGAGCGCACGTCGGAGCGGGCGGTGACCATGATCACCGGCGTGCTGGTGCGCTTGCGGATCTTGCCGCAGACCTCGTACCCGTCCTGGTCGGGCAGGCCGAGGTCGAGGAGGACGACGCCGAAGCAGTCACCCTCGGGGACGAGTGCCTGGAGGGCCTCCTCACCGCTGCGCGCGTGCGTGACGTCGAACCCGTGCCGTGCCAGAACCGCCGACAGGGCGGCGGCGACGTGGTTGTCGTCCTCGACGAGCAGCAGTCTCATCCGGTCCCCCTTCGGTTCACTGGCCGTACGATCTAGATGTGTACAAAAACGCGTGCACGCGCGCGCGTGCACCCTGTGCAGTCACGCTGATGGATGAGGACGGCGTCAAGAGGGTTCCGGTTGCGGACCGCTTCCGTTACCCGGCTGGTATGAGCGCCGCTCCCCACTACTACGACACGTGTCCGATTGCTATCGGATCGTGATGCTCAGATTCCCCTCAGATGTAATGACGCAGGTCGTACGGGGTTACTACTGTCCTCCGAAACCGAGGAGGACGGAGCCTGAGAGCGATGACCGAAGTATCGGTGGCCAAGGAAGATGTGGCCGCGACCGGAGAACTGGTCGTCCTGAAGAGCGTCAACAAGCACTTCGGCGCGTTGCACGTACTCCAGGACATCGACCTGACGATCGCCCGCGGTGAAGTCGTCGTGGTCATCGGACCCTCCGGGTCCGGCAAGTCCACCCTGTGCCGCACCATCAACCGCCTGGAGACGACCGACTCCGGCACGATCACGATCGACGGCAAGCCGCTGCCCGCCGAGGGCAAGGAGCTCGCGAAACTGCGCGCCGACGTCGGGATGGTCTTCCAGTCCTTCAACCTCTTCGCGCACAAGACCGTGCTCGAGAACGTGATGCTCGGCCAGATCAAGGTCCGCAAGAAGGACAAGAAGGCGGCCGAGGAGCGGGCCCGGGCCCTGCTCGACCGGGTCGGCGTGGGCGCGCAGGCCGAGAAGTACCCGGCCCAGCTCTCGGGCGGCCAGCAGCAGCGCGTCGCCATCGCACGGGCGCTGGCCATGGAGCCGAAGGTGATGCTCTTCGACGAGCCGACCTCCGCGCTCGACCCCGAGATGATCAACGAGGTGCTGGAGGTCATGCAGCAGCTCGCCCGCGACGGCATGACCATGATCGTCGTCACCCATGAGATGGGTTTCGCACGATCGGCCGCAAACCGCGTGGTGTTCATGGCAGACGGCCGAATCGTCGAGGAGGCTGCGCCCGACCAGTTCTTCAGCAATCCGCGCAGCGATCGTGCCAAGGACTTCCTGTCGAAGATCCTGCATCACTGACGGCGCGGGTCGCGCCCGAGCGCGCCTGTCGCCCACCCCGCGAGGGTCCGCATCTCTTCACCAGCCAAAGGATGTTCATCATGAAGCTCCGCAAGGTCACCGCCGCCTCGGCCACCGTCTTCGCTCTCGCCCTCACCGCCACCGCGTGCGGCGGCGACTCGGGCAACGACTCCGGTTCCGACGGCGGCGGCAAGACGATCACGGTCGGCATCAAGTTCGACCAGCCCGGCCTCGGCCAGAAGACGCCGCAGGGTTACGCCGGCTTCGACGTCGACGTCGCCACGTACGTCGCGAAGAAGCTCGGTTACAACGAGGACCAGATCGAGTGGAAGGAAGCGAAGAGCGCCGACCGCGAGACCATGCTCCAGCGTGGTGACGTCGACTTCATCGCCGCGACCTACTCGATCACCCCGGAGCGCCAGGAGAAGGTCGACTTCGCCGGTCCCTACCTGCTGGCGCACCAGGATGTTCTGGTCCGGGCGGACGACAACAAGATCAAGTCGCCGGAGGACCTGAACAACGCCAAGCTCTGCTCGGTCACCGGCTCCACCTCGGCGCAGAACGTCAAGGACAAGCTCGCCCCCAAGGCGCAGCTGCAGCCGTACCCGACGTACTCCGCCTGCCTGCCCGGTCTGCAGAACGGTGCCGTGGACGCGCTGACCACCGACGACTCGATCCTCGCCGGTTACGCCGCCCAGTCGCAGTTCAAGGGCAAGTTCAAGCTCGGCGGCTTCAAGCTGACCAACGAGAACTACGGCATCGGGGTCAAGAAGGGCAGCGACCTCAAGGACAAGATCAACAAGGCCCTTGAGGACATGGTCGCCGACAAGGCCTGGCAGGAGGCCGTGGACAAGAACCTCGGTCCGGCCAACTACAAGAACGAGCCGGCGCCGAAGATCGGCGAGATCAAGAGCTGAAGCAGCGCCTGACAGGGTGCGCCGCCCACCGGAAGGGGCGGCGCACCGGCGTGGGCATCCCTACACGCGGAAGCACGGGAGATCGTGTTCGACTTTCTTGAGGATTACGACCTGCTGGGAGCCTTCTGGACGACAGTGCAGCTCGCTGTGCTCTCCGCCGTCGGCTCCCTGATCTGGGGCACTCTGCTGGCCGCCATGCGCGTCGGCCCGGTGCCGCTGATGCGCGCCTTCGGGACCGCGTACGTGAACATCGTGCGGAACATTCCGTTGACCGTCATCATCCTGTTCACGTCGCTGGGCCTGAACCAGACGTTGGGAGTCTCCCTCGGCGCGAACGACGTCGAGACGATCAACTTCCGGCTCGCCGTCCTCGGCCTGATTCTCTACACCTCGTCCTTCGTGTGCGAGGCGCTGCGCTCCGGCATCAACACGGTGCCCGTCGGGCAGGCGGAGGCGGCCCGCGCGATCGGGCTCAGTTTCAACCAGGTGCTGGGCCTGGTCGTGTTGCCACAGGCGTTCCGTTCGTCCGTCGTACCGCTGGCAAACGTGCTCATCGCCCTTATCAAGAACACCACGGTGGCCGCCGCCATCGGTGTCGCCGAAGCGGCGGTACTGATGAAGGAGATGATCGAGAACGAGGCACAGCTGCTGCTGATCTCAGCGATCATCGCGTTCGGTTTCGTGGTCCTGACGCTGCCGACCGGCCTGATCCTCGGCTGGGTGGGCAAGAAGGTGGCGGTGAAGCGATGAGCTCCGTTCTGTACGACGCTCAGGGGCCTCGCGCCAAGCGGCGCAACGTCGTCCTCACGGTGGTCTTCCTGGTCGCCGTGGCGGCCCTGCTGTGGTGGGTGTTCAAGACCCTCAAGGACAAGGGCCAGCTGGAATGGGCCCTGTGGGAGCCGTTCGTCCACACCGAGGCCTGGTCCACGTACATCTGGCCGGGTCTGCAGAACACCTTGAAGGCCGCCGCCCTGGCGGTGATCATCGCGCTGCCGCTCGGCGCGGTTCTCGGTATCGCCCGTCTGTCGGACCACGCGTGGGTCAGGGTCCCGGCCGCGGTCGTGGTGGAGTTCTTCCGCTCCATCCCCGTGCTGGTGCTGATGATCTTCGGCCTCGCTCTGTTCGCCGAGTACACCAACGTCTCCTCCGACGACCGTCCGCTGTACGCGGTCGTCACCGGCCTGGTCCTGTACAACGCTTCGGTTCTCGCCGAGATCGTCCGGGCGGGCATCCTCGCCCTGCCCAAGGGCCAGTCCGAAGCGGCGATGGCGATCGGCCTGCGCAAGGGCCAGCTGATGCGCCTGATCCTGCTGCCGCAGGCCGTCACCGCGATGCTCCCCGCCATCGTGAGCCAGCTCGTCGTCATCGTGAAGGACACCGCACTGGGCGGCGCTGTCCTCACCTACTCCGAGCTGCTCTCCTCGGCGAACACCATGAGCGGTTACTACGGCGCGAACGTCATCGCCAGCTTCACCGTCGTGGCCGTCATCTTCATCGCGCTCAACTTCGCCCTCACCTCGTTCGCCAGCTGGCTGGAGCGCCGGCTGCGGCAGGCGAAGAAGTCGACCGGCGCGGTCGTGGGCGCGAACGACGCGGAGATCGCCGGCACGACGGGGACCGGCGCCGGAGGCACCGTCTGACACCCGGTCACCTCACGTGACACACTCAGGGGCAGTGGCATGATCGCCACTGCCCCTCGTCACTTGACGCAAGCACCGGCAATGGGTTGCATACGTTCTGTGATCGTGCACCCTGCTCCAACTTCTTGTTCACCTACGTCTCTCAGGACACCACCGCGGGCAGGGGGCGCCACGCCGTGGACCCGGTGATCATCGTCGGAGCGGGGCCCGTCGGGCTCACGCTCGCGCTTGCGCTGGCCCGTCAGGAAGTCCCCTGCGTCGTCCTCGACGAGGGCCCGGGCAAGGACGAACCCCGCGCGGCGCGCACCGTCGTCCTGCGCGAGGACACCGCCGCCCTGATGGAGCGGCTGACCGGCATGCCCCTCGCCCGGGCCGGTGCGCACTGGGCCGGATGGCGGTCGATGCGGCGCAAGCAGGTGATGCGCGAGGTCGTCTTCGACGGTACCGAGCCCGCTCCCCTGCACATCGCCCAGCACGTGCTGACCGGCGCCCTGCGCGCCGCCCTCACCGGCGAACGGCTCGTCAAAGTCGCCGTGGAGAGCCGCCTCGACGGGATCGAGCAGGAGCCCTCCGGCGTCACCGCCCACACCCGCGGCCCCAAGGGCACCTGGTGGCGCGGCAGTTTCCTGGTCGGCTGCGACGGCCCCCGCTCGACCGTGCGCAAGATCCAGGACATCCGTTTCCCGGGCCGTACGGCGGTGGAACGTCACGCCGTCGCCACACTCCGTACGGAACTGCCCTGGCACGACGAGGCATTGCTGCACCGTCTGCCGCCCTGGCGCACGTCCGGACCCTCCGCCGGCGAAGTCACCGCCCGACCGCTGCCGGACGGCGTCTGGCGCCTGGACTGGCTCCTGCCGCCCGGCAAGGACCTGGTCACACCCGAACTGCTGCTCACCCGTATCCGGGAGACCCTGGCCGGCTGGGCGGGCGGCACGACCCCGCCGTACGAGTTGCTGGACACCGGTGTCCACACCGTCCACCACCGGCTGGCCCGCCGCTGGCGGGCCGACCGTGTGTTCCTCGCCGGGGACGCCGCCCACCTGCTCGGCGCGCTGGGCACGCACGGGCTGGACGAGGGCCTGCGGGACGCCGACAACCTCGCCTGGAAGCTGGCCCTGGCGTGGCACCACGGGCCGCACGAAGCGCTCCTCGACAGCTACCAGACGGAACGCCGGGCTGTCGTCGCCGCCCGGCTCCGCGCCGCCGACCAGGCGCTGCCGCTGCTGCGGGGCGGTGCGGGGCTGCGCGCCGTCGTACCCGGCTCCTCCCGGGGCCACGACGCCCTTCTCACGGAGGGTCACCTGGGTCACGGCCAGCTCGGCGCGCCGGGGGCGTACGCCGACTCGCCGCTCGCACCCCAACACCTCGAAGGGCAGGTCCCGGTCGACACACCGCTCGGCGCACCGGTCACCGACGTCCGGGTCACCGCGGAGGACGGCACCTTCGTACAGCTGCGGGACCGGCTCGGCCGCGGCGCGCTGCTCGTGGTGCTGATCGCGCCGGGCACGGGCGTCTGGGAGCGCAGGCACTGGGTCGGCGCCGGCATCATGCCGCAGCTCGCGGCGGCGGTCACGGCACTGCCGCACCCGGCCGAACTGCTCGTCGCCGAGAGCTATCCGGGCGCGGCCGCGCACACGGTGCTTCTGGTGCGTCCCGACGGGCACCTCGTCACCGCGCTGGGCGGAGTGCGCCCGGCCGACCTGTACGCGGCGGCGGAGGCCACCGTGGGCGGACCGGTGAAGGCACAGGCGGAGGCCGGTGCTTCGGCGGGCTCGCGCTGACCTCGATCCCGCGGTGATGTGCTCACTGTCACGGTGCGTCCGCATGGTGACAGTGAGTTGACCGGTCCGGGCGGCCGTGGTGTACTCCGGTTCGTGACCGACACCTGTGTGCGCCTGTGGCGGAGGGTCCATATGGACCTCCTCCGTTATGCGGGCTGCGTGTGTCGCCCGTCCTGCTGACTTCGCATTCCACTTCCCCTGTGCGCGCCGCGCTCTCGCCGCGTCGGCTTCCGCGCCTCCTTCGCGAACCCTCATCAGGACCCTCAGGACGGCAACCCGTGTCTGTAGCCCCCTCTGCATCCCCAGCTGCTACCTCACCCGTCTCCTCTGCCGGTTCGGCTCCCACGCAGGCCGACCTCTACGACTTCGTCCGGCGCACGGCCGCCGACACCACGCTGATCGACTCCCTGCCGCTCGATCCGGAGGGCCGCACCTGGGTGCGGCTGGAGGGGCCGGGCGGCAGCGAGGCCTGGCTGATCGGCTGGCCACCCGGCACGGGCACCGGCTGGCACGACCACGCCGACTCGGTCGGCGCCTTCCTGACCGCGTCGGGCGAGCTCAAGGAGAACTCGCTCGCCGCGCGGCTGCCCACCGACGGCTGGAAGACCCTGGAACTCAGCGAGGACGCGGACCGGGAACGCCGGCTGCGGGCCGGCCAGGGCCGCGCCTTCGGCCGGCACCACGTGCACGAGGTGCTCAACGAGTCCACGGACCGGCACGCGATCTCCGTCCACGCCTACTATCCGCCCCTGCCGCAGATCCGCCGCTACAGCCGCAGCGGTCCGGTCCTGCGCCTGGAGCAGGTCGAGCGACCGGAGGACTGGCAGTGAGCACCACACCCGGGCCGGCGAGCCACGACCCCCAACAGCCCGTCGGCATCGACACGTTGCTGGAGCGTGTCCGAGCGGGCTACGAACGCATCGAACCGCAGGAGGCGTACGACGCCGCCCGGGCCGGCGACGCACTCCTGGTCGACATCCGCTACGCCGCCCTGCGCGAACGGGACGGCCTCATCCCCGGCGCCCTGGTCGTCGAGCGCAACGAACTGGAGTGGCGCCTCGACCCCCGGGGCAGCCACCGCCTCCCCGAGGCCACGAGCCACGCCCTGCGCATCGTCGTGATCTGCAACGAGGGCTACGCGTCCAGTCTCGCGGCGCAGTCCTTGCACCAGCTGGGACTGCACCGGGCCACGGATCTGGTGGGCGGCTTCCAGGCATGGCGAGGGGCGGGGCTTCCGGTGGTGTGAGCCGGAGCCCCCAGGGCCTGTCGGTGCGTCGGTCGGCCGGGCCCCCAGGACCTGTCGGTGCGTCGGCCGACCGCCGGTTCAGAACCCCTCGTCCGCGAGGAACTCCGTGTCCTCGCCCTCTTCCTCCAGCGCCTGCCTCACCACGCGCAGCGCCATACCCTCGGAGTAGCCCTTGCGGGCGAGCATGCCCGCGAGGCGTCGGAGGCGTTTGTCTCGGTCGAGGCCGCGGGTGGAGCGGAGCTTGCGGTCGACGAGTTCCCTTGCGGTCGCCTCCTCCTGCTCGGAGTCGAGCTGGGAGACGGCCTCATCGATCACTGTGGGGTCGACGCCCTTGGTTCGCAGTTCACGGGCGAGCGCACGCCGGGCCAGCCCCCGCCCGTGGTGACGGGATTCCACCCAGGCGTCCGCGAAGGCCCCGTCGTTGATGAGGCCGACCTCCTCGAACCGGGACAGCACTTCCTCGGCCGCGTCGTCCGGGATCTGTCGCTTGCGCAGGGCGTCGGCGAGTTGCTTACGGGTCCGCGGGGTCCCGGTGAGCAGGCGCAGGCAGATCGCCCGAGCCTGCTCGACCGGGTCCCCAGGAGGTGGCTCCTGCTCGGCCCTCGACGAGGAAGGGACACCTCCGTCCTCGGCATCGGGGGCCGTCTCGCCGAAGCCACGCCGACGACGACCGCGCCTGCCGCGCGGCCCGCCGTCACGCGGGCCGCTTCCGGGTGAGCCGCCCCCGTGCGGCCCGGTGTCGTCCCCGTCGTCGTGCAGCCGGTCGCCCTCGGGGGGTGCGCCCCCGGAGCCGTCCTCCCTGTCCAGGGCTGAGCGCATGTCGCCTCCGGTGCCCCTCCCCCGTGGGACGCCGGAGGCGGCGTACTCGTACTCCGCCCAGTCGGTTCGCCGTGTCACGGGTCAGCTCTTGGCTGCGGCGGCCTTGGACTTGGCGGTCTTGGCCGGTGCCGGGGCGGGGACGGCGGGTGCCTCGTCGGCCGGTGCGGAGACCGCGGCGTCCGTGCCCGGCTCGGTGGCCGGCTCCTCGGGACGCACGCCGACGCCCAGCTTCTCCTTGATCTTCTTCTCGATCTCGTTGGCCAGGTCGGGGTTGTCCTTCAGGAAGTTGCGCGCGTTCTCCTTGCCCTGGCCGAGCTGGTCGCCCTCGTACGTGTACCAGGCGCCGGCCTTGCGGACGAAGCCGTGCTCCACACCCATGTCGATCAGGCCGCCCTCACGGCTGATGCCCTGGCCGTAGAGGATGTCGAACTCGGCCTGCTTGAAGGGCGGCGCGACCTTGTTCTTGACGACCTTGCAGCGGGTGCGGTTGCCGACCGCCTCCGTGCCGTCCTTCAGGGTCTCGATGCGGCGGATGTCGATGCGCACCGAGGCGTAGAACTTCAGCGCCCGGCCACCGGTCGTGGTCTCCGGGGAGCCGAACATCACGCCGATCTTCTCGCGGAGCTGGTTGATGAAGATCGCGGTGGTCTTGGACTGGTTGAGCGCGCTGGTGATCTTCCGCAGGGCCTGGCTCATCAGGCGGGCCTGGAGACCGACGTGGCTGTCGCCCATCTCGCCCTCGATCTCCGCGCGCGGGACGAGCGCGGCGACGGAGTCGATGACGATGAGGTCGAGGGCGCCGGAGCGGACCAGCATGTCCACGATCTCCAGGGCCTGCTCGCCGTTGTCCGGCTGGGAGAGGATGAGGTTGTCGATGTCGACGCCGAGCTTCTTCGCGTACTCGGGGTCGAGTGCGTGCTCCGCGTCGACGAAGGCGACCTGGCCTCCGGCCTTCTGCGCGTTCGCCACCGCGTGCAGGGTCAGGGTGGTCTTACCGGAGGATTCCGGTCCGTAGATCTCGACGACACGGCCGCGGGGCAGTCCACCCACGCCGAGGGCCACGTCCAGGGCGGTGGACCCGGTCGAGATGACCTCGATGGGCTCCTTGGTCCGGTCGCCCATGCGCATGACCGCGCCCTTGCCGAACTGCCGTTCAATCTGTGCGAGAGCGGCATCAAGGGCCTTCTCGCGGTCGGTTCCTGCCATGGGTTCCACCCGATTTGCTTGAGTCGATCGCTTCACGTCAAAGACGCTAGCGCCTGCCACTGACAATGCGCCCCGACGCACGTCCGGCCTGTGGATAACTCGGGCATTTACCTACCCAAAGTACGTCGAAATGCCCTTCGTTGAGCTTCGCCGGTGCCTCCATGAGAATGGATGTTCGATTTTCGTGTCAAGCGCACCATGCGGCACCGCGCGGGCCGGAGTACCGTGCGCCTGCACAGACGGTGCGCGCACGCAAGGGGGAGATGGGATGTGCCGGATCACCGCGGCGGGCAAGGAAGCCGCCGTCGCACGGTTCCTGCGGGAGTTCCCGGAGGCACCACGCGCCGGCCGGGATCACCCCGCACTGCGCGGCTGCGAGGACATCGCCTGGGCAGACTTCCCGGAGTGCCCCGCCGGGGTCCCCGCCCTCCTGCGCGGTCTGCTCGACCCCACCGCGGCTGCCGAGGCCGAGCGGGTGCTCTGCAACGTCCTGATGGACAGTGCCTTCACGCTGGGCCCTGCCATGCCTGCGGCGCTTCCCTTCCTGCTCCGCCTCGCCGCCGATCCGGCGGTGCCGGTGCGGACCGAGCTGGTCGAGGTCCTGTTCGTCGTCGCGGAGCTCTCGCACCCCGTCGACGGATGCAGTGAGCAGGCGATCCGGTTCCTGGGCAGCGACCGCGACCACCCGGAACGCGCACGCTGCCGGGCCGTGTTCTCCGAGCATGCCGAACTGGTGCACGGTCTGCTGGACGACCGGACCCTGCCGGACGGGCTCATCCCGTCCGACGAGCGGGCGAGCCTGTTGAAGGCGACGTCGTAGGAACCGGCCTGCTCGGACCGCTCAGGAAGGGCGCTCCCCCGAACCCCCGTCGCCGGGCCGCTCCATCCCCGGCCGCCGCGCCCACACCGCCCTCGCGCGCGTGAGCAGGCCCGCCCCTTCCCCACGTCGGTGGCCGTGCACCCGGGGGTCGTCCGTGACGTCGTAGCGCCTGACATACGCCCCAAGGAACGCCTGGAGCGTGGCGATGGCGGGGATGGCGATCAGCGCGCCGACGGCGCCGAGGAGGGCGGTGCCCGCGATGACCGAGCCGAAGGCGACGGCGGGGTGGATGTCGACCGTCTTGGAGGTCAGCTTGGGCTGCAACACGTAGTTCTCGAACTGCTGGTAGATCACGACGAAGATCAGCACCCACAGCGCGTACCAGGGGTCCACCGTGAACGCGATCAGCATGGGCAGGGCGCCCGCGAGGTAGGTGCCGATGGTGGGGATGAACTGCGACACCAGACCCACCCATACGGCGAGCACGGGCGCGTAGGGCACGTCCAGGGCTTGCAGCAGGACGAAGTGCGCCACACCGGAGATCAGCGCCATCAGGCCGCGGGAGTAGATGTAGCCGCCGGTCTTGTTCACGGCGATCTCCCACGCGCGCAGCACCTCGGCCTGGCGGGCGGGCGGCAGGACGGAGCAGATGGCGCGACGCAGTCGCGGGCCGTCCGCGGCGAAGTAGAACGAGAACAGGGCGATCGTGAGCAGTTGGAAGAGGCCCCCGATGACCTGGGCGGACACGTCCAGGACGCCTGTGGCGCTGTTCTGGACGTAGTTGCGCAGCCAGTCGGAGCGGAGCAGGCCCTCCTGGATGTCGACGCGTTTCAGGTCGGTCCTGAAGTGCGTGTTGATCCAGTTGATGACGGAGTCGAGGTACTCGGGGAACCCCTCGATCAGTTTGATGATCTGGTCCGCGAGGACGGAACCGAGCAGGGTGACGAAACCGGCCGACACAACCATCACGCCGATGAAGACGACGAACGCGGCGAACCCTCTGCGCATGCCGCGCGACGCCATCCAGCTCACCGCGGGCTCGATGGCGAGCGCCAGGAAGAACGCGATGAGGATGTTGATCAGCAGGCCGGTGAGCTGGTGGAAGGCCCAGCTGCCCAGCTGGAACACAGCGACGAGGGCGAGCGCGAGCACCATGGCACGGGGCAGCCAGCGCGGCATGCGGCCGTTCGCCCCGGCCCCGCCGACCGGGGGCCGGAGGGGCGGCGTCGTACCGGAAGCTGGGGAGTGCTGGGCTGCCTGCCCGGTCTCGTCAGTGGGTGCCACGGTCCAAGTCTCGCCCACGCCACCGACAGCCGTCTGCCCGCCCTGCGATCTTCATGACCGCCCTGCGATCTTCATGACCGGGCGGCGACCTTCATGACCGGGCGGCGACGTCCGAGGCCGACAGCCTGTGGTTTCCGTCGCTCGCTCGAAGCGCTCAGCGCCTCTCACGGGGCACGTCCATCACCGAGCACACCACCTGCCAGACCTCTTTGGCGCCCCAGCCGGCATCCAGCGCCTCGTTCACCGTGCGCCCGCCCAGCTCGGACATCACGTGATCGCGCGCGAAGGTTTCGGCGTAACCAGGACCGAAGTGCTCCGCCATTCGCTGCCAGAAGACCGTCAACCGCATGCCTCCAGTATCCCGCCCCTGGGGTGGGCCTGGGCCGTGACCGCCTGCCGGCGCCCCTTCGCGCCCTACGGTCTGACCCATGGCCGAAACAGGAGCTACCGAAGTCCCCCCGACGCCCCCGCGGCACAGCCCCATCGCGCGCGCGGAGCGTTTCGTCTGGCTCACCGCGCGTGTGCTCGAGCAGCGCCGCTTCGCCCACCACTTCCGGGGCGCCGCCGCCGACCCGGTGGAGACGGCCCTGGACGCCTACCGCAACGACGACGGCGGGTACGGCCACGCGCTGGAGCCCGATCTGCGCGGGCCGGTCAGCCAGCCGTTGCACACCGCGCACGCCCTGCGTGTGCTGGACGCGGTCGGACGCTGCGCCGGCCAGCGCGTGGAGCGCATGTGCCGCTATCTGACGTCCGTGTCCACGGCGGACGGCGCCCTCCCGGCGATCCACCCGAGCCAGCGCGACTACCCCACGGCTCCCTTCGTGACGGTGGTGGACGATCCGCCCAGCGACCTGCTGGCCACCGGGCCGGTGGTGGGACTGCTGCACCGCAACGAGGTGTGGCACGCCTGGCTCTTCCGGGCGACGGACTTCTGCTGGCAGGCGGTCGAGTCCCTGGAGAAGTCGCACCCGTACGAGATCGAGGCCGCCGTGGCCTTCCTGGACTCCGCCCCCGACCGCCCGCGCGCGGAGGCGGCCGCCGCCCGTCTCGGCCGCCTGGTCCGCACGCACCGCCTCGCGGCCCTGGATCCCGGCGACCTCGACGCGTATCCGGTGTCCCCCGGCTACGCCCCGGGGGAGCACCACTTCCCGTACGACTACGCGCGGACACCGCGCTCCCTCGCGCGCGCGTGGTTCACGGACGACGAGATGACCCGGTCCCTGGACCATCTGGCCGCGCAGCAGCAGGAGGACGGCGGCTGGCCCGTCCGGTGGCGCCACTGGGCCCCGGCCCCGGCCCTGGAGGCACGTCCGCTGGTCACGATCGAGGCCCTGCGCGTGCTCAGTGCGTACGGCCGCGCCATCCACTGATCATCCGGCCCCCATGGCCCGCGCCCCGGCGGTCACCAGCACGGCCGCGGCGACGACCAGCAGGAACGGGGCACGCAGCATGAGCGCGACGGCTGCGGCGGCGAGTCCGGCGGCCCGCGCGTCCAGCACCAGCGTCTGCCCGTCGGCGAAGGTCTGCTGGGCGGTGAGGGCCGCGAGCAGCGCGACGGGCAGCAGCGCGGCGAGGCGTTTGACGAGGGGCCGCTCCAGAGCTCCCGCCGGCACCAGGAGCCCGGCGAGCTTGACGGCGTAGCACCCGAGGACGGTCACACCGATCGCGATCCAGACGTTCACCGCGCGTCCCCCCGTCCCCGGCGCCGGCCGTCCGCCCACAGCACGGCCGGCGCCGCCAGCGCGGCCAGCAGCACCGGTACCCCGGCGGGCAGGACGGGCAGCAGCCCGAGCCCCAGCAGCACGGCGAGCCCGGCCACGGCCCGCTCGGCGCCGGTCTTCAGCATCGGCGCGAGCAGGGCCAGGAAGACCGCGGGCCCGGCGGCGTCCAGGCCCCACGCGTCGGTGTCCCCGATGGCCTCGGCGCCCAGGGCACCGAGCAGAGTCGTGAGGTTCCACAGGAGGTACAGGGTCAGCCCGGTCACGACGAATCCGAGCCGCGCGGCACGGCGCGTGGGCTGGGCGAGCGCGACGGCTGCCGTCTCGTCGATCACCCACTGGGCGGCGAACGGCCGCACCGCGCGCGGGAGCCCCAGCAGCTGCGACAGACGCAAGCCGTAGAAGGCGTTCCGCACGCCGAGGAAGAGGGCCCCAGCGGCGGCGGTGAACGGGCCGCCTCCGGCCGCGAGAGCCCCCACCAGGGCGAACTGGGAGGCGCCGGTGAACACCAGGAGGCTGAGCGCGCACGTCTGGAGCAGCGTGAGTCCGCTGCCGGCCGAGGTCACCCCGAAGGCGAACCCGGACAGCCCGACGGCCACCCCCACTCCGAGGGCGTCGCGTACGACGGCCCGGTCCGCCTTCCCACCGATGTCCACGTCTTCGTCTTCGAGAGCTGTCCGATCTGCCACACCCGCACGCTAAGGGCGGCGGCTAGAACAGGTCTTGTACGTTCTTGCGCTCCCGCTGGTACGCGCCCGGAGGTACGCCGACCATCCGGGTGAAGTGCCGGTTCAGGTGCGGCTGATCGGTGAACCCGACGGCCACGGCGGCCTCGGAGGGCGCCGTCCCCGCGTCCAGCAGCTGTCGCGCCCGCCGTACCCGCGCGTCCGTGAGCCACGCGTGCGGCGGCATGCCGTAGACGTCCCGGAAGGCCCTCAGCAGGGCGAACGGGCTGGTTCCGAGGCCGGCCGCCAGCTTCTCCAGGCTCGGCGGCTGTGCCATCCGTTCCTCCAGCACACCACGCGCGCGTGCCGCGATCCTGGCCCCCGCCGTGCGCACCTCCCGCTGTGGCAGGGGCCCGCCGTTCAACCGCAGCAACCTGGTCACGGCGACCCGCAGCAGCGTGTCGGCGGCGAGCGCGTTGCCCTCGTCGGCGGCCCGCAGTACCTGGTGCACCAGGCCCGCGGCATAGGGATCGTCCACGACGGGGCTGACGAACCCGGGCGTCCCCCGCAGGGCCGTCGTCTCGGCCGCGATCTCCGCCACCACGCCGGGCGGTGGGTACACGGCCCCGTACCGCCACCCTTCGGGCACCCCGGCCCGACCGGTGTGCGGCGTATCGGGATTCACCAGGGCGAGGGCACCGGCCCCCGCGTACTGGTCGCCCCCGCCGTGGTGGAACACCTCCACCCCGTCGGCGATGGCGGCGATCACGAAGTTCTCGTGCGTGTGCCGGACGAACGTCTTGTGCACGTACCGGGCCCGCAGCAGATCGACCCCGGGCAGCTCGTCGTACTGCCAGTGGCGTGCGCGCTCGTTCATACGACCATTGTCCGCGGTGGCGGTCGGGACCCCGCACCCCCGGCCGGGCCCCGCACCTCCGCCGGTCCCGGCACCCCCGCCGGGCACGGCACCCCCGCCGGGCACGGCGGCGAAGCGGCAGGCCACGAGGCGGCGCGGACCCGTTGTCAGTGCCGAGGTGCACGATGGACGCATGCCCAGCAATGCGCACCGAGCCCTGGACGGCTTCTCCCCCGCGACCCGCGCCTGGTTCACGGGTGCCTTCTCCGCGCCCACCTCGGCCCAGGCCGGTGCGTGGCAGGCCATCCACGAGGGTTCGGACGTGCTGGTCGTCGCCCCCACCGGCTCCGGAAAGACCCTGGCGGCCTTCCTGGCCGCTCTGGACCAGCTGGCCTCGACCCCTCCCCCCGCCGACCCGAAGAAGCGCTGCCGCGTCCTGTACGTCTCGCCCCTGAAGGCCCTGGCGGTGGACGTCGAGCGCAACCTGCGCAGCCCGCTGACGGGCATCCGCCAGGAGTCCGTCCGCCTCGGCCTGCCCGAACCCGAGGTCAAGGTGGGCATCCGTTCGGGCGACACCCCCGCCGCCGAGCGCCGCGCCCTGTCGACCCGCCCGCCGGACATCCTGATCACGACCCCGGAGTCGCTGTTCCTGATGCTGACGTCGGCCACGCGCGACGCGCTGGCGGGCGTGGAAACAGTGATCCTCGACGAGGTGCACGCGGTCGCCGGCACCAAGCGCGGCGCCCACCTCGCGCTCTCCCTGGAGCGGCTGGACGACCTCCTGTCGAAGCCCGCCCGCCGCATCGGCCTCTCCGCGACGGTCCGGCCCGTGGACGAGGTGGCCCGTTTCCTCTCCCCGCGCCGCAAGGTGGAGATCGTCCAGCCGGAGTCGGGCAAGGACTTCGACCTGTCGGTGGTCGTCCCGGTCGAGGACCTGGGCGAGCTGGGCGGCTCCCCGGTGGCGGACGGCCAGGAAGGCGCCGAGCGCCCGTCCATCTGGCCGCATGTGGAGGAGCGGATCGCCGACCTCGTCCAGTCCCACCGCTCGACGATCGTCTTCGCGAACTCCCGCCGCCTCGCGGAGCGCCTCTGCAACCGCCTGAACGAGATCGCGTACGAACGGGCCACGGGTGAGACGCTCGACGAGCACCACTCCCCCGCCGAGCTCATGGGCGGTTCGGGAGCGGCCCAGGGCGCTCCGCAGGTCATCGCCCGTGCCCACCACGGCTCGGTGTCCAAGGAGCAGCGCGCCCTGGTCGAGGAGGACCTCAAGGCGGGCCGCCTGCCCGCGGTCGTGGCCACGTCCAGTCTCGAACTCGGCATCGACATGGGTGCGGTGGACCTGGTCGTGCAGGTGGAGTCGCCGCCCTCCGTCGCCTCCGGCCTCCAGCGCGTCGGCCGGGCGGGGCACCAGGTGGGCGCGGTCTCCACGGGTGTCGTCTTCCCGAAGTACCGGGGCGACCTGGTGCAGGCGGCGGTGGTCACCGAGCGCATGCGCACGGGCTCCATCGAGTCCCTCAGGGTCCCCGCCAACCCCCTGGACGTCCTGGCGCAGCAGGTGGTCGCCATGACGGCCCTGGACACATGGCAGTTCGACGACCTCCTCGCCGCCGTCCGACGGGCCGCCCCGTTCGCCTCGCTTCCCGAGTCGGCCTTCACGGCGGTCCTCGACATGCTGGCCGGCCGCTACCCGTCCGACGCGTTCGCGGAGCTGCGCCCGCGCGTGGTGTGGGACCGGGTCACCGGCGAGATCACCGGCCGCCCCGGCGCACAGCGCCTCGCCGTCACCTCCGGCGGCACGATTCCCGACCGCGGTCTCTTCGGCGTCTTCCTCGCGGGCGCCGACCCCAAGAAGGGCGGCGGCCGGGTCGGCGAGCTCGACGAGGAGATGGTCTACGAGTCCCGCGTGGGTGACGTCTTCACGCTCGGCACCAGTTCCTGGCGCATCGAGGACATCACCCGCGACCGCGTCCTGGTCTCCCCGGCCCCGGGCGTGCCGGGCCGGCTGCCCTTCTGGAAGGGCGACCAGCTGGGCCGCCCGCTGGAACTGGGCCGGGCGGTGGGGGCGTTCCTGCGCGAGGTCGGGTCACTGCCCGAGGACGACGCCCGGCTCCGGCTCCTCGCCGCCGGCCTGGACGCGTGGGCGGCGGACAACGTGCTGTCGTACCTCAAGGAGCAGCGCGAGGCCTGCGGCCACATCCCGGACGACCGGACGATCGTCGTGGAGCGTTTCCGTGACGAGCTCGGCGACTGGCGCGTGGTCGTGCACTCGCCCTTCGGGGCTCAGGTGCACGCCCCGTGGGCGCTCGCACTCGGCGCGAAGCTGTCCGAGCGGTACGGCATGGACGCCCAGGTCATGCATGCGGACGACGGCATCGTGCTGCGCCTCCCGGACGCCGACCTGATGGGCTTGGACCTGCTGGACCAGGAGCCGGTGAGGATGGGCCGGGAGTACGACGCCGAGCAGGCCCCCGTGGGCGCGGCGGACGTCGTCTTCGACAAGGGCGAGGTCGACCAGGTCGTCACCGACCAGGTGGGCAGTTCCGCCCTGTTCGCCTCCCGCTTCCGTGAGTGTGCCGCCCGGGCGCTGCTGTTGCCGCGGCGCAATCCGGGCAAGCGCACCCCGCTGTGGCAGCAGCGGCAGCGTGCGTCGCAGCTGCTTCAGGTGGCGAGCGAGTTCGGCTCGTTCCCGATCGTGCTGGAGGCGGTCCGCGAGTGCCTCCAGGATGTCTTCGACGTCCCCGGTCTCGTGGAGCTGATGGGGGACCTGGAGTCCCGCAAGGTCCGCCTGGTCGAGGTCACCACGGCCGAACCGTCCCCCTTCGCGCGTTCCCTGCTCTTCGGCTACGTCGCCCAGTTCCTGTACGAGGGCGACTCACCGCTGGCAGAGCGCCGCGCCGCCGCCCTGTCCCTGGACTCCCGGCTGCTGGCCGAGCTCCTCGGCCAGGCGGAGCTGCGCGAGCTGCTCGACGCCGAGGTGCTGACCGAGCTGGAGCAGGAGCTGCAGTGGCGGACCGAGGACCGCCGTGTCAAGGACGCCGAGGGCGTCGCGGACCTCCTGCGCCTCCTCGGCCCGCTCACGGAGGCGGAGCTGGCCGAGCGGGGCGCCGAACCGCAGTGGGCGCAGGAACTCTCCGGTGCCCGCCGCGCCATCCGGGTCCGGATCGCAGGCCAGGACCACTGGGCGGCGATCGAGGACGCGGGCCGCCTGCGCGACGCGCTGGGCACCGCCCTGCCGGTCGGTGTGCCGGAAGCCTTCACAGAGCCCGTCAAGGACCCGCTCGGCGACCTCCTCGCCCGCTACGCCCGCACCCACGGCCCGTTCACCTCAGCCACGGCAGCGGCCCGCTTCGGCCTGGGTGTCGCCGTCACCGAGGGCGCCCTCCAGCGGCTCGCGGCGGCGGGCCGGGTCGTCCAGGGCGAGTTCCACCCGGCCGGGATCGGCCAGGAGTGGTGCGACGCTGCCGTGCTGCGCCGACTGCGCCGCCGCTCCTTGGCCGCGCTGCGGCACGAACTGGAGCCGGTGCCCCCGGCCGCCCTCGCCCAGTTCCTCCCCCAGTGGCAGCACATCGGCAAGGGCCACTCCCTGCGCGGCATCGACGGGCTGGTCCGGGCCATCGAGCAGGTCCAGGGCGCGTCCGTTCCGGCCTCCGCCCTGGAGAAACTGGTCCTGCCTTCCCGGGTCGTGAACTACACCCCGGCGATGCTGGACGAGCTGACCGCAGCCGGAGAGGTGGTCTGGGCCGGGGCGGGTTCCCTCCCCGGCAAGGACGGCTGGGTCTCCCTCTACCTGGCCGACGCGGCCCCCCTGCTCCTGCCGCCCCCGCATCCCCTGGAGCTGACCGCCCTGCACCAGTCCGTGCTGGACCTCCTCTCCGGCGGCTACGGCCTGTTCTTCCGCCAGATCGCCGACCAGGTCCGCGCCACCACGCACCCCGAGGCCACCGACCCCCAGCTGGCCGACGCCCTCTGGGATCTGGCCTGGTCCGGCCGCCTGACGAACGACACGCTCACCCCCATGCGCTCCCTGCTCGGTTCGGGCCGCACCGCGGGCTCCACGGCCCACCGCGCCAAGCGCGCGGTCCCGCGCGGCCGCTACGGCTCTCTCACGGCCGCGGCGCGCACCGCGTCCCGCTCCGGCCCGCCGACGGTCGCGGGCCGCTGGTCCCTGCTCCCGGCCCATGAGCCCGACCCCACCGTGCGGGCCCATGCCCTCGCCCGGACCCTCCTCGACCGGCACGGTGTGGTCACCAGGGGTGCGGTGTCGGCTGAGGGCGTCGAGGGCGGCTTCTCGGCGATCTACCGCGTCCTGTCCGTCTTCGAGGAGAGCGGCCAGGCGCGCCGCGGCTACGTGGTGGAGGGCCTGGGCGCCGCGCAGTTCGCGATGGACGGCGCGGTGGACCGCCTGCGTGCGGTGTCCAACGCCCGTGACCGCGGCGAGGGCCTGCCCGGCCCGCTCCCCGGCTCGGAACCAGACCCGTTCCCCGCCCATGACTTCGCCGCCCCGGACGACTCGGCCTCGCCCCTCGGCCACAGCGACGACCCCGGCCCCGACGGCTTCCCCGACCTGGCCTCTTACGACACCCCGAAGCCGTCCCCGGGCGAGTGGGTCTCGCCCCGCGACTACGCCCCGCAGGCCGCGCCTTCCTGGCAGAACGGCGGGCGCGCGGCGTACGACCAGGGGTTCGCGGGCCGGCGTGCCCGCCCCGACGATGCGTCCCGGGCCGTCGTCCTCGCCGCCGCCGACCCGGCGAACGCGTACGGCGCCGCCCTGGCCTGGCCCGAGCCCCCGTCCGGCGCCGGCCACAAGCCGGGCCGCAAAGCGGGCTCCCTGGTGGTGCTCGTCGACGGTGAACTGACCCTCTACATGGAGCGGGGTGGCAAGACGCTGCTGGCGTGGGCCGCCGACCCGGACGGCGTCCCCGCCGACGACCCCCGCCTGCGCAGTGCCGCGGAGGCTCTCGCCGCGGCGGCCCGCGCGGGTTCGCTCGGCACGGTCACGGTGGAGCGCGTCAACGGCGCCCCGGCCCTGACGTCCCCCATCGGCACCCTGCTGGAAGGAGCGGGCTTCATCGCGACCCCCCGAGGACTCCGCCTGCGCGCCTGACGTTCCCGGCACACAGCAGATCCGGCCCCGCGTACAGCCGCTCCGGCCGCGCGTACAACCGATCCGGCCCCGAGCACAACCGGCCCGGCCCCGCACACAGCCGATCCGACCGCTCATGCGGCCGTCGTGCCACCCTTGACCCATGCCCGAAGGTGACACGGTCTGGCAGGCCGCGAGGCGGTTGCACGACGCCCTCGCGGGCAAGGTGCTGACCCGCAGCGATCTCCGGGTCCCGCGTTTCGCCACGGCCGACCTCACGGGCCGCGCGGTCCTGGACGTCACCGCGCGCGGCAAGCACCTCCTCACCCGCGTCGAGGGCGGCCTGACCCTCCACTCCCACCTGCGGATGGACGGCTCCTGGAAGGTGTACGGGAACGGCCAGCGCTGGAGCGGAGGTCCCGGCCACCAGATCCGCGCGATCCTCGGCACCACCGACCGCACCGCCGTCGGCTACCGCCTCCCCGTCCTGGAACTGCTGCGCACCACCGACGAGCACCGCGCGGTCGGCCACCTCGGCCCCGACCTCCTGGGCCCGGACTGGGATCCCGACCGGGCCCTGGCCAACGTCCTCCAGGACCCCACCCGCGAACTCGGCGAGGCCCTGCTCGACCAGCGCAATCTCGCCGGCATCGGCAACGTCTACAAGAGCGAGCTCTGCTTCCTGCTCGGCGTCACCCCCTGGCTCCCGGCCGGCGACCTTCCCCCCGACCGCGCCACGAAGCTGCCCGCGCTCGCCAAGAAGCTGCTGGAGGCCAATCGCGACCGCCCGATCCGCAGCACGACGGGCCGCCGCGGCCAGGACCTCTTCGTCTACGGCCGGGCACCCCGCCCCTGCCTGCGCTGCCGCACCTCGATCCGCGTCGCCGACCAGGGCGACGGCTCCCGCGAACGCCCCACCTACTGGTGCCCCACCTGTCAGCCCGGCCCTGCCCCCAGGCCGGCCCGGCGCGGCCGCACCGATTGACGACCCGTCAGACACGCTCGTACGGTCCCTGTATGCCCGTCACGGCGTACGACCTCACCGGCCGCACCGCGTTCGTCACCGGCGCCGCGAGCGGCATCGGCCGCGCCTCGGCGCTGCTGCTCGCCGAGGCGGGGGCGACCGTGCACTGCGCGGACCGGGACGCCGAGGGTCTGCACGAGACGGCGGCCCTGATCAAGGACGGCGGCGGCACCGCACGCGCCCACCCCCTCGACGTCACCGACCGGGCCGGGTTGCGGCAGGCCCTCACCTCCTGCGAACGCGTGGACGCCCTGGCCGCGGTCGCCGGGATCATGCACCGCAGTCCCGTACTGGAGACCCGGGACGAGGACCTCGACCGGGTCCTCGACGTCAACTTCAAGGGCGTGCTGTACGCCTGCCAGGAGGCCGCCCGGCTCATGATCGCCCACGGCACCCGGGGCAGCATCGTCACCATGGCCTCGGGCGCCGTCGACACGGGCGGCCCCGGGCTGCTCTGTTATGGCGCGGCCAAGGCGGCGGTGGTGCAGCTCACCAAGACACTCGCGACGGAGGTCGGCCGGCACGGCATCCGCGTCAATGCGGTAGCACCGGGCTGGATCCGTACGCCGATGACCGATCGCGGCGACAGCGGCTCCCAGGCGCACGCGGAGTCCGTCATGGCCCGGATGTCGCCTCTGGGCCGTGTGGGCGAGCCCGAGGACATCGCCCACACGGTCCTCCACCTGGTCTCCGACGCCTCGGCCTTCACGACGGGCCAGATCCTCCGCCCCAACGGAGGTGTGGCCATGCCGTGGTGAAAGAGCCAGCGCCCCTCACGCGACACATCCCGCACAGGACGCGTCACCGGACCACCGTCCGCCTGCGGCAAGCTCCGCAGCCGAAGCGCCCCCTACCCTCCCCCCGACTTCACCCCCGTGGCACCCCCGCCTCCGGCGCGGGCCCCGGCCCCGGCCCCGGCCTTCAGCAGCCTCTGCCACCGGCCCGCCCCCACGACCCCCCGAGCCCGCCGCTTGGGCACACAGTGCACGGGCAGCACGCTCAGCCCCCACCCCCCGGCCGCGACCGCCGCCTCCAGCACCCCCGCGCCGGGCACGGTCACCAGTCGCACCACGGCACACCACCACAGCGCCCCCAGCCCCAGTGCGACCCCGCGGACCCCCCAGTGCCGGCTCCCCCAGCGCACTATCCCCGCCATGGCCGCCACCCCCAGCCCGACGCTATGCAGTCACCCGGGCCGGCGGACAGGGCGCACCACGGGCACAGGGGCGCACCGCACGCACCGCCCTGGCAGCGCACGCCGCTCAGGCCGCGCACGCCGCACAGGCGGCGCACGCACACACAGCGCACCCGCCCCGCAGCACCTACCCGACCGGCACCGCGCACCGGCCCCGCACCGCCGACCCGCCCAGCACCGCGCACCGGCCCCGCACCACCCACCCGACCGGCACCCCCCACCCAACCGGCACCCCCGACCCGCCGGGCACCGCCAGCGCCCACCCGACCGGCACCGCGCACGCGATCCGCCCCGCGCAGCCGGTCCAGCCCACGCACCCGCCCCACACCGGGCAGCTCTCCGCACCGTGTGCGCATGGGTGCGGGACGCCGCGACGCGGTGGCGAGACTCGCGCCCGGCGATTCACCCGCGCCCGCGCCCTCTTCCGTCACCCGTTCTCGGCCTGGAACATCCAGTGATGCTTCTCCAGGTCCGCCGTGATCCCGATGAAGATGTCCTGGCTCACCGGATCCGGCTCACCGGTCGCCTCGACGCGTTCCCGCATCCGGGCGATCACCGCGCCCAGCGCTTCGACGAGCGTCCCCACGGCGGTCGTGTCGTCGACCCAGCCTTCGGGAGTCACGCCGATCCCGCTGCCGACGGCCACGGTCGCAGCACGCCCGTCAGGGGAGATACCCAGGGCCGCTGCGCGCTCGGCCACGGTGTCGGAGTACTTCCGCGCGATGTCGACGACCTCGTCGAGCTGGAGATGCACCGAACGGAAGCGCTGCCCCACCACGTTCCAGTGGATCTGCTTCGCCACGAGGGCGAGATCCACCAGGTCGACCAGGGCACCTTGCAGCGCCTCGGACACGGTCTTCAGGCTCGCGTCCGACAACGGGCTCTTCACGACGTACATCCGCACCTCCGAGGACTGCCCCCGCCATCCCCTCAACGATGACCGCCGCACGCCCTACCGGCAAACGCACACATATCAGACACGGCCCGCGCGAGAGGGCGACAGCCGGCCCCGGACAAGCGAAAACCCCGGGCGCACCCCTCCGGTTCTCCCGGAGAGGCCCGGCCGGGGCCTCGATCATGCCGTGTGAGCGCGGAGCCTCACGCGGCGACGACGTCCACCGCTTCGGCAGGCGCCTTGATGGTCACCCGTTCCGGTGGCACACCGGTCACCGACACGGAACCCAGCATCGAGCGAACCGGCGTGGGTACAGGCTCGCTGGGGGTGGCCGCTGCAGACTGGGCCAGCTCGGCGAGGGCGAGCTCGTCGCTCACTTCCCGCATGAGCTCGGACATCCGTACGTCCAGCGCGTCGCAGATGGCGGAGAGCAGCTCGGAGGAA
This sequence comes from Streptomyces sp. NPDC029044, assembly GCF_040637495.1. Classification (NCBI taxonomy): domain Bacteria; kingdom Bacillati; phylum Actinomycetota; class Actinomycetes; order Kitasatosporales; family Streptomycetaceae; genus Streptomyces; species Streptomyces sp. NPDC029044. The sequence continues at coordinate 51,509 of NZ_JBEZWN010000041.1, forward strand.
GCCTCCTTCTGCCCCCGCTCCACCTCGGAGAGATAGCCGAGTGAGACTCGGGCGGACGAGGAGACTTCGCGCAGAGTACGGCCCTGGCGCTGGCGCTGCCGACGCAGCACGTCACCCAGCAGGCGACGGAGCAGAATCATCGGTGGCTCCCTCCTCGGACCGCGTAGCCGCATCCATTACGCCCCACCGTACCGCCTTGCGCCGCGGCCGTGCGGGGAGCGATGTCGTGTTCACTCAGGGCTGCAAACATCAAAACCCCCCGTTCCGTTCCGTATCCTGTGCCCGCTCATTCCCAGTCTGTTCGCTCGCAAGCTCCTTCAGAAGCAGTGCGAGTACGCTCCGTACACTCTCTCTACGAATTTCCGCGCGGTCGCCGTTCAACCGCAGAGCCTCCACTTTTCCGCCGCCGGCAGAACCGGAATCGGCTCGGGCAGGTCCGTCCACGGCGACGAAAACCGTGCCGACGGCCTGTCCGTCCTGCGGCTCGGGACCCGCGACACCGGTGGTCGCGATGCCCCAGTCGGTGCCGAGCGCCTTGCGTACACCTGCCGCCATTTCGGCCGCGACCTGCGGATCCACCGCCCCGCGCGCTCCCAGCAGGACGGCGTCGACACCGAGCAGGTCATGCTTGAGGTCGGTGGCGTAGGCGGTCACCGAGCCCCGGAAGACCTTGGACGCCCCGGGGACGGATGTGAGGTCCGCCGCAACGAGGCCACCGGTCAGCGACTCCGCGACGGCGAGCGTCTCACCCTTCACCGTGAGTAGTCGCACCACGTCGGTGGCCGTGGAACTCACGCTTCCTTCTCCTCCAACGCGGCCTTGCGCTCGGCGATTCCCTGCCTGCGCAGCACAATGGCCTGTTTCACATAGTCGAGCCCGGTCACCACGGTCAGCACGACCGCCGCGGCCATCACCCACCACCTCAGAGTGGCCAGCCACCCCGTCAGCGCCAGCACGTACATGCCGACGGCCACGCCCTGGGTGAGGGTCTTCAGCTTGCCTCCGCGGCTGGCGGGAATCACGCCGTACCGGATGACCCAGAAACGCAGCAGAGTGACTCCGAGTTCCCGGCCGAGGATGACGCCGGTCACCCACCAGGGCAGATCACCGAGGGCGGACAGACAGACGAGCGCCGCCCCCATGATCGCCTTGTCGGCGATGGGGTCGGCGATCTTCCCGAAGTCCGTGACCAGGTTGTACGTGCGCGCCAGGTGACCGTCGAAGAGGTCGGTGATCATGGCGACGGCGAAGGCGGCCCAGGCGAGGGCTCGCCATGCCGGGTCGTAGCCGCCGTCGGCGAGCATCAGCGCGACGAAGGCCGGTACGAGGACCAGCCGGAGCATGGTCAGCAGGTTGGCGATGTTCCAGACACTGGCCTGGTTGACCGCCGCGGCAGCGATCTTCCCACCGCGCGGCGTCTTGCCTTCGCCCTGCACGTCGAGGCCACTGTCCTCGGCGGGCACGGCCTCGCCGGCACCGGACACCGCCCCGGCAGTCCCGCCGTCACCCGCACCGGCCGAGGCTCCGGGCGCTCCGCCCTCGGACGACCGCGTGGCCGGCGCAGCGGGCGTCGTGGCGGCCGCACCGGCCGCCGCCCTCCTCGCGCCGGAGGCACCTCCCGCCGCGGATGCCGGGACACCGGTCATCTGCCCGCCTCCTCACTCCACGCAGGCGACGTGAGCGAACCCTGCAGCGGCTCGGCCACCAGGTCGACACCTTCCGTGCCGACCACCTTCGCCTCGACCATACGGCCGACACGCAGACCCGCGCCGCTCGTGAGGAGCACCTGGCCGTCCGTCTCGGGCGCCTGGTGCTCCGCACGGCCGTACACGCCCTCCTCGTCGACGGACTCGACGAGGACCCGCACGCTCTGGCCGACGCGCTCCTCGGCCCGCTGCGAGACGAGTTCCTCGGCCAGCCGCGAGATATGGGCCAGCCGCTCGGCGACGACGTCCTCGTCGAGCTTGTCCTCGTAGGTCGCCGCCTCGGTGCCCTCCTCGTCGGAGTAGCCGAAGACGCCGATGGCGTCGAGCCGCGCCCCGTTCAGGAACCGCTCCAGCTCGGCGAGATCGGCCTCGCTCTCACCGGGGAAGCCGACGATGAAGTTGGAGCGCACACCGGCCTCGGGCGCCTTGCTCCGGATGGTGTCGAGCAGCTCCAGGAAGCGGTCGGTGTCGCCGAAGCGGCGCATCGCGCGCAGCACGCCGGGCGCGGAGTGCTGGAAGGACAGGTCGAAGTAGGGCGCGACCTTCGGGGTCGAGGTGAGCACGTCGATGAGGCCGGGCCGCATCTCGGCGGGCTGGAGGTAGCTGACGCGCACCCGCTCGATGCCGTCGACGTCGGCGAGCTCGGGCAGCAGGGACTCCAGCAGGCGGATGTCGCCCAGGTCCTTGCCGTAGGAGGTGTTGTTCTCGGAGACCAGCATGATCTCCTTCACGCCCTGCTCGGCCAGCCACCGCGTCTCGTTCAGCACGTCGCTGGGGCGGCGGGAGATGAAGGAGCCGCGGAAGGACGGGATGGCGCAGAAGGAGCAGCGTCGGTCACAGCCGGAGGCGAGCTTGACGGAGGCGACCGGGGAGCCGTCCAGACGGCGGCGCAGGGGTGCGCGCGGCCCGGAGGCCGGGGCGAGGCCCTCGGGAAGATCCGCCGGCGCGACGGCGGGCTCGGCCGGGCCGTGCCCGGGCAGCGCGACCTCGGCCGCCGACTCCTGGCGCTCCGCGGGGCTGATGGGCAGCAGCTTGCGCCGGTCGCGGGGGGTGTGCGAGGCGTGGATGCCGCCGTTGAGGATGGTCTGCAGGCGGTCCGAGATGTCCGAGTAGTCGTCGAAGCCGAGCACGCCGTCGGCCTCGGGGAGGGCTTCGGCGAGCTCCTTGCCGTACCGCTCGGCCATGCAGCCCACCGCCACGACGGCCTGGGTTCTGCCGTGCCCCTTGAGGTCGTTGGCTTCGAGGAGGGCGTCGACGGAGTCTTTCTTGGCGGCTTCGACGAAGCCGCAGGTGTTCACGACGGCGACGTCCGCGTTCTCGGCGTCCTCCACGAGCTGCCAGCCGTCCGCCTCCAAACGGCCTGCGAGCTCCTCCGAGTCCACCTCGTTACGGGCGCAGCCAAGGGTGACGAGTGCGACGGTACGGCGTTCAGGCATGGGCTCAAGACTACTTCGTCCCGCCGACACCCCACGTCGACGGGGTTGGCCGTTTACCGGCCAACCCCGCATCAACCGGACGTTTCGGTCCGATCACCCGGCTTCGGGGTCGCCCTTCGTGTACGTCAGGCGTTCGACGGACCCCGGCTGGAAGTTCTCCTCGATCTTCTTGCCGTTGACGAAGAGGTCGATCGCGCCGGCGTCCCCGAGGACGAGGTGGACCTTCGAACTGTCCTGGAAGGTCTTGGTGTCGCCCTGCTTGAGAACGCCGTCGAAGATCATCCGGCCGTTGTGGTCCTTGGCCGCGATCCAGCTGCGGCCGTCGGCGGCGGCCACCCGGACGGTCACCTTGTCCTGCGGCGCGGCCGCGATGGCACTGTCGGACGGCTCGGGCTCGGGGTCGGCGGGCTTCTTGGTCTTGGTGGTCGGGGAGGCGGAGTCGCCGGGTGTGGAGCCCTCGGCCACGTTCGCCTCGTTGCTGCCGTCGTCGCCCTGGAACATCGTGAAGCCGACGAACCCGATCACGGCGACGATCGCCGCGACCATGGCCGCGGTCCAGTTGGGACCCCGCCGCTCCGGACGGATGCGTTCCGCCTCGAAGAGAGGAGCTGCCGGGGTCGGTGCCGGGCGCCCGCCGTGTTCGTCGCCGTACTGGGCGAGCAGCGGTTCGGGGTCGAGGTGGACGGCCTTGGCCAGGGTCCTGATGTGCCCACGGGCGTAGACGTCTCCGCCGCAGGGGGAGAAGTCGTCCGCCTCGATCGCGTGCACGATGTTCATGCGGACCCGGGTGGCGCTACTGACGTCGTCGACGGTCAGCCCGGCGGCGATACGAGCCTGCTGGAGGGCACGGCCGATCGAGGGGCGGGCTTCCTCGTGGTCTGCTTCGACGTGCTCGTTTTCGAACGGACGCTCGTCTTCAGGGGAGTTGCCGATGGACACGGGGGCGCCTTTCGAGCGTGTAGCCGCCTGTGCTGGAAGTTCAGTCTAGGGGGGTACCAAAAGGGTGGGGCAACCGGGCGGTGTCACTTTGTACGCCATCGGTATGGCCCGACATTCCGATGGTGGGCTCGCTGGTTGTCGCTTCCCTCAACTTGACGTACGCCGCAGGGAAACGGTTGCTCGATGATCCCTTACGGGTGAGTCACGATCCGGACACCCGTTTGCAGTACCGCCCGCGAGGCGATCACCGTGCCCCGTTTCCCTACCCTTCAGACTCCCCCCGGATCAGGGCGAGCACGCCATCCAGCTCGTCAGGCTTCACAAGAACGTCACGAGCCTTCGAACCCTCGCTCGGTCCGACGATGTTCCTCGACTCCATGAGGTCCATCAGCCGGCCGGCCTTGGCGAAGCCGACGCGCAGCTTGCGCTGGAGCATGGACGTCGACCCGAACTGCGTGGAGACGACCAGTTCGGCCGCCTGGCACAGCAGGTCGAGGTCGTCGCCGATGTCCTCGTCGATCTCCTTCTTCTGCTTGGTGCCCACGACGACGTCGTCCCGGAAGACCGGCGTCATCTGGTCCTTGCAGTGCCGGACGACGCCCGCGATCTCCTCCTCGGTGACGAAGGCGCCCTGCATACGGGTGGGCTTGTTGGCCCCCATGGGCAGGAACAGCCCGTCGCCCTTGCCGATGAGCTTCTCGGCGCCCGGCTGGTCGAGGATGACCCGCGAGTCGGCCAGCGAGGACGTGGCGAACGCGAGCCGGGACGGCACGTTCGCCTTGATGAGACCGGTGACGACGTCCACCGACGGCCGCTGCGTTGCGAGCACCAGGTGAATGCCGGCCGCTCGCGCGAGCTGCGTGATGCGCACGATCGCGTCCTCGACGTCCCGTGGCGCGACCATCATCAGGTCGGCGAGCTCGTCGACGATGACCAGCAGGTACGGATACGGCTGGAGCTCGCGCTCACTGCCCTCGGGCGGTTTGACCTTGCCCTCGCGCACGGCCTTGTTGAAGTCGTCGATGTGCCGGTAGCCGTAGGCCGCCAGGTCGTCGTAGCGCAGGTCCATCTCGCGGACGACCCACTGGAGCGCCTCGGCGGCCCGCTTGGGGTTGGTGATGATCGGCGTGATCAGGTGCGGGATGCCCTCGTACGCGGTCAGTTCGACCCGCTTGGGGTCGACCAGGATCATCCGCACGTCCTCGGGGGTCGCCCGCATCATCACCGATGTGATCAGGCAGTTGATGCAGGACGACTTGCCGGAGCCGGTGGCGCCGGCGACCAGCATGTGCGGCATCTTCGCCAGCGAGTGCATGACGTAGCCGCCCTCGACGTCCTTGCCGAAGGCGACCAGCATCGGGTCGTCGTCCTCGGCGGACTCCGCCAGACGCAGGACGTCACCGAGGTTGACCATCTCGCGGTCGGTGTTCGGGATCTCGATGCCGACCGCGGACTTGCCGGGGATCGGGCTGATGATCCGCACGTCCGGGCTCGCGACGGCGTAGGCGATGTTCTTCGTCAGCGCGGTGATGCGCTCGACCTTCACGGCGGGGCCGAGCTCGACCTCGTAGCGCGTGACCGTCGGCCCGCGGGTGAAGCCGGTGACACTGGCGTCCACCTTGAACTCGGTGAACACCGTCGTCAGCGACTCGACGATGAGGTCGTTGGCGGCGCTGCGCGCCTTGCCCGGGCCGCCGCGCTCCAGCAGGTCCAGGGACGGCAGGGAGTAGGTGATGTCGCCGGAGAGCTGGAGCTGCTCCGCCCGCGGGGGCAGGTCGCGGGGCTCGGAGGGCGGAGCCTTGGTGAGGTCGCGGACGCCCGCCCGCGGCTTCTGCGGCTCCGGCTCGTCCTGCTCGGGCCTGTCCCGCTCGGCCTTGTCCTGCTTGGCCTTGCCCTGCCGGGGGCGTGCGGCCGGGACGGGCGTCGGCGTGGTCGCCTCCTGGTCCCCCACCCGTACGCCCTGGGTGAGGTCGGCGACGATCGGCGAAGGCGGCATGCCGTGCAGCACGGCACCGTCGAGCGCGGCGGCGGCCGCCGCGGCGACGTCCACGGCGTCCCTGCGCCGGTCCATGTCGGGCTGCGGCACCGCCGAGCGGCGAGGACGGCCACGGCGCCGGGTGAGGGCCTCCTCCTCGGCGGTGTCCGGGTCGTACGCCGCGGGCGCCGGCGCGCGCCTGCCACGCGGGCGCGCGGGCAGCGCCTCGCGCCACTGCTCCTCGTAGCGCTCGTCGTCCTCGGCGAAGGCGAACTCGTCCTCGGCCGGGTCGCGGAGGATCCCGAGACGCACCCCGAGCAGCCGCAGCCGCTGCGGAATGGCGTTGACCGGGGTGGCCGTGACGACCAGCAGCCCGAAGACGGTCAGCAGCACCAGCAGCGGCACGGCGAGCACGTCCCCCATGGCGTACGACAACGGGGTCGCCATGGCCCAGCCGATGAGACCGCCGGCGTCCCTTATGGCCTGCATGCCGTCGCCGCGCGCGGGTGAGCCGCACGCGATGTGGACCTGGCCGAGCACGCCGATGACGAGCGCGGACAGTCCGATGACGATGCGTCCGTTGGCCTCGGGTTTCTCCGGGTGACGGATGAACCGCACGGCGATGACCGCGAGGAGTATCGGCACGAGCAGGTCGAGCCGGCCGAAGGCGCCGGTCACCAGGATCTCGACGAGGTCGCCCACCGGGCCCTTGAGGTCGGCCCAGGTGCCCGCGGCGACGATCAGCGCGATACCGAGCAGCAGCAGGGCGACGCCGTCCTTGCGGTGGGCCGGGTCGAGGTTCTTCGCGCCCTGCCCTATGCCCCGGAACACGGCGCCGACGGCATGCGCCACACCGAGCCACACGGCCCGCACGAGCCGGTAGATGCCGCCGGTGGGACTGGGGGCCGGTTTGGGCGCGACCTTCTTGGCCGCGGCCTTCCGGGCGGGCGCCTTCTTCGCGGGAGCCTTCTTGGCGGCGGCCTTCTTCGCCGGAGCCTTCGCGGCCGCCTTCTTCGCGGGCGGCGGCTTCTTGGCTGCGGAGGGACGTGAGGCCATGGGTGTGAGGTTACCGGGGGAGACGACAGGGGACACGCGTGTCCAGCGCTTCACCCGTTCGTGTCGCTCCGGGAGAGGCGCGAAACTGACGCGCGGTCACGGGTGGGCAATCCCGCCTGCGCACGCGTCAGTTCTGCGAGGACACCGAGGACGTGCTCCCGGTGCCCGGCTCCAGCGCGTCCAGCGCCCGCCGCAACCCCGTGAGCTTGCGCTCCAGATGAGCCGCCGTGGCCACCGCGGCGGCGTCCGTCGACTCGTCGTTGAGCTGCTTGGTCAGCGCTTCGGCCTGCTCCTCGACGGCCGCGAGCCGTGCGGAGAGCTCCGCGAGCAGCCCCGCCGACTCCTTGGCCTCGCCGCCCGCCTCCTTGCCGTTGCCCTCCAACTGGAGCCGCAGCAGCGACGCCTGCTCCCGCAGCTGGCAGTTCTTCATGTACAGCTCGACGAAGACGGAGACCTTCGCGCGCAGCACCCACGGGTCGAACGGCTTGGAGATGTAGTCCACCGCGCCCGCCGCGTAACCCCGGAAGGTGTGGTGCGGGCCGTGGTTGATCGCCGTGAGGAAGATGATCGGGATGTCCCGCGTCCGCTCGCGGCGCTTGATGTGCGCGGCGGTCTCGAAGCCGTCCATACCCGGCATCTGGACATCCAGCAGGATGACCGCGAAGTCGTCCGTGAGCAGCGCTTTGAGCGCTTCCTCCCCGGACGATGCCCGCACCAGCGTCTGATCGAGCGCAGAGAGGATCGCCTCCAGCGCCAGCAGATTCTCCGGCCGGTCATCGACCAGGAGGATCTTGGCCTTCTGCACCATGGCCCGCCCTCCTCGCCCCGGCGTGGGGCCTCCCCTGTCCGCAGGACCTGCGGCAGCACCGGTGGGTGCCACCCCAGCGGACGACTCCCTTGCGCCGCCCGTCCTTGTGCCGGTCATCGTAGCCGCACCCCGCCCGTCGCCACACCCTGTCACCGCGATGTCACTGCGCACGTAGCAGAAACGCAGCAGGAGACCAGAAGGTTCCCCGGATCTTGTACTTCTACACGACTATGCGCACACCGAGTCGGCAACTCCGCGTGAACACCGAACCTTCCCGACATGGTCGCGCAACTGACCGACGTTCCCCTCATTCCCCTCGCATCCACTGATCCATCACCGCCAGCAGGTGATCGGGGTCGACGGGCTTCGTCACGTAGTCGGAAGCGCCCGACTCGATCGCCTTCTCGCGGTCGCCCTTCATCGCCTTCGCGGTCAGCGCGATGATCGGCAGCCCGGCGAACTGCGGCATCCTGCGGATCGCCGTGGTCGTCGCGTACCCGTCCATCTCGGGCATCATGATGTCCATCAGCACGACCGCCACGTCGTCGTGCTGCTCCAGGACCTCGATGCCCTCCCGGCCGTTCTCCGCGTACAGCACGGACAGGCCGTGCTGTTCCAGGACGCTGGTCAGGGCGAAGACGTTGCGGATGTCGTCGTCGACGATCAGGACCTTCTGGCCGCCGAACCGGATGCCGCGGTTCGACCTCGGCGCCGGCTCCTGCTCGGACGCAGTCCACTGCTCCAGCTGCGCGGGGCGCGGCGGCAGCTCGGGCATCCTGCGGCGCCGCCGGAACAGGGCGGCCGGCCCGTTCTGCGTCTCGCGGTACGACGTCACCTCGGCCGGCGTCTCGACCTCCACGTCCGACAGCTCGGACGCCGACGCCACCAGGTCGCCGGCCTCCAGGGCGGGCAGCTGCTGCTGGTAGCCCTGCGGCGGCAGTTCACTGGGGTGCAGCGGCAGGTACAGCGTGAACGTCGAACCGCGGCCCGGCTCGCTCTGCGCGTAAATCTCACCGCCGAGCAACTGCGCGATCTCCCGCGAGATGGACAACCCGAGACCCGTGCCGCCGTACTTGCGGCTGGTGGTGCCGTCGGCCTGCTTGAACGCCTCGAAGATCACCCGCATCTTGCTGGACGCGATGCCGATGCCCGTGTCGGTCACCGAGAACGCGATGAGCCCGGCGTCCGCACCGGTCAGCGACCCGGTCTCCAGCAGCTGCTCCCGGATCTTCTGCGGCACGTCCTCCCGCGCCGGCCTGATGACCAGCTCCACCGACCCCGAGTCGGTGAACTTCACCGCGTTCGACAGCAGGTTCCGCAGCACCTGTAGCAGCCGCTGCTCGTCGGTGTGCAGCGTCGCCGGCAGCTCCGGCGAGACCCGCACGGACAGGTCCAGGCCCTTCTCCGCGGTCAGGGGCCGGAAGGTGGCCTCCACGTAATCCACGAGCTGGACGAGCGCGATCCGTGTCGGGGAGACGTCCATCTTGCCCGCCTCGACCTTCGACAGGTCGAGGATGTCGTTGATGAGCTGGAGCAGGTCCGAACCCGCTCCGTGGATCGTCTCGGCGAACTCGACCTGCTTCGGGGAGAGGTTCCCCTCGGCGTTGTCGGCGAGCAGCTTCGCCAGGATCAACAGCGAGTTGAGCGGCGTACGCAGCTCGTGCGACATGTTCGCCAGGAACTCGCTCTTGTAGCGCATCGACACCGCGAGCTGCTCGGCGCGCTCCTCCAGGACCTGCCGCGCCTCCTCGATCTCGGTGTTCTTCACCTCGATGTCGCGGTTCTGCTGGGCCAGCAGCTCGGCCTTCTCCTCCAGTTCGGCGTTGGACGCCTGGAGGGCCTTCTGCCGCTGCTCCAACTCTGCCGAACGCTCCCGCAGTTGCTCGGTCAGCTCCTGCGACTGCGCCAGCAGCAGCTCGGTCTTGGTGTTGACGGAGATGGTGTTGACGCTCGTCGCGATCATCTCGGCGATCTGGTTCAGGAAGTCCTTCTGGATCTGCGTGAACGGCGTGAAGGACGCCAGCTCGATGACGCCGAGCACGCTGCCCTCGAACAGCACCGGCAGCACGATGACCTGCGCGGGCGGCGCCTCGCCCAGCCCCGAGGAGATCTTCAGATAACCGCTGGGCGCGTTCTCCACGAGGATCGTGCGCTTCTCCTCGGCAGCCGTCCCGACCAGCGCCTCACCGGGCTCGAACGACGTCGGCATGGAGCCCATCGAGTAGCCGTAACTGCCGAGCATCCGCAGCTCGTACTGGTCCTCGACCGTGGCGCTCATGTCCTCGCCGTCGACGAGCGGCATCGCCACGAAGAACGCCCCGTGCTGCGCGGAGACGACGGGCGTCAGCTCGCTCATGATCAGCGAGGCCACGTCCTCCAGGTCACGGCGGCCCTGCATCAGCGCGGAGATCCGGGCCAGGTTGCCCTTGAGCCAGTCCTGCTCCTTGTTGGCGATCGTGGTGTCGCGCAGGTTGGCGATCATCTTGTTGATGTAGTCCTGGAGCTCCTGGATCTCCCCGGACGCGTCCACGTCGATCTTCAGGTTCAGATCGCCGCGGGTCACCGCGGTCGCCACGCGCGCGATGGCACGCACCTGCCGGGTGAGGTTCCCGGCCATCTCGTTCACCGACTCCGTCAGGTCCCGCCAGGTGCCGTCCACGTCCCGCACCCGTGCCTGGCCGCCCAGCTGCCCTTCCGTGCCCACCTCGCGGGCCACACGCGTGACCTCCTCCGCGAAGGACGACAGCTGGTCGACCATCGTGTTGATGGTCGTCTTCAGCTCCAGGATCTCCCCGCGCGCGTCGATGTCGATCTTCTTCGTCAGGTCACCCTTGGCGATGGCCGTGGTCACCATGGCGATGTTGCGCACCTGGCCGGTCAGGTTGGACGCCATCTGGTTCACGGACTCGGTGAGGTCCTTCCACGTACCGGCCACACCCGGTACGTGCGCCTGACCGCCGAGGATGCCGTCCGTGCCCACCTCACGGGCCACCTTGGTGACCTGCTCGGCGAACGAACTCAGCGTCTTCACCATCGTGTTGATGGTGTCGGCGAGCTGCGCGACCTCACCGCGCGCCTCGATGGTCACCTGCCGCGTCAGGTCACCGTTGGCGACCGCCGCCGAGACCTGGGAGATGTTCCGCACCTGAGTGGTGAGGTTCTTCGCCATCAGGTTGACGTTGTCGCTCAGGTCCTTCCAGATGCCCGTGACACCCGGCACGTGCGCCTGGCCGCCCAGGATGCCCTCGGTGCCCACCTCACGGGCCACCCGGGTCACCTGCTCGGCGAAGGAGGAGAGCTGGTCCACCATCGTGTTGACGGTCGTGACGAGTTCGAGGATCTCCCCCTTGGCGTCGACGGTGATCTTCTTCGACAGGTCACCCCGGGCCACCGCCGTCGTGACCTCGGCGATGTTGCGCACCTGGATGGTCAGGTTGTTGGCCATGCCGTTCACGGACTGGGTGAGGTCCTTCCAGGTGCCGGAGACGCCCTGCACCTCGGCCTGACCGCCGAGGATGCCCTCCGTACCCACCTCACGGGCCACACGCGTGACCTCTTCGGCGAACGACGACAGCTGGTCCACCATCGTGTTCAGCGTGTTCTTCAGCTCCAGGATCTCCCCGCGCGCGTCCACGGTGATCTTCTGGGACAAGTCACCCCGGGCCACCGCCGTGGCCACCTGGGCGATGTTGCGCACCTGGCCGGTCAGGTTGGACGCCATGCCGTTCACGGAGTCCGTCAGGTCGCGCCAGACACCGGCCACGCCCGGCACCTGAGCCTGACCGCCCAGCCGGCCGTCCGTACCCACCTCGCGGGCGACCCGCGTCACCTGGTCGGCGAAGGCGGAGAGCTGGTCGACCATCGTGTTGATGGTGTTCTTCAGCTCCAGGATCTCGCCGCGCGCGTCGACATCGATCTTCTGCGACAGGTCACCCCGGGCCACCGCCGTCGTCACCTGCGCGATGTTCCTCACCTGGGAGGTGAGGTTGCCGGCCATCGAGTTGACGGAGTCGGTGAGTTCCTTCCACGTGCCCGACACACCGTCGACACGGGCCTGACCCCCCAGGCGGCCCTCCGTGCCCACGTCCCGGGCCATCCGCGTCACCTGGTCCGCGAAGGAGGACAGCTGGTCCACCATCGTGTTCACGGTGTTCTTCATCTTGAGCATCTCGCCGGAGACGTCGACCGTGACCTTCTGCGAGAGGTCGCCGTTGGCCACCGCCGTCGTCACCTGGGCGATGTTCCGCACCTGTCCGGTGAGGTTCCGGAACGCCGTGTTGACGGAGTCCGTCAAGTCCTTCCACGTACCGGCCACACCCGGCACCTGCGCCTGGCCACCCAGCTCACCCTCGACACCGATCTCCCGCGCCACACGGGTCACTTCGGCACCGAAGGCGGACAGCTGGTCCACCATCGTGTTGACGGTGTTCTTCAGCTCCAGCATCTCGCCGGCCACATCCACCGTGACCTTCTGCGACAGATCACCATTGGCCACCGCCGTCGTCACGGCGGCGATGTCCCGCACCTGAGTGGTCAGATTCCGGAAGACCGTGTTCACCGAATCGGTGAGGTCCTTCCACGTCCCCGCCGCACCCGGCACGTTCGCCTGACCGCCGAGCTGCCCCTCGGCCCCGACCTCGTTGGCCACACGCGTGACCTCGTCCGCGAAGATCCGCAGTGTCTCGGTCATCTGGTTGATCGTGTCGGCGAGCTGCGCGACCTCACCGCGCGCCGGCACCGTCACCTTGCGCGACAGGTCACCGTTGGCGACCGCGGTCGTCACCTCCGCGATCCCGCGCACCTGGGCCGTGAGGTTCCCGGCCATGGTGTTCACCGAATCGGTCAGCTCTTTCCACACACCGGCGACGCCGGGCACCTGCGCCTGGCCGCCCAGCGCGCCCTCGGTGCCCACCTCACGTGCCACACGCGTGACCTCGGAGGAGAACGCCGACAGCTGGTCCACCATCGTGTTGACGGTGTTCTTCAGCTCCAGCATCTCGCCGGCCACCTGCACGGTGACCTTCCGGGACAGGTCACCCTTGGCGACCGCCGTCGTCACCAGCGCGATGTCCCTCACCTGAGCGGTGAGCCGGTTCGCCATCGTGTTGACGGAGTCCGTCAGGTCCCGCCAGGAACCCGACATGCCCCGCACGCGGGCCTGCCCGCCCAGCTTGCCCTCGGTGCCCACCTCACTGGCCACACGCGTGACCTCGTCGGTGAACGTCGACAGCTGATCGACCAGGTTGTTGACGGTCCGCCCGACCTTCAGGAACTCGCCGCGCAGCGGCTGACTGTTCCCGTCCGGCACCTGCGTCCGCAGCTCCATCCGCGGCGACAGATCACCCTCCGCCACCGCCGACAGCACCCGGCCGACCTCGGAAACCGGCCGCACCAAGTCGTCCACCAGGGCGTTCGAGTTGTCGATCGCCGTCGCCCAGGAGCCCTCACAGGCACCCGTCTCCAGCCGCTCGGTGAGCTTGCCCTCACGGCCCACCATCCGCCGCACCCGCGACAGCTCACCCGTCAGATGCAGATTGCGGTCGGCCACCTCGTTGAAGACCGCCGCGATCTCGGCCATCACGCCGTCGCCCGACACCGTGAGCCGCTTGCGGAAGTTCCCGTCCCGCATCGACACCAGGGCCGCCATCAGGCGGTTCAGGGCCGCCGTGTCCACCTCGGTCGTGCCACTACGCACCTTGCCCTGATTGATCGGGGACTGTCCGCCTTTCGCGCGCGTCTTCCTGCCACGCGTCGCTGCGCCAGACTCCACTGTGTCCCTCCCGCAGGGGTCGACCGTCTCTGCTGTGCTCGGGTACCACGCTCGGCGTACCGGTTACTACTGCGTATTCTCTGCCCTGCATGCCAGGCCGTCTCCAGGGGGCTGCTGCCCAAGGTCACCTCCGGGCACACAGCCTGCCCTGACCTTCACAAGAAGCTTGCCCAGTGTTTCACCCTGGCCGAACCAGGCCATAACAGTTCGGCAGCTTCGCACATCGTCCGCACACCCTCCGGACGGAAACACTGCAGACCGGCATCCGCATGGACCGCGAAGGTAAGTAACCTTGCATCCGGCTGTCCAGCCGCGCCGGTCCGTCCGGCCTGGGCGGTGGCACGAAGACGAGCGGGCATCGGAGGGGCGGCCGCACACACCATGACCACCGGACTGATCCCGGGGGGACAGCCCCCGGACCCCCGGCCGACGGGCGCCCTGCCCCAGCAGCGGCGCGAGCCGGCCGGCCACGCAGCCCAGCACGTCGAGAACCGGTCGAGGAGTTCTGTGATCACCGCGCGCGCGGCCGCCAGTTTCGATCCCGTCGGGCGATCGGTCGCGAGCGCCCGCTCCTTCGTCCGCGACACCCTCCAGGGCTGGGGCTTCGCGGACATCGTCGACGACGCCGTCGTTCTCACGAGCGAACTGGTGACCAACGCCGTGGTCCACGCCGGCACCTCCGCCGACGTACTGTGCCTGCGCAGCGACGACGGCGTCCGCATCGAGGTGGCCGACCGCTACCCCGAACGCGAGATCCCCCTCCAGGCGACGGCCGTCAACATGGGCAGCCCCGACCGCGAGGGCGGCCGCGGACTCCAGCTGTGCGCGGCCCTGGCCGGCCGCTGGGGCGTCGAGTACATCCCCACCCACAAGACCGTCTGGTTCCAACTGGACCTGCCCGCGCGCGCCGTGGGCACCCGCGCGGCCGGCCCGGCCCTCCCCTCCGACCTCCTCCCCCTCGCCGACAGCCGGGTCCGCGTGGCCGTCGTCCAGGTCGACCGCACCGGCCACATCGCCGCCTGGAACGAGGACGCCGAGGACCTCTTCGGCTACCCGGCGGAGCAGGTCGTCGGCAAGCCCCTGACCGACCTCGCGGCGTGGCCGCACACCCCCGGCACCAGCACCGGCATCGCGGAGGCCCTGCGCCTCTCCCGCTGGGAAGGCAGCTACGGCATCCGCGCCGCCACCGGCCGCGTCACCCCCGTCTACGCCTCCCACCTGCGCGTCCGCGACACCGCAGGCGAACCGTCAACCGTGTGCCTCCTGGTACGGGACCACGAACGAGCAGTTCTCCAGACGCCGCTGCGCGGCCCCGCCTCCGACACCTCCACCGGCTCCGAGGGCCAGAACACCGACCCCTTCGAGGTCTTCATCGGCTCTCCCGCGCCGGACGACCTCGACGGCCTCCTCCAGCGCACGGTCGAGCGCGCCCGCGACATGCTCGACGGCGATTCGGCCTTCCTCCTGCTCGCCACCGACGACGAGACGGAACTGGAGGTCCGCGCCTCCACCGGTCTCCCCTCGGCCCGTCAGCGGTTCGCCCGCGTCCCCGTCGAAGCGGGCCCCGGCCGCTACGGCTCGGCCCGCATGCCCGCCGTCCACGACGACCTGACCGCGGTCCCCGGCGCGGTCCCGCTGCTGAACGGCACGGGCATGCGCTCGGTCGTCACCGTCCCGCTGAAGGTGGAGGGCCGCCTCACCGGCTCCCTCGGCGTCGCCGCCGAAGCCCCTGCCAGATACTCCAACGAGGAGGCCCTGCGCCTCCAGTTCGCCGCCGACCGCATCGCCCTCGCCGTCGAATCGGCGCGCCTGGGCGAACTGGAGCGCCTGCGCCGCGGATCCCTCAGCTTCCTCGTCGAGGCCTCCGACCTGCTGGCCGGCACCCTGGACCGCGACCAGACCCTGGCCCTGATGGCCCAGATGACCGTCCCGACCCTGGCCACCTGGTGTGCCGTCTACACGATCGCCGACCAGGCCTCCGAGCCCTACCTCTCCTACGTCCTGCACGAGGACGAGGAACTCATCGACGGCATCAAGTCCCTGCTGTCGAAGGTCCCCGCGCCCGACCCGGTCCCCACTCCCGGCGCCCGCGTGTGGACGGCCCCCGGCGAGGTGGCCCACCAGGCGGCCCTGCGCAGTTCCATGCGCAGCCTCGGCCTCAGCGGCAGCCCGACCCGCCAGGTCACTCCCGGCATCGGCCCCACCCTCGCGACCGCCTCCGCCGTCGGCGGCGAGACCGTGGTCCTGCCGCTGGTCGCCCGCAACCGCGTCATCGGCATGCTCACCCTCGGCAAGCCCACCGACGAACACTTCCGCCAGGAGATCCTGGAGCTCGCCGAGGACCTCTCCCGCCGGGCCGCCCTGGCCCTGGACAACGCCCGCCTCTACTCGGAGCGGACGGCGATCAGTCAGTCCCTTCAGCGCAGTCTCCTGCCCCCGGAGCTCCCCGAGATCGACGGCGTCGAGGTCGAGGTCATCTACCGCGCCGCCGGCGAGGGCAACGAGGTCGGCGGCGACTTCTACGACGTCTTCCCCATCCGCGACGGCGCCTACGGCTTCGCCATCGGCGACGTCTGCGGCACAGGACCGAACGCGGCGGCGGTCACCGGCCTGGCCCGCCACGCCCTGCGCCTCCTGGCCCGCGAGGGCCTCACCGGCCCGACGGTCCTGGAGCGCCTGAACTCCGCGATCCTCGACGAAGGCGCCCGCAGCCGCTTCCTCACCCTCCTCTACGGCGAGATGCGCCCGCAGGAGGACGGCAGCGCGGAGCTGAAGGTCGTCTGCGCCGGCCACCCCCTCCCACTGCGCCTGCGCCAGGACGGCACGGTCGAACCGGCCGCGGAGCCCCAGCCGCTGCTCGGCGTCATCGAGGATCTGGAGCTCTACGAGCAGACCGTCACCCTCGACCCGGGCGACGTCCTCCTGTGCGTCACGGACGGCGTCACCGAACGCCGGGAGGGCGCCCGCATGCTCGGCGACGACGGTCTCGCCGACGTCCTCACGACCTGCACGGGCCTCACGGCCGGCGCGGTGGCGGCCCGCATCATGCGCGCGGTGGAACGCTTCGCATCGGACGCCCCCTCGGACGACATGGCGATCCTGGCGATGCGCGTCCCCGGCCTCCACAAGGACTAGGGAAACGCAAAAGGCCCCACCCGTGAGGGTGGGGCCTTTTATGCTGGAGCCCCCAAGCGGAATCGAACCGCTGACCTTCTCCTTACCATGGAGACGCTCTACCGACTGAGCTATAGGGGCCTGTTGCTTTGCGAGGTCTCCCCCGCGGCAACGGAATAGATCATACCCCGAACAGACCCGTGCTCCCAACCACGTCAGAAGGCGGGCTGGAGAAGCCCTCCGAGAGCGTTGCAGGCCGACACGATCCGATGCATGTCCCGCTTGGTCAACGACGCGTCCACGGGCAGCGCCAGAGTCTCGTCGGAAGCCCGCTCGGTCTCCGGCAGTGCGACGCAGCGACGGAATTCGGGCAGCCGGTGCACGGGCGTCTTCACCGGCACCCGGCACTCGACTCCCTTGGCTCGCACGGCCCGCGCGAAGGCGTCCCGATCGGGCCGCCCATTGCCCGGAACCCGCACGACGTACTGCTGATATGTGTGTCCGTCACCGTCGTCCGGCGTCCGCACACCCCTCAACTTGGCATCGAGATAAGCCGCGCGCTCCCTGCGCTGCGCCGTCTCGTCGTACGGAGCCTCCGACTCACCTTGCTCCAGTACCAGGAGCCCGTGGCGTTGCCCGAGGGCGTGCAGCCGACCGATGTCGGCGAGCCGGCCGAAGCGGTGCACGACGACCACGGCCGCCGTCCGCGAGGTGACCGCTGCTTCCACAGCAGCGACGTCGAGACAGTAGGTGGCGGGGTCTATGTCGGCGAACACCGGCAGAGCGCCGGCCATGGTCACGGCTTCGGCGACCTCGACGTTCCCGAAGGCCGGCACGACGACCTCGTCACCGAGTCCGACACCGGCGGCCCTGAGCATTGCAGCAGTACCCATGCCTTGAATGCTCGGTGCGCAACGTGAACTTCAAGTGACGCGCAACAAAAAAGGGTTGGACCCGAAACCGAAGTTCCAGGTCCAACCCTTTCAATGATTGTTCGGCGGCGTCCTACTCTCCCACAGGGTCCCCCCTGCAGTACCATCGGCGCTGTAAGGCTTAGCTTCCGGGTTCGGAATGTAACC
>NZ_JBEZWN010000042.1:0-68639 GCF_040637495.1 Streptomyces sp. NPDC029044
GCTTCGTGAGCTACACATGGGACGGCAACGACCTGTCGACGTTCACCGACACCGAGGGCAGGAAGACGACCTTCGGCTACGACTCGTCGCACCGGCGTCCCCGCTCTTCGGGGAGTGCCAGAGCTTGTTCTTACCCGCGTAGATACCGACGTGGTACACGTTGCTGCCCGAGTGGAAGAACACCAGGTCGCCCGCCTTGCGGTTCTTGGCGGAGATGTGGCGTGTCTTGTTGTACTGCTGGGCAGCCGTGCGGGGGAGCTTCTTGCCGGCCTTCTTGAACGAGTAGAGCGTGAGCCCGGAGCAGTCGAACCGGTGCGGACCGGTGGCCCCGTACTTGTAGGGCGAACCCTTCTTGGAGGCCGCGATCTGGAGTGCCTTGGTCGCCGGCGTGGCTGCCGCGGCCTCGGAGGTGAAGCCGGGCGCCACGATCGAACCGCCCACGGCGGCGATGGTGAGCGCCGAGGCCGTGCCGGCCCGGACCATGAGCGACGGGACACGATTGAGCGCAGTCATGCGCAACCCTTCGTCAGCCGCCTGTGAAGGATGACCTGTCGGATTCGGGCTGGCGAAGTTGCCCGGCCGCTGACGCGGCTTCACCCCAAGGGCTGCTCGGGCGAGGTCATGGCGTGACCGTCCCGGCGACCCGTCGTGCTTGGGTCCTCCACTCCTGCCGATCCACTCCTGTCGACCGGTCATCCGGGCGGCGGCAGGACTCGGCGTCCGCCCGGATCGCCCCGCCACAGCGGCGGGGGCTTGTCGTCAGACAGGGATCTTGGCGCATGCCTGTCCGGATTTCCCAACGGAACCGGGGATTTGTGTTGTTACTCACCACTCACCCCTTCGGGTGGACACGTGTGCGTTCGAGCCACTGTCCACGGATTCGCGGCCCCCCGGACCAGCGACGGAATGCCCCATTCCGTCCCCGGACTACGCGCGTTGCGCAACCGGAACGGTCCCAAAACAGGTCTCCCGCCTACTCCGAACAGGGGTACGTCTTTTGGGCCGTTTCGACTCAGCTCCGGACGCTCCGGCATCGGTGCGGGCGTGCGGGCCGACGGTCCCGCGTCAACTGACGGACTCCGGGGGCAGGGTGAGCCGGGCCGTGCGCCGCTCGCCGTCCAGCACCCGTAGCGCTCGGGCCAGGGTCCCGGCGTGCAGTTCCGTCTCGCCCCGCTGATGCATCAGGGCCAACGCGTCGCGCAGCGCGGTCGCCTTGCCGACCAGTGCCTGGGCCGCGCGCAGTCCTCGGTAGGTGTCGCCGTCCTGGGCCGGGTTGATGCGGCCGAGCAGGTCGACGACGTCGAGGTAACGGTCGATCAGTTCCGCCTCGGCGCGGGTCAGGGCGGGCAGCGGCGGCAGTTCGGGCGGGAGCACCGGGGCCTCACCGTCCGGTCGGCGGGGCGAGGGTGGCCTTGCGGCTGGGGATGATGCCGTCCACCAGGCCGTACTCCACCGCTTCCCGGGCGGTCAGGATCTTGTCCCGCTCGATGTCCGTGCTCACCTGCTCCCGGGTGCGGCCCGTGTGCAGCGCGAGCAGCTCCTCCATCCGGATCCGGATGCGCGTCAACTCGTCGGCCTGGATCGCCAGATCGCCGGCCTGCCCCCGGACCGGCTCGGGCAGCGCGGGCTGATGGATCACCATGCGGGCGTCGGGCAGCGTGAATCGCTTGCCCGGCGTGCCCGCCGCCAGCAGCACCGAGGAGGCGGCGCCGGTCTGCCCCAGGCAGATCGTCTCCACGTCGCAGGAGACGTACTGCATCGTGTCGTGGATCGCCGTCATGGCGTGGAAGCTGCCGCCGGGGGAGTTGATGTAGAGCGAGATGTCGCGCTCCGGGGCCTGGTGCTCCAGGTGCATGAACTGGGCCATGACGTCGTTCGCCGAGGTCTCGTCCACGGGCGCCCCGAGGAAGACGATCCGCTCCTCCAGGAGCTTCGAGTACGGATCCATCGTCCGTTGTCCGGACCCGGTGCGTTCGGTGAACTCGGGCAGCGCATGGCGGGCGGACGGTCGGGTCATGGCGAACCCCTCCTCGCGGCGCAGCCGTCTCCGATGACGGCTGTCTCTGTAAAAAATGTACAGGACGTACGTCACGTTATGATGGGGACATGGCCTACGAGATTCCGGTGACGCAAGCCAGGGCTGAGCTCGCCGACCTGATCAACCGCGTGGTGTACGGCGGCGAACGCGTCGTCGTCACCCGGCACGGCAAGCCCCTCGTCGCCCTCGTCTCGGCCGATGACCTGCGTCGACTCGAAGAGGCCCGGGAGCTCGCCGGGTCGGCGGAGGAGCAGGTGATCAGCGCGGTCTCCGCGGTTCGCGAGGTCGCGTCCGCTCCTGGCGAACCGCAGCGGTTCGGCATCGCGGCGGAGCACCGCAGGGCCGGCCCGGCTTAGGTCCGACCCGACGGACGGAAGACCGTGCGCCCCCGTCCGCTACGGCGGGGACGCACGGTGTGACAGCGCTCGCGCGCGTCGGCCGGCGGTCAGGCGACGGCGGAGAGCTCCCGCCGGTCGGCCGCGGGTTCGCTGCCCGTCCTCCGGGCCCTGAGCGAGCTGCCGAGCAGTACGGCGCCCAGGCCGAGGGCCGCCCACCAGGCCAGGGTCAGGGCGGGGCCGGTCGCCGCCGCGCCGTCGAAGGCCGACACCGAGCGCAGCAGGGTCGTCCCCGCGCCGGGCGGGAGCCACTGGCCGATCGCGCCGGCCGGCTCCGGCAGCATCTGCGGGGCCGAAGTGGCGCCGGAGAAGGGGTTGCCGATCAGCATCACCACGGCGGCCGCGCTGCCCGTACCGGCGGGGCCGACCAGGGCGGCGAGTCCGGCGACGGCGCCGCCGACGGCCAGCGTGGACAGCGCGAGCACCCCCGCTTCCGTCCACCAGTCGCCGCCGAGCGCCCCGAGCCAGCTGTGCGCGATCCCGGCGGCGGCCACGCCCACGAGCGCGGACGCGCCGATCAGTGCGAGCGCGGCCCGGACGCCGCGCAGCCCGAGCAGGGTGACCACGGCGCCCGCCGCGATGCCGGCCAGGGCGAGCGGCAGCACGGCGGCGCTCAGTGCGGCGCCGCGCGGATCGCCGGCCGGGGTGGGGACGACATCGACCGTCCTGACCTGTGCGCCCCCGGCGGCGGCCTGCTGTCCCACGGCCTGCTGGAGGAACTGCGCGACGGCCGGTCCGGCCGCGGACGCGGTGAGCAGTTCGGGCCCCTGTTGCGTGACCACGACCGCGCCGTACACGCTCCGGTCCTCGATGGCGTCCCGGGCGGCGGCCTCGTCGGCGTAGCGGTGGATCTCGAAGGCGCCCTCGTGCCGCTCCAGCTGCTTTTCGACCTGGGCCGCCGCGGCCGGTGGCCCGGCGACGCCGAGCGGCAGGTCGCGGGGCGCGACACGGGAGGCCGGCCAGGCGAAGGCCCACAGGGCGAGAGCGGCCAGGACGGGTACGAGGACGACGACCGCGATCACATGGCGGTTGCGGGAAGGCATGAGGGTCTCCTGGGGTGAGCGGACCGGAACGCTAAAAAGAAGGATCGTTCGTTCTTCTCTGCTCTCACCGTGCTCCGCTCGCGGCGCCTTGTCAAGAATGAATATTCGTTTTACGTTGGGGACCATGGCTCGCGTGTCCCAGGAACATCTCGACGCCCGCCGCCGCCAGATCCTCGACGGCGCCGCGCTGTGCTTCGCCCGCAACGGCTTCCACGCCACGTCCATGCAGGACGTGCTGAAGGAGGTCGATCTGTCGGCGGGCGCGGTGTACCGCTACTTCAGTGGCAAGGAGGAGCTGATCGGCGCGATCGTCGCCGAGGTGATCGGTTCGGTCCGCGAGGCCTTCGAGGAGGCGGTGCGCAAGAGCCCGCCCCCGCCGCCGGACCAGCTCGTCGCCGCCGTCCTCGGCAGGACCCTGGCCGCTCGCGAGTCCCTGGTCGTCGACGGCCGGCCCGCCTTTCCGCGACTCGTCATCCAGGTGTGGACGGAGACCCTGCGCAACGAGGAGCTGGCGCTCGTCCTGCGGGAGGGCTACGGCTCGATCCGCGCGGCCTGGGGCGAGATCGTCGAGGGCTACCAGCGGGCCGGGATGATGCGCGCCGACGTGGCTCCGGACCATGTGGCCCGCACGATGATCGCCTGTGTACTCGGCTTCATCGCCCAGCAGTCCCTCTTCGGACCGGCACCGGTCGAGGTCCTCAGGGACGGCCTGCGGGCGCTGATCGACATGCGGGACGTGGACGCCCCGACCGGTGGATCACAGCTTGGTTAACGTGCCCGAAACGCGGTCCAACTAGCCTGCCGCTCCACGCCACCTGGCACTTTGCCCCGTGGCCGCGGCAGCCGGGCCCCGCACGGCCCGGAGCGAGGACTGTGAGGTGGGACGTGCAACTGACCCCGCACGAGCAAGAACGACTGCTGATCCACGTGGCGGCCGACGTGGCCGAGAAGCGCCGGGCCCGGGGACTGAAGCTCAACCACCCCGAGGCGGTCGCGCTCATCACCTCGCACATCCTCGAGGGCGCGAGGGACGGCCGGACCGTCGCGGAACTCATGTCCTCCGGACGCAAGGTCCTGACCAGGGACGACGTCATGGACGGCATCCCGGAGATGATCCACGACGTCCAGGTCGAGGCCACCTTCCCCGACGGCACCAAGCTCGTCACCGTCCATGAGCCCATCGTCTGACGGGGAGGCCGCCGTGATTCCCGGAGAGATCCTGTTCGCCGACGGGCCGATTGCCTACAACGAGGGCCGCGAGGCCGTCCGGCTCACCGTCCTCAACGCCGCCGACCGGCCCGTGCAGGTCGGCTCCCACTATCACTTCGCCGAGGCCAACCCCGGCCTGGAGTTCGACCGTGCCGCCGCGCACGGCAGGCGGCTGAACGTGGCCGCCGGCACGGCCGTGCGCTTCGAGCCCGGGATCCCCGTCGAGGTCGAACTCGTTCCGCTGGCGGGCGCCCGCGTGGTGCCCGGTCTGCGCGGGGAGACCGGAGGTGCCCTCGATGCCTGAGATCTCGCGTGCCGCCTACGCCGACCTGTTCGGCCCGACCACCGGCGACCGGAT
The DNA here is from genome assembly GCF_040637495.1 of Streptomyces sp. NPDC029044. Taxonomy (NCBI): domain Bacteria; kingdom Bacillati; phylum Actinomycetota; class Actinomycetes; order Kitasatosporales; family Streptomycetaceae; genus Streptomyces; species Streptomyces sp. NPDC029044. Next base: position 5,044 of record NZ_JBEZWN010000042.1, read on the forward strand.
CCGCCTGGCCGACACCGACCTGCTGGTCGAGATCGAGGAGGACCGTTCCGGCGGCCCGGGACGCGCCGGTGACGAGGCCGTGTTCGGCGGCGGCAAGGTCATCCGCGAGTCGATGGGCCAGGCCCGTGCCACGCGTGCGGAGGGCACCCCGGACACGGTCATCACCGGCGCCGTGATCATCGACCACTGGGGAATCGTCAAGGCCGACGTCGGCATCCGCGACGGCCGGATCACCGGCATCGGCAAGGCCGGCAACCCCGACACCATGGACGGCGTCCACCCGGACCTGGTCATCGGCCCCGAGACCGAGATCATCGCCGGCAACGGGCGGATCCTCACGGCCGGAGCGATCGACGCGCACGTCCACTTCATCTGCCCGCAGATCGCCGACGAGGCGCTGTCCTCCGGCATCACGACCCTCGTCGGCGGTGGAACGGGCCCCGCCGAGGGGTCCAAGGCCACCACGGTGACCCCCGGCCCCTGGCACCTCGCGCGGATGCTGGAGGCGATGGAGGCCTACCCGCTCAACATCGGCCTGCTCGGCAAGGGCAACACCGTCTCCCACGAGGCGATGCTGTCGCAGATCCGGGGCGGCGCCCTCGGCCTGAAGCTGCACGAGGACTGGGGATCGACCCCGGCCGTCATCGACGCCTCGCTCACCGTCGCGGAGCAGACGGGCATCCAGGTCGCGATCCACACCGACACGCTCAACGAGGCCGGGTTCGTCGGCGACACCCTCGCCGCGATCGCCGGGCGGGGCATTCACGCGTACCACACCGAGGGCGCGGGCGGCGGGCACGCGCCGGACATCATGACCGTGGTCTCCGAGTCCTACGTGCTGCCCAGCTCCACGAACCCGACCCGGCCGTTCACCGTCAACACCGCCGAGGAGCACCTCGACATGCTGATGGTGTGCCACCACCTCAACCCGGCGGTGCCGGAGGACCTGGCCTTCGCCGAGTCGCGGATCCGGCCCTCCACGATCGGGGCGGAGGACGTGCTGCACGACCTGGGCGCGATCTCGATCATCTCCTCCGACTCCCAGGCCATGGGGCGCGTCGGCGAGGTCGTCATGCGGACCTGGCAGACCGCGCACGTGATGAAGCGCCGGCGGGGCGCGCTGCCCGGTGACGGACGCGCCGACAACCGCCGGGTGCGTCGCTACGTCGCCAAGTACACGATCAATCCGGCGCTCGCCCAGGGCCTGGCCCGCGAGATCGGATCGGTCGAGAGCGGCAAGCTGGCCGACCTGGTCCTGTGGGAACCGGCGTTCTTCGGCGTCAAGCCGCAGCTCGTCATCAAGGGCGGGCAGATCGCCTACGCGCAGATGGGCGACGCGAACGCCTCGATCCCCACTCCGCAGCCGATCCTGCCGCGCCCGATGTACGGGGCGATCGGGCGGGCGCCCGCCGCCAACTCCCTGAACTTCGTCGCCCCGCTGGCCGTCGAGCACGGGCTGCCGGAGCGGCTGGGGCTCGGGAAGCGGTTTGTGGCGATCGAGTCGACGCGCGGTGTGACCAAGGCCGACATGCGGGAGAACGACGTGCGGCCCGAGGTGCGGGTCGACCCCGACAGCTTCGCCGTGCACATCGACGGGGAACTGGTCGAGGCGGAGCCGGCCGCCGAACTCCCCATGGCCCAGCGGTACTTCCTGTTCTGAGGTGGTCTGATGTCGCGTGCGGCGCTTCTCGTCCTGGCCGACGGCCGGTTCCCCGCCGGAGGGCACGCGCACTCCGGCGGTGCCGAGGCGGCGGTCAAGGCCGGGCGGATCAGTGGGGCGGCGAGCCTGGAGGAGTTCTGCCGGGGGCGTTTGCACACGGCGGGGCTGACGGCGGCAGGACTGTCCGCCGCCGCGGCGCTCGGGATCGATCCCGTCGCACTGGACCGTGCCGCGGACGCGCGAACCCCGTCGCCCGCGCTGCGGGTCGCCGCCCGGAAGCTGGGACGGCAGCTGCTGCGGGCCGCGCGGGCGACCTGGCCCTCCGCCGAACTGGACGCCCTCGGCCGGGAGTTCCCCAAGGGAGCGCACCAGCCGGTGGTGCTGGGGCTGGCGGCCCGGTCGGCAGGGCTGGGGCCGGTGGACGCGGCGTACTGCGCGGCGTACGAAAGTGTGAGCGGGCCCGCCTCTGCGACAGTGCGGTTGCTGAGTCTGGACCCCTTCGACGCGACGCGGGCGCTGGCCCGGCTGGCGCCGGAGGTGGACCGGGTCGCGGACCGGGCGGTGGAGGCGGCCCGCAGGGCGGTCGATGACGGAGCCGACGCCTTGCCGGCGGGGTCGGCGCCTCTGCTGGAGATCGGCGCGGAGGTGCATGCGGGGTGGCCGGTACGGCTGTTCGCCTCGTAGCCGCCTTACGACCGCCGCGCAGGACCAACCACCCTGGGGCGCTGGGCTTGTTCGATGTGCGGCTCCGCCGCGCGAGCGCGACCGGCCCCCACCACCCGCACTCCGACACCAGCGCACGCCACCCCGTACCCCGTCGTCCGCACAGCCGGGCCGGCCTCACCAGGAGCCGCACATGCACCTCGACCACCACCCCGACGCCCCCACCGCCCTCAGCGCGGACGCCCACCGCCCCGACGGCACCCGCCGGGCCCTCCGCATCGGGCTCGGCGGCCCCGTGGGTTCCGGGAAGACCGCCACCGTCGCCGCACTCTGCCGGGCGCTGCGGGACGAGCTGGCGCTCGCCGTCGTCACCAACGACATCTACACCCGGGAGGACGCCGAGTTCCTGCTCCGTGAGGCCGTGCTGCCCCCGGAGCGGATCACCGCCGTCGAGACGGGCGCCTGCCCGCACACCGCGATCCGCGACGACATCTCCGCGAACTTGGAAGCTGTGGAGGACCTGGAGGACGCGGTGGGGCCGCTGGACCTGGTGCTCGTGGAGTCCGGCGGGGACAACCTCACAGCGACCTTCTCCAAGGGCCTCGTCGACGCCCAGATCTTCGTGATCGACGTGGCCGGGGGTGACGACATCCCACGCAAGGGCGGCCCCGGCGTCACCACCGCCGACCTGCTCGTCGTCAACAAGACCGACCTCGCCCCCTACGTCGGCTCCGACCTCGCCCGGATGGCGGCCGACGCCAAGGCGCAGCGCGCCGAACTGCCGGTGGTCTTCCAGTCGTTGCGGAGCGAGACCGGGGTGGCGGACGTCGCCGCGTGGGTGCGCGCGCAGCTCGCCGCGTGGACCGCGTGAGCGGGCGTGCCGGGGCCGGGGTGCGGTCCGTCGCGCGGATCGTCGCCCGCGCCGACGGGCGCGGGGGGACCTCGCTGCCCGTGCTGGAGAGCGACGGGCCCCTGGCGCTGCGGCGCACCCGGGCCACCGGCTCCGCGGCGCGGGTCATGCTGGTCGGAGCGATGAGCGGACCGCTCGGCGGTGACCACCTCACCGTGGAGGGCCGGGTGGAGGAGGGAGCGCGCCTGTCCGTCGGATCCGCCGCCGCCACCATCGCGCTGCCCGGGCAGGCGAAGGGCGACGCCCGCTACGACGTCCGGCTGGAAGTCGCCGACGGCGGAGAGCTGCACTGGCTGCCCGAACAGTTGATCTCCGCCCACGGCAGTGACCTGCATGTCTCCACTCGGGTCGAGCTCGCCGCGACCGCCCGGCTCGTGCTGCGCGAGGAGCAGGTCCTCGGACGCGTCGGTGAGGAACCCGGGAGGCTCACGAGCCGTCTGACCGTGCGGGTGGCCGGGCAGGCCGTGCTCGACCAGGAACTGGCCTGCGGACCCGGCGCGCCGGCCGGCTGGGACGGGCCCGCCGTGCTGGCGGGGCACCGGGCGGTCGGTCAACTCATCGTCGTGCGGCCGGAGTTCGCTGCCGCGCCGGTGATCGCCGGGGTGCTGGGGGAGGGGGCCTCGGTGGTGCCGCTCGCCGGGCCCGCCGCCCTGGTGACGGCGGTGGCGCCGGACGCCCTCGGGCTGCGGCGGCTGCTCGACGAGGCTCTCGCGTCGCTCGCACAGACATAGGCGTCCGCAGAGCAGCACAGGCTCTCCGTTTATCGGATTGGCAAAGAAGGGTGTCCGCCTCTGTTGTCAGGGACCTCACAACCGAGAGGATCCCCCGTACTGATCGCAACGAGGTACGGGGAGGTCCCCCTTGAGGGGTTCGAGACCGAAGAGGCGGGTGGCGGCGCTCGGTTCGGCCGGCGCGCTCGTCACGGCCACGCTGATAGCCGGTGCCGCCGCGGCGCCCACGGCGAACGCGAACGCGGGCGGCGGCCACGGCCAGGACCGGGAAGCCCGGGGCACCGCGATCGCCGCAGCCCGGGCCGCGAAGGCCGGCATCGACTGGCAGGACTGCCCCGCCGACTGGAATCTGGCCAAGCCGATCCAGTGCGGCTACGTCACCGTGCCGCTCGACTACGCCAAGCCGTACGGCAAGCAGATCAAGCTCGCCGTCGACCGCATCGGCAACACGGGCACCAAGGCCGAGCGTCAGGGCGCGCTCATCTACAACCCCGGCGGCCCCGGCGGCTCCGGACTGCGCTTCCCGGCCCGGGTCACCAGCAAGAACGCCGTCTGGGCCAACGCGGCCAAGGCCTACGACTTCGTGGGCTTCGACCCGCGCGGCGTCGGCAAGTCGACGCCCATCTCCTGTGTGGACCCGCAGGAGTTCGTCAAGGCACCCAAGGCCGACCCGGTGCCCGACTCCGAGGCCGACAAGCTCGCCCAGCGCAAACTGGCCCGCGAGTACGCCGAGGGCTGCCAGGAGCGCAGCGGCTGGATGCTGCCGCACATGACCACGCCGAACACCGCGCGCGACCTCGACGTCATCCGCGCCGCCCTCGGTGAGAAGAAGCTCAACTTCCTCGGCGTCTCCTACGGCACGTACCTGGGCGCCGTCTACGGCACCCTCTTCCCGGGCCACGTGCGCCGCATGATCGTCGACAGCGTCGTCAACCCGTCCCGCGAGAAGATCTGGTACCAGGCGAACCTGGACCAGGACGTGGCCTTCGAGGGCCGCTGGAAGGACTGGCAGGACTGGGTCGCCGCGAACGACGCGACCTACCACCTCGGCACCACCCGCGCCGCCGTCCATGCGAAATGGCTCGAACTGCGCGCCACCGCGAAGAAGAACCCCATCGGCGGCGTCGTCGGTCCGGCCGAGCTCATCTCCTTCTTCCAGAGCGCTCCGTACTTCGACTCCACCTGGGCTTCGACCGCCTCGGTCTTCAGCAAGTACGTCGCCGGCGACACCCAGGCGCTCGTCGATGCCGCCGCCCCGGACCTGTCCGACACGGCGGGCAACGCGGTCTCGGAGAACGGCAACGCCGTCTACACGGCCGTGGAGTGCGCCGACGCCAAGTGGCCCACCAGCTGGCGCACGTGGGACCGCGACAACACGCGGCTCCACCGGGACCATCCCTTCATGACGTGGGCCAACGCGTGGATGAACCTGCCCTGCGCGACCTGGCCGGCCAAGCAGCAGACGCCGGTGAACGTCAAGACCGGCAAGGGTCTGCCCGGCGTGCTCATCGTCCAGTCGGAGCGGGACGCGGCGACCCCGTACGGGGGTGCCGTGGAGCTGCACAAGCGGTTCAAGGGCTCTCGCCTGATCACGGAGAAGGGCGCGGGCTCCCACGGTGTCACCGGTCTGGTCAACCCGTGCATCAACCCCCGGGTGGACGACTACCTGCTCACCGGCAAGCTGGACGCCGCCGACGTGACGTGCGCGCCGCACGCCACGCCGAAGCCGTAGCCGTAGCAGTCGTCCGACGGCGATGAGGGGCGGCCGGGACACCGGCCGCCCCTTCCTCATGCCGCTCGGGCCGTGAACCAGGCGTCCTCCGCCGCGTAGTCGAAGAGGTCCGGGTAGATCCGCGCGAGCGAGGGGAAGGCGTCCCGCCAGTCCTGCTCGGACAGCCGGCGGGTGAGCCACTCGACCGTCTCCGGCAGGCTGTCCCGGTAGGACACGACCGGCCGGTAGCCCAGCTCCCGTTCCGCGGCGGACATGTCGCACACCACCGGCAGCTCCACCGACCAGGGCGAACCGCCCACGGACGCCTGGGCCGGCCCGTCCAGCAGGACGGTCTCCGTCGCCACCCCCATGACCGCGTCCACGGCGGCCCCGATCTCCGACACGGTCGGCGGCCGCGGATCACAGGCGTTGAGCACCCGCGAGCCCGGCCGGGCCGCCGCCAGCCGGATCAGTTCGGCGATGTTGCGGGCGGCCGAGGTGTGGAAGCGGCTCTCACCCCGGAAGGCGAGCACCCTCCTGGGCCGGCGGTCGAGGTTGCGCTTGACGAAGAACAGCTCGCGGGGGAGCGGGCTGTACGGTCCGTGGATCGCGCCCGGGCGCAGCAGGGTGGTGGGCAGCCGGCCCGCCGCCGAGAGCAGTTCACGCTCCAGGGCCACCTTGCCGGTGCTGTACGAGGCGTCCCCCGGTGCAACCGTCACCTGGTCCTCCCCGATCGGCACGGGATACCGGGGGAGGCCGTCCGGCTCGCCCATGGTGTCGAAGCCGCGGCCCGCGCCGTCCTCGTACACCGACACGCTCGACACCACCACGGCCGCACCGATCCGGTCGGCCAGGCCCGTCAACTGCCGTGCGTGCCGGGCTCCGTAGGCGACGAGGTCGACCACGAGGTCACAGCCGCCGCCGATCAGCGCGCCGAGCGCCGTGTCGTCCTCGCGGTCGAGCCGCAGTGTCCGCACCTCGCCGGGCCAGTTCTCGTCCCGGCCGCCGCCGCGCGAGGCGGCCGTCACCTCCCAGCCGTCCCGCGCCAGCGCCTGCACCGCCGGCCTCCCGATCTGCCCGCCGGCACCTATCACCACCGCACGTCCCATGCCGCGACCGTAGATCGCCGCAGGTGCCCGGGGAACCGGCTTCTGCCGACAGCAGAGCTCAACTGAGCGGCATGCGCCGGAACTTGCGTTCCTTGGTGGCGGCGGCCTCCTCGGCCTTCACCACAGCCGCGTACCGGTCGACGTACTCCTGCTCGGACAGCGAGAGGATCGCGTACATGATCTCGTCCGTGATGGCGCGCAGGACGGCCTTCTCGTTCTCCATGCCCTCGTAGCGGGAGAAGTCGAGGGGCTTGCCGAAGCGGATCACGACGGGGTGGATGTTGGGGATGACCTTGCCGGGCGGCTGGGCCTCGAACGTGCCGATCATCGCGCAGGGGATCACCGGGACGCCGGCCTTGAGCGCCATCACCGCCACCCCGACCTTGCCCTTGTAGAGCCGGCCGTCGTGCGAGCGGGTGCCCTCGGGGTAGATGCCGAGCAGCTCGTCCTTGCTCAGCACGCCGAGGCCCTCGCGGATCGCGGCCTGGCCCGCGTCCTTGCCGGAGCGGTCGACCGGGATCTGCCCCGCGCTGCGGAAGAAGAACGCCGTCAGGCGGCCCTTGATCCCGGGGCCCGTGAAGTACTCGGCCTTCGCGAGGAAGGTGATGCGCCGTTTGAGGATCGCGGGCATCAGGAAGTGGTCCGAGAACGACAGGTGGTTGCCTGCGACGATTGCGGCGCCCTCCGCGGGCACGTGCTCCAGGCCCTCTATTCGCGGCCGGAAGACCAGTCGCAGCAGCGGACCCAGCAGCACGTATTTCAGCAGGTAGTAGAACAAAGCGGGCGCTCCTCGACTCTCGCGGTGGACTCAACCGCCGCGTTCCAGCAGGTCAACCGGCATGTCGTGGGGTGCCAGTGTAGGTGCAGGCACGGCCACCGGGCACCTCGTGCGGGTGGACCGCACAGATCCTTCGCCATTTGACTGATGGTCAGTCAGCAAGGTGCTTCCGATGGTGCTCATGCGGCTGGGGAGAACCGCGGGACCAGCGTGCTGCGCAGCCGGGTGACGGGCAAGCCGAACGGGTGGCCTGGCGCGAACGCGAGGGTGTGTGGCGGGCCGGCGGCTCTTGCCCGCGGTCCTTCGCTGTGGGCCGGTGGCCGCGGCCGCTTTGCCGAGTAACCTGCCAGGCATGCGGATCTCTGTTTCCTCGGACATGGACGAACCCGTCGCCCGCTCCCTCGTCGCCGCCCTGCGCGAGCGGGGACACGAGGTGCGTCCGCACGGCGCGCTGCGCCCCGGTGACGACCCGCAGTGGGCGGTGTGCTCCGAGGCCGCTGCCCGCGAGGTCGCCGACGGCACGGCGGACCAGGCGGTGGTGTGCTGCTGGACCGGCACCGGCGCCTCGATCGCCGCCAACAAGGTGCCCGGCGTCCGGGCCGCCCTGTGCACCGACGCCTACACGGCCGACGGAGCCCGCCGCTGGAACGACGCCAACGTGCTCGCGCTCAGCCTGCGGCTGACGTCGCAGCCGCTGCTGACGGAGATCCTCGACGCGTGGTTCTCCGGTGAGCCCAGCGCGGACGCCGAGGACCGGCAGAACGTCGACCGCGTCCGGCTGCTCGACCACGGCAGGACCCGCCTGTAGGTCACGGCCGGTGCGGGTCACAGCCGCACGATGATCAGCGCCGTGTCGTCGGTGGCGCCACCCGGCGGCAGCAACTCCAGCAGAACGGTGTCGGCGAGCGTCTCCGGGTCCTGGTCCCGGTGCTTGCGCAGGGCCTCGGCGAGCCGGTTCAGACCCGTGTCGATGTCCTCGTGGCGCCGTTCGATCAGGCCGTCCGTGTAGAGCACGAGCGTGGCGCCCACCGTGAACGCCGTCTCGGTCTGGGGCCGTGGGATCGGGTCCGGCCGGGCGTCCAGCGGTGTGTCCGTCGCCTGGTCGAGGAACTCCGTACGGCCGTCCGGGTGGACGAGTACGGGCGGGGGATGGCCGGCACTGCTGTACGTGATGACGTGGCGGTCGCAGTCGACGAAGGTCGTCACGGCGGTCGCCGACTCCGCTCCGTCGATCACATGGGCGTAGCGCCCCAGCACGTCCAGGGCCTGCGCCGGCCCGGCGGCGACCCGCGAGGCCGCGCTGAGCGCACTGCGCAACTGGCCCATCACCCCGGCGGCCTCCAGCCCGTGCCCGACCACGTCGCCCACGGCCACGCCGATGCGGTCACCGCCCACCAGGTCGACCAGGTCGTACCAGTCCCCGCACACGTTGAGCGCGCCCACGGCGGGGCGGTAGCGGACGGCGGCGGGGTGATTGCGGACCTGCCGGGGCGCGGGGAGCATCGCCTTCTGCAGTGCCAGCGCCACCTCCCGCTCCCGGGAGTGCGCCTGACGCAGCCGTTCGTTGAGCTCCTGAAGCTCGCGGGCGCGGGTGTACAGCTCGGCCTCCAGCACCCGGGCCCGGCTGCCCCGGTTGCCCGGGGAGCCACCCCGGGCCCGGATCAGCTCCGTGACCTCCTCCACCCGGTGCAGGACCAGCACGACCTTGCCGTCCGAGCCGAGCAGCGGCGCGTTCACCGGGCTCCAGTAGCGCTTCTGCCACTCGCCGGGCCGCTCCGGGTCCTCGACGTCGTAGCGCTGAAGGGCCATGGTGTCGCGCTCCCCGGTGGCCAGGACGCGGTACAGCGAGGCCTCCAGATTGCGCATCCCCGTCGCGGCCGGGTCGTTCGGGTTGTCCGGGAAGACGTCGAACAGGTACTTGCCGATCAGCTGCTCCCGCGAGCGGCCGGAGACCCGGACGAACTCCTCGTTGACGTCCGCGTACACGAGCTCGGGGGTCAAGAGCGCCACCATGCCGGGCAGGGCCTTGAACACCGCACCGTAGTCGATCGCCGTCTCCGCCATGGCTGTCGCCTCACCACCGCCGGGATCACACCAGTTTCGCACGGTCCGGGTGAACATGAACCGACCTCATCCCGGGAGATCCGTCAGGGACTGCTCGGCCCAGATGATCTTCCCTTCGGGGACGAACCGCGTGCCCCACCGCTGCGTGAGCTGCGAGACCAGCAAGAGCCCGCGTCCGCCCTCGTCCGTCGTACGGGGATGGCGCAGATGGGGCGCGGTGGCGCCGCCGTCGAGGACCTCGCACACCAGCGCGCGCTCCCGGATCAGCCGGAGCCGGATGGACCCGGTGGCGTACCGCATGGCGTTGGTGACCAGCTCGCTCACCACCAGCTCCGTGGTGAAGGACAGCTCGTCCAGGCCCCAGCGCGCCAGCTGCCGGGTGGCCGTGCGACGGGCGTCGGCGACCACGGCCGGGTCCGAGGGCAGCTCCCAGGCTGCCACCTGCTCGCTGCCGAGACGTTTCGTCCGGGCCATCAGCAGGGCCACGTCGTCGTAGGGACGGGCCGGGACGAGCGCGTCGACCACGGCCCGGCAGTACGCATCGAGGGGGCCCGACCGCACCAGCGCCCGGCGCAGCCGCTCCCGGCCGGCGTCGACGGCCCAGGTCTCGCCCCGGGCCAGCAGCCCGTCGGTGTGCAGCGCGAGCGTGCTGCCCTCGGCGAGCGGCAGCTCCACCGCCTCGAAGGGCGGCCCGCCCACGCCGAGCGGCGGCCCCTGGGGCAGATCGGCGAAGACGACCGAGCCGTCCGGCAGCACCACGGCCGGGGCGGGATGTCCCGCCGCGGCCATCACACAGCCGCCGTCGACCGGGTCGTAGACCACGTACAGGCACCCGGAACCCACGACCCGCGCCCCGCCCGACCCCATCGCGCCGGGCTCCCCGCCCTCCTCCCGCGCCGACCGCCCCACGAGGTCGTCGAGGTGCGCCAGCACCTCCTCGGGCGGCAGATCGAGCGCCGCCAGGGTCCGCACGGCCGTCCGCAGCTGCCCCATGGCCGCCGCGGCATCGATGCCGTGCCCGGGCACCTCGCCCACGACCAGCGCGACCCGGGCCCCGGACAGCGGGATGAGGTCGTACCAGTCGCCGCCGAGACCGGTCAGCTCGTCGGCCGGCCGGTAGCAGGCCGCCACCTCGACGGCGTCCTGCTCGGGCAGCCGGTGGGGGAGCAGGCTGCGCTGGAGGACGAGGGCGGCGTCCCGCTCGCGGGTGTAGCGGCGGGCGTTGTCCACGCAGACGCCCGCGCGGGCCACGAGGTCCTCGGCCAGCCGCAGATCCTCCTCGTCGAAGGACTCCCGGTGCCGGCGCCGGTAGAAGGTCGTGATGCCCAGCGTGGTGCCGCGCGAGCGGATCGGCACGGTCATCACGCTGTGCAGGCCCAGCTCCCGGAAGGTGGCCCGGCGGCCGCTCGGGGTGTCCGTGGTCCAGTCCCGCGTCAGCGGGTCGAGCCGCTCCTCCCGCCAGGACCGTCCCGTGGCCAGGCAGCGGAAGGGCGGCGTTCCGGCCCGGAAGGCCACCGTCTCGCCGATCTCGATGACCGCTTCGGTGAGGTCGTCCTGCGCGGACCGGTAGCCGGCACGGCGCAACTCCACCGGCTCCTCCGACTCCGCGAGCGGTCCGGGAGCCGGCTCGGCGCCCCGCAGCACCGACTCCAGCAGGTCGACGGTGACGAAGTCGGCCAGCCCCGGCACGGCCACGTCCGCCAGCTCCTGCGCCGTGCGCGTGAGGTCCAGGCTGCGGCCGATGCTCTCACCGGCCCGGTCGAGCAGCGCCAGCCGCTGCCGCGCCCGGTGCCGCTCGGTCATGTCCACGACGGTGTAGTACACGCCGATCGGATGGCCCTGGTCGTCCTCCAGCCGGGTGAACGACAGCATGTGCGCGGTCTCGCGCAACGGGGCCGAGCGCACGTGGCCCACGTGCTCGTAGCCGACCACCGGCTCGCCGGTCTCCAGCACGTGCCGCATCTGCGCCTCGACCGCCTGGGCGTCCATGCCCGGCTGGACGTCCGCGAAGCGCAGACCGAGCCGTCGCGCGGCCGGCCCGCCGCCGAACTGCTCCAGGGCGGCGTTCGACCACACGAAGCGCAGGTCCGTGTCCACGATCGCGATACCGACCGGGGCGCCCGCCGCCATCTGCTCCAGGACCGTGCGGCTCATGTCCCAGCCGGGGGCGTCGGTCAGCTCCGACAGGAGCATCAGCCAGCGCGAGCCACCGTGCGCCTCCTCGGCCGAGGCGATCCGGGCCGCCACCTTCACCGGCTCACCGTCCCTGCGGCGGACCGTCAGCAGCCCCGTCCAGCCGCCGTCCCTGCGGCACCGCTCGACCAGGTCCGGCACGCGCTGCGCGTCCTCGGCGACCAGCAGATCGGCCAGCTTCCTGCCGACCGCCTCCGAAGCCGGGTACGCCAGCAGCCGCCGGGCACCGCTGGTCCAGCCCGTCACCACGCCCTGCGGATCGAGCAACAGGGGCGCCGTGTCGGCCACATCGAACCGCTGCCGGGCAACGTCGTACACCTCGTCTGCGCCCACGGCCGACCTCTCTGTCGCTGAGAGTGGTCTACCACCTCTTGCCCCAATCTTCACCCTTCCGGCGACAGCGGGCGGCTTGTGCAGGGCCGGTCGGGGCGGCACCGCGCCGCTGGGCAGGGGACGACAAGGGACGGATTCGGCCCTGCCGGCCGCTGACCCCGCTCGGAGCCCGCGCATCGGGATGCGCACGGTCTGCCCGAACCCGCTGTCACGGACGTCGGAAGGCCCCGGGCCCCCGGTACAACCCGCGCAGCACCCCGGTGGGGAGACCCGTCCGCGTGGACGCCGCTCCCCACCAGGTGGTGGCCGGCCTCCTCAGCCCAGCGCCTTCTCCAGCGCCGCGAGAGCCCCCGTCAGCTCCTCGCCCGTGATGGTGAGCGGGGGTGCCAGGCGGATCGTGGAGCCGTGGGTGTCCTTCGCCAGGACTCCCTCGCGCATCAGGCGTTCGCTGATCTCGCGGCCGGTGCCGAGCGCGGGGTCGACGTCGACGCCCGCCCACAGGCCCCGCGAGCGGAAGCCGACGACCCCCTTGCCCACCAGCCCCGTCAGACCGTCGCGCAGGATCACGCCCAGCTCGGTCGCCCGGCGCTGGAACTCGCCCGTCTCCAGCAGTTCCACCACCGCCGTACCCACGGCAGCCGCCAGCGGATTGCCGCCGAACGTCGAGCCGTGCTCACCCGGGTGCAGCACCCCGAGCACCTCCCGGCGCCCGACCACCGCAGACACCGGCACGATGCCGCCGCCCAGCGCCTTGCCCAGCAGCAGCACATCCGGCACCACCGGCTCGTGCTCGACCGCCAGGGTGCGGCCCGTGCGGCCGAGCCCGGACTGGATCTCGTCCGCGATGAACAGACACCCCTTGCGGCGCGTCAGCTCCCGCACACCGGCCAGATAACCCTCGTCGGGGATGATCACCCCCGCCTCGCCCTGGATCGGCTCGATCAGCACCGCGGCCGTCGTCTCGTCGACCGCCGCCTCCATCGCGGCCAGGTCGTTGTACGGCACCACCCGGAAACCCGGGGTGAAGGGCCCGAAGCCCGCCCGCGCCGTCTCGTCCGTCGAGAAGCTGACGATCGTCGTCGTACGGCCGTGGAAGTTGTCCGCCGCGACCACGATCGTCGCCTGATCGGCCGGCACGCCCTTGACGTCGTAGGCCCACTTGCGGGCCACCTTCACGCCGCTCTCCACCGCCTCCGCCCCGGTGTTCATGGGCAGCACCATGTCCATGTCGGTCAGCGCGGCCAGCCGCTCCGCGAACCCGGCGAGCCGGTCGTTGTGGAAGGCGCGCGAGGTGAGCGTCAGCCGGTCCAGCTGACGGTGTGCCGCCTCGATCAGCGCCGGGTGCCGGTGGCCGAAGTTGAGGGCCGAGTAGCCGGCGAGCATGTCGAGGTAGCGCCGCCCCTCGACGTCCTCCACCCAGGTGCCCTCGGCACGCGCGACGACCACCGGCAGCGGGTGGTAGTTGTGCGCGAGGACCGGCTCCTCCGCGCGGATCAGCTCCTGCGAGCCACGGGTCTCCCGCGGGTCACGGGCCCCCTGCGCGTCGTCGGTGCGGACGGGTGCGGTCATGAGCGGGTCTCCCGGATCTCCTGGGTGCAGCACTTGATGCCGCCACCGGCCTTCTGGAACTCGGACAGGTCGACGGGGACGGGGACGTAACCGCGGTCGGCCAGCAGCCCGGCCAGGTTCGTCGCCCCCGGTGAGATGAACACGTGGCGCCCGTCGGAGACGGAGTTGAGCCCGAACGCCATCGCGTCCTCGCGGGTGGCGAGCACCGCGTCCGGGTACAGCCGGGCCAGCACCTCACGGCTGCCCGGCGAGAACGCCTCGGGGTAATAGGCGATGTTCTCCTCGTCGAGGACGAACAGCGCCGTGTCCAGGTGGTAGAAGTACGGATCCACCAGCGTCAGGCTGATCACCGGCGTCCCGAAGTGCTCCTGCACCTCGCTGTGGGCCTCCCGGGTCGTCCGGAAGCCCGTCCCGGCCAGGATCCAGCGTCCGGCCGGCACCAGGTCGCCCTCGCCCTCGCACACCGACTCGGGGTGGTACACCTCGTACCCCTCCGCCTTGAACCACGCCTCGTAGGGCACGGACTCGGGACGGCGCTCGGGCGCGTGGAAGAGCGAGCCGAAGACGCGGCCGTCGACGACGACCGCCGCGTTCGCGGCGAACACCATGTCGGGCAGGCCCGGAACGGGTTTCACACTGTCCACGGTATGGCCGTGGGCTCGGTAGGTGTCGACCAGCGCCTGCCACTGGTCCAGAGCGCGGAGCACATCGACGGGTTCGTCGGGATGCATCCACGGGTTGATCGCGTACTGCACGGCGAAGTGTCTGGGTTCGCAGACGAGGTAGCGCCGCCGGCGCGGCACACGGGAGTCGGGCACAGAGGGGTCCCTCCGCTTCCTCACGGTGTGTGACTGGGGGTTGACACAACGGTAGGAACTGGCGGAGGTGCGCGACAAGAAACAAAGATTGCGCGTTCGCGCAGGAACGCTGCGTCTTCCGGCCGCTCAGCGCACGTCTGCTGCGCCGCCCGGAGGCCCTTCCGGGGCCGGATGGCTCGCGCCCGCCTCCGGGCTCTCCGGCAGCAGGTGGGAGAGGACCATCACGCTGATCGTCTTCCGGATGAACGGCTCCTGGCGGATCCGCTCCAGCACTTCCTCGAAGTGCTCCACATCCCGCGCCCGGACGTGCAGCAACGCGTCCGCGCCGCCGGTCACGGTCATCGCCGCGGCGATCTCCGGGTAGTCGCGCACGACCTCGGCCAGCCGCCGCGGCGGGGCGGCGCCCTCGCAGTACACCTCGACATAGGCCTCGGTGCGCCAGCCCAGCGCCGACGGCTTCACCGTCGCCGAGAACCCGGTGATCACACCCGTCTCGCGCAGCCGGTCGACCCGCCGTTTGACGGCCGTCGCCGACAGCCCGATCGCCGTGCCGATCTCGGCGAACGACGTCCGCGCGTTCGCCATCAACGCCGTGATGATCTTCCGGTCGAGTTCGTCGAACGGCGTGGACCTGCTGTTCATGCGGGCACTGTATCCACCGGCATCCCGGCCCGCTCCCGCCCGGCGCGGGCACCGTATCCAGCGCGGACGTCCACCTCCGGCACATGTCCAGACGTACGGATCACCCCTACACTCCGGGTTCATGCTGCGCGCCCTGGCTGTCGACGACGAACGCCCCTCCCTGGAGGAGCTGCTCTACCTCCTGCACGCCGACCCCCGCATCGGCAGTGCGGAGGGCGCCGGCGACGCGACCGAGGCGCTGCGCCGCATCAACCGCGCCCTGGAGTCCGGCCCGGGCGGCCCCGAGGCCATCGACGTCGTCTTCCTCGACATCCAGATGCCCGGCCTCGACGGCCTCGACCTCGCCCGGCTGCTCACCGGCTTCGCCCGGCCACCGCTCGTCGTGTTCGTCACCGCCCACGAGGACTTCGCCGTGCAGGCCTTCGACCTCAAGGCCGTCGACTACGTTCTCAAACCGGTCCGCAAGGAGCGCCTGGCCGAGGCGGTCCGCCGGGCCGCCGAGCTGCGCGGCGCCGCCCCACGCATCCCCGTGCACGAGCCCGACCCGGACCACATACCCGTCGAACTCGGCGGCGTGACCCGCTTCGTCGCCGTCGAGGACATCACCCACGTCGAGGCCCAGGGCGACTACGCACGCCTGCACACCGGCAAGGGCAGCCACCTGGTGCGCATCCCGCTGTCCACCCTGGAGGAGCGCTGGCGCACCCGCGGCTTCGTCCGCATCCACCGCCGCCACCTCGTAGCCCTGCGCCACATCGGCGAACTCCGCCTCGACGCGGGCACCGTCAGCGTCCTCATCGGCTCCGAGGAGCTCCAGGTCAGCCGGCGCCACACGCGCGAACTGCGCGACCTGCTCATGAGGAGGCCGTGACCGTGCCCCAGGACCACACCGAACGCCGCGTCGTCGTCACCGGCCCGCCCCGGCAGAGCAGCAGGGCCTCCTCCGGCTACTACCGCCCGCGCACGGAGATCGACGAGCAGACCACCCTCGGCCACACCTACGTCCGCTCCCTGATGCGCACCCAACTGCGCGCCGCCCTCACGGTGTTCGCCGTCCTCGGACTGCTCGTCGGCCCGCTCCCGCTGCTCTTCGCCACGATGCCCGACGCCCGCCGCCTGGAGTGGGCCGTCCTCGGCTTCGGCCTCTACGCCCCCCTGGTCCTGCTCGCCCGCTGGTACGTCCGCCGCGCAGAGCGCAACGAGCGCGACTTCGTACGCCTCGTCGAAGACCGCTGAAGCCCCACCCATGAACTCCAGCTACGCCATCCCCGCCGTCGCCCTGGTCGTCGTCGCCACGGTCCTGGTGGGCGCCTTCGGCCTGCGCATCTCCCGCACCACCTCCGACTTCTACGTCGCCTCCCGCACCGTCGGGCCCCGCCTCAACGCCGCCGCCATCAGCGGCGAGTACCTCTCCGCCGCCTCCTTCCTGGGCATAGCGGGCCTGGTCCTGGTCCAGGGCCCGGACATGCTCTGGTACCCGGTCGGCTACACCGCCGGCTACCTGGTCCTGCTGCTCTTCGTCGCCGCCCCGCTGCGCCGCTCCGGCGCCTACACCCTCCCCGACTTCGCCGAGGCCCGCCTCGCCTCCCAGGCGGTGCGGCGCCTCGCCGGTGCCTTCGTCGTCGGGGTCGGCTGGCTCTACCTGCTGCCCCAGCTCCAGGGCGCCGGACTGACGCTGACCGTGCTGACCGGTGCGTCCGACTGGCTCGGCGGGGTGATCGTCGCCGTCGTCGTCACCGCCACCGTGGCCGCAGGCGGCATGCGCAGCATCACCTTCGTGCAGGCCTTCCAGTACTGGCTGAAGCTCACCGCCCTGCTGGTCCCCGCCCTCTTCCTGGTCCTCACCTGGCAGAGCGACGGAGCACCCCGGCACGCCTTCGACGAACCGGCCACCTTCCGCGAGCAGCGCGTCGTCCGGGTCGACGACACCATCGACCTCACCCTCGACCGGCCCCTGACCGTCACGGTGACCGGCACCGTCGACGGCCGGACGCACACCGGCACCCGCCTCGAACTCCCCGCCGGGACCCACCGCATCGACAGCGGCACCCGCCTCACCTTCCCCGCCGGCGCCCCCGTCCCCCGGGCCGAGCGCAGCGGCGGCGGCGACCTCTCCCCGTCGCAGGCCGCGAGCCGCGAGGAACGCCCGCTGTACGCCACGTACGGGCTGATCCTCGCCACGTTCCTCGGCACCATGGGCCTGCCGCACGTCGTGGTCCGCTTCTACACCAGCCCGCACGGCGTCGCCGCCCGCCGCACCACCGTCGCGGTCCTCGGCCTGGTCGGAGCCTTCTACCTCCTGCCACCCCTCTACGGTGCCCTCGGCCGCCTCTACGCCCCCGAACTCACCCTCACCGGCGACCCGGACGCCGCCGTCCTCCTGCTGCCCGACCGCATGATCGGGGGAGTGGGCGGCGACCTGCTGGGCGCGCTGGTCGCCGGGGGCGCCTTCGCCGCGTTCCTCTCGACGGCCTCGGGGCTGACCATGGCGGTCGCGGGCGTCCTCACCCAGGACGTCCTGCCCTCCCGGGGGGTACGGCACTTCCGGCTCGGGACGGTCCTCGCCATGGCCGTACCCCTCGCGGCGAGCGTCCTGGTCGGCGGGCTGCCGGTCGCCGACGCCGTCGGGCTCGCCTTCGCCGTGTCGGCGTCCTCGTTCTGCCCGCTGCTCGTCCTCGGCATCTGGTGGCGGCGGCTGACCCCGCCCGGCGCCGCCGCCGGAATGCTCGTCGGGGGCGGTTCCGCGCTGCTCGCCGTCGCCGCGACCATGGCGGGCTACCCGGGCGAGGGCGCCCCCCTGCACGCCCTGCTCGCCTGGCCCGCGCTGTGGTCGGTGCCGCTGGGCTTCCTGACCATGATCCTGGTCTCCCTGGCCACGCCCGGCAGGGTGCCGCCCGGCACCGCCGCGGTCCTGGCCCGCTTCCACCTGCCCGAGGAACTGCGCACGGAGGTGCCGGCATGAGCGGCTTCCTGGCAGGCCTGTGCGTCGCCGTGCTCCCGGTACTCGCCCTGGGGGTCTGGCTCGGCCGCCGCACCGCACGCGCCAAGAGCCTCGCCGGCCTCGGCACCCCCGTCGAGCACGCCACCTTCGAGACCCTGCACACCGCCTCCCTCGCCGCGCCCCCGCTGCGGGCCGGCCTGACGGAGGAGACGGCCCGCAAGTCCGCCCGCAAACTGCGTTCCCTGCTCGGCACGGACGCCCTCTGCCTCACCGACCAGGGGCGGGTCCTGGTCTGGGACGGCGACGGGGCGCACCACCGCACCGAGATCATGGAACGCCTCGCGGGCCCCCTGGAGACCGGCCGCGGGGAAGCCTTCCGGCTCACCTGCGACAGCCTCGACTGCTCGGTGCGCTGGGCGGTCGTCGCCCCGCTCACCGTCGACGAGCGGGTGCACGGCGCGCTCGTCGCCTGCGCGCCCCGCGAGTCGGCGGTACTGGTGCGGGCCGCGGGCGAGGTAGCCCGCTGGGTCTCGGTCCAGCTGGAACTCGCCGATCTCGACCAGTCCCGCACCCGGCTCATCGAGGCCGAGATCAAGGCGCTGCGGGCCCAGATCTCCCCGCACTTCATCTTCAACTCGCTCGCGGTGATCGCCTCGTTCGTCCGCACCGACCCCGAGCGCGCCCGCGAGCTGCTCCTGGAGTTCGCCGACTTCACCCGCTACTCGTTCCGGCGGCACGGCGACTTCACCACCCTCGCCGAGGAACTCCACGCCATCGACCACTACCTGGCCCTGGTGCGGGCCCGCTTCGGCGACCGCCTCTCCGTCACCCTCCAGATAGCTCCGGAGGTGCTGCCGGTGACCCTGCCGTTCCTCTGCCTCCAGCCGCTCGTCGAGAACGCCGTCAAACACGGCCTGGAGGGCAAGGCCGTCTCTCCCGGCAAGTGCCACATCCAGATCACCGCCCAGGACGCGGGCGCCGAGGCCCTCGTCGTCATCGAGGACGACGGCGCCGGCATGGACCCCGGCCTGCTGCGTCGCATCCTCGCCCGCGAGGTCAGCCCCTCGGGCGGCATCGGCCTCTCCAACGTCGACGACCGGCTCCGCCAGGTCTACGGCGACGACTACGGCCTCGTCATCGAGACCGCCGCGGGCGCGGGCATGAAGATCACCGTCCGGCTCCCGAAGTACCAGCCGGGGGTGCACCCGGCGGGCCGGCTGCCCCGGGAGTGAGCCGTCAGGTGCTGCGCGTGGTCACCACCAGCCCCAGCGTGATCAGACCCAGGACGACCCAGCCGAACCACAGCCAGCCGTTGCTCCCGAGCGCCACCGTGTAGGCCGTCACCACGACCAGCCCGCCCAGTGTGAGCGCTCCCATGGTCTTCGTCGAGTTGGAACCGTTCGTGGAACCGGGCATCGCAACACCCCTCCTCATGGTTCGGTCCCTCCATGGTGCCCGGCGGACGCCCGGCGCGCACGGCCCGTGCCGAAGAGGTCTTCAGCGCCCCTGCGCGTTCAGCGAGGCCAGATAGGCGTTGTACGCCTCCAGTTCCTTGTCCCCGTCGCGGTCGGCGGCCCGGTCGGTGCGCCTGGCCTGCCGCTGGTCCGAGGCGTACCACTGGAACAGCAGGGCCACCAGCACCAGCACGGAGGGGATCTCGCTGAACGCCCAGGCGATGCCGCCCGCGGCGTTCTGGTCGGCGAGGGCCTCGATGCCGAGGGAGGCGGGCGGGTTCTTGAACGTCCCGATCATCGGCTCGGACGCCATCATCAGCGCGATCCCGAAGAACGCGTGGAACGGCATGCCCGCGAACAACTCCAGCATGCGCATCAGATAGCCCGGGCGATGCGGGCCCGGGTCCACGCCCATGATCGGCCAGAAGAACACCAGCCCGACGGCGAGGAAGTGCACCATCATGGCGATGTGCCCCGGCTTGGAGCCCATCAGGGTGTCGAAGAGGGGCGTGAAGTACAGCCCGTACAGGCTCGCGATGAACAGCGGGATCGTGAACGCCGGGTGTGTGATGATCCGCATGTACCAGCTGTGCAGGAACATCAGCAGCAGCTCACGCGGCCCCTTGCGCCCCCGCCCCGCCGTCGGCAGCGCCCGCAGCGCCAGCGTGATCGGCGCCCCGAGCAGGATGAGGATGGGCGACACCATGCTGATGACCATGTGCTGCACCATGTGCACGCTGAACATGACCATGCCGTAGTCGTTCAGCCCGGTGCACATCATGAGCATGATGCTCAGCACGCCCAGGACGAAGGCGACCGTCCGTCCCACGGGCCACTTGTCCCCGCGGCGGACGAGCCGTACGACGCCCCACCCGTACAGGGCCAGTCCGGCCAGGCAGGCGACGAGGAAGAACGGGTCAGCCGACCACTCCAGCCCTCGTCCCAGCGTGAACGGCGGCAGATCCATGGTCATGCCGTGCCCGCTGTGATCCATTCCGCCGGCTCCTGTTTCGTGGGGGTGTGCAGCCATCTGTCCGCCCACAAGAGTAGAACCGCCCCCAG
Source organism: Streptomyces sp. NPDC029044 (assembly GCF_040637495.1). NCBI lineage: Bacteria > Bacillati > Actinomycetota > Actinomycetes > Kitasatosporales > Streptomycetaceae > Streptomyces > Streptomyces sp. NPDC029044. The sequence continues at coordinate 25,682 of NZ_JBEZWN010000042.1, forward strand.
TCGTGATCACGACCGGGGGCGGTTCAGTGTCCCTCAGGGGCGCGGGGCTCTGTTCGGTCCGCGGCTCCGCCGCGTGGGCGCGACAAGCCACCCGACCCGCACCCTGCACACGAGCACGACCTCAGAGAACGGTCTCCGCCTCGTCGTACCGATCGTCCGGAACGGTCTTCAGCGTCTTCACGGCCTCGGCGAGCGGCACCATCACGATGTCGGTCCCGCGCAGCGCGGTCATCTGCCCGAACTCGCCCCGGTGCACCGCCTCCACCGCATGCCACCCGAAGCGCGTGGCCAGCACCCGGTCGTAGGCGGTCGGCGTACCGCCCCGCTGCACGTGCCCGAGGATCACCGGCCGGGCTTCCTTCCCCAGCCGTCCCTCCAGCTCCACGGACAGCTGCCGGGCGATCCCGGCGAACCGCTCGTGCCCGTAGATGTCCTTGCCGCCCTCGTCGAACTCCATGGTCCCGGCCCGGGGCTTGGCCCCCTCCGCCGCGACGACGATCGCGAACCGCTTGCCCGCCTCGAAGCGCTCGCCCACCCGGCGGGTCAGCTCCTCTATGTCGAAGGGCCGCTCGGGGACGACGATGGCGTGCGCGCCGGCCGCCATGCCGGAGTGCAGGGCGATCCAGCCGGTGTGCCGGCCCATGACCTCGACCACCAGGACCCGCTGGTGCGACTCGGCGGTGGTCTTCAGCCGGTCCAGGGCCTCGGTGGCCACCCCCACGGCCGTGTCGAAGCCGAAGGTGACGTCCGTGACGGCGATGTCGTTGTCGATGGTCTTCGGCACGCCCACGACGGGCAGACCGCTGTCCGACATCAGCCGGGCGGCCTTGAGGGTGCCCTCGCCGCCGATCGGGATGATCGCGTCGAGTCCGAGCTCCGCGACATGGCCCCTGGCCCGCTCCACACCGTCCCGCAGATGGGAGGGCTGGACCCGGGAGGACCCGAGAATCGTGCCGCCGCGGGCGAGGATGCCGCCCACCGCGTCGAGGTCGAGCTTGAGGTAGTCGCACTCCAGGAGGCCCTTCCAGCCGTCCCGGAAGCCGATGACCTCGTCGCCGTGGTCGACGACGGCGCGGTGCACGACGGACCGGATGACGGCGTTCAGGCCGGGGCAGTCGCCGCCGGACGTGAGGACACCAATGCGCATAGCCCGAATACCTTCTCAACGTGGGCCGGGGACCGGACCACGTTGTCCGGCTGGAATCCCCGCCACCCTAGCGGCTTCGAGGGGCCGGACCGAAGCACGCGTCCGCCTGCTGGACGACCCCGCTCACCTGTGCGGATGGGTCGTCATACGGGCTGTTGACCAGCAGGTTGACGCGTACCTCGGGCACGCTGCGACGCTGTGCCTACGCGGGCTGCTGAGCAGCGGCGATCCGCTCGTTGCGCAGCGCCTCGTACCAGCGGTCGTCGGTCGGCGGCAGCGCGTTCACGTCGAGGGCCAGCTTCAGCAGCAGGTCCGCGATCAGCGGGTTGCGCGCGAGCACCGGCCCGTGCATGTACGTGCCGAAGACGGTGTCGTTGTACGCGCCCTCCGTGCCGTCGCCCGTGCCGTTGCCGTTGCCGAACCGCACCTGGGCGAGGGGGCGGGCGGTGGGGCCCAGGTGGGTGACGCCCTGGTGGTTCTCGAAGCCGGTCAGCGGAGGCAGGCCGAGACGCTGGTCGACGTCGCCCAGCACGTCACCGACGCAGCGCGCACCCTCGCCGCGCACCGACACGACGTCCAGCAGCCCGAGGCCGGGCTCGCGCTGGCCGAGATCGTTGATGAACTCGTGGCCGAGGATCTGGTAGCCGGCGCACACGGAGAACACGATGGCGCCGTTCTCCACGGCCCGGGTCAGGCCGCCGTCCCGGCGCAGCCGCTCGGCTGCCAGCCGCTGCGGCCGGTCCTCGCCGCCGCCGATCAGGTAGATGTCGCCGGAGGTCGGGATCGGCTGGTCGCTGCGCACGTCCAGCCGGGCCACGTCCAGGCCGCGCTGCTGGGCCCGGCGCTCGACGACGAGGACGTTGCCCTGGTCGCCGTAGGTGCTGAGCAGGTCGGGATAGATCCAGACGATGCGCAGTTGGTTGTCGCTCACAAAAGTCCCCTGACGTCTCGTGCTCAGTTGCCGACGCGGCGGCGCAGGTCCTGGAACGCCGTGTAGTTGGCGATGACCTCGATCCGGCCCGGCGGGCACGCCGCCACCGCCTGGTCGAGGTTCTCGTAGACCTGGAAGTGCTGGTCGGCGACCTCCAGACGCACCGCCAGGTCCAGCCGCCGGTCGCCGACGACGCAGATCGGGTGACCGGTCAGGCGCGAGTAGTCGACGTCCCACAGCCAGGAGGTGTCGGTGCCGTCGGCGGAGCGCGCGTTCACCGACAGGATGACCGGGGTGGGCGGCGGGTCGATCAGGGAGAACGTCTCCAGCCAGCCGGCCGGGTTCTTCGCCAGCAGCAGCCGCAGGTCACGGCCCTGGAACTGGACGACGTCGTAGCGCCCGGCGACCGCCTGCACCTGGTACATGCGCTCCAGCGCGACCTGCGGCGGCACCCCGAACACGGCGGCGACGGCGGCCGAGGAGGCGGCGTTGGCCTTGTTGGCGCGGCCGGGCAGCTGGAGGTGGATCGGCCAGGCCGAGCCGTGCGGGTCGAGCACGTGGTCGCCGGAGAGCGCCCAGCTCGGGGTCGGACGGCGGAAGCCGCACTCCCCGCAGAACCAGTCGTCCCCGGGGCGCTGCATCACGCCGCCGCAGGACGGGCAGGACCAGGCGTCGTCCTTCCACATCTGCCCCGCGGCGACCCAGATCACGTTGGGGGAGGACGATGCCGCCCATACCACCAGCGGGTCGTCGCAGTTGGCCACGACCACGGCCTTGGAACCCGCGAGTCCCTCCCGCCAGTTCTCGGCGAGCATGCGGGTCTCGGCGGCCCGGTCGAGCTGGTCGCGCGAGAGGTTGAGCAGGGCGATGCACTTCGGGGCGGTGTCCCGGGCGACGCCGGCGAGGTACTTCTCGTCGACCTCGATGACGCCGTAGCGGGCGTCCGAGCTGCCGGCGAGGGCCGAGGTGATGCCGGCCGGCATGTTGGCGCCGAGCGCGTTGGAGACGACCGGTCCCGCCGCGCGCAGGGCCTCGGCGATGAGCCGGGTGGTGGTGGTCTTGCCGTTCGTCGCGGAGACCAGGATCACGTCCAGGTTCTGGGCGAGCCGGGCGAGGAGGTCGGGGTCGAGTTTCAGCGCGACCCGGCCGCCGATCACCGAACCGCTGCCGCGCCCTGCGGCGCGCGATGCCGCCGCGACCGCCTTGCCCGCGGTCACGGCCAGCTTGGCCCGCGGCGAGAGCGGGTCCGAGTTGCCTGCCATCAGTTCTCGATCCTCCTTGCGTACGCGCCGCGCCTTGAAGCCTGACGGCCACGTGGTGTGGACCTCAGCCTATCGAGATCCATTCGCACTCCCGAACCGCGGCACTGTGGCGAACTCGTGTGGGAGGCGCGGACCGACAGGACCTTACTCTTGCCGCCATGCGACAGAGCCCCATCCCCGGCACCCACGGCCGCGTGAGACCCCTCACCCTGCACGGCGACCCCACCCTGCACACACCCTGCGCGGAGGTCACCGACTTCGGCCCCGAACTGGCCCGGCTCGTAGAGGACTTGTTCGCCACGATGTACGCCGCCCAGGGCGTCGGCCTCGCCGCCAACCAGGTCGGCGAGCCGCTGCGGGTCTTCGTCTACGACTGCCCGGACGACGAGGACGTCCGCCACGTGGGTCACGTGGTCAATCCCCGCCTGACCGAAAAGGACGGCGTGGTGATCCGGGGCCCGGAGGGCTGCCTGTCCCTGCCGGGCCTGGAAGCGGGCACGGAACGCCACGACCACGCGGTGGTGGAGGGTTTCACGGTGACCGGCGACCCGGTCACCGTCCACGGCACGGGCTTCTTCGCCCGCTGCCTCCAGCACGAGTGCGACCACGTGGAGGGCCGCATCTACGCGGACCATCTCACGGGCTGGCGCCACCGCAGACTGATGCGCCAAGTGGCCAGATCCTCTTGGCGCCGGGCTGAGTGACTCAGGGGCGCGGGAAACTGCGCGAACAACCCCCACCGGCGGTCAGCCGAACCACAACGATCAGAACCCCGGACCCCCGACCCGATCCCCCGCAGCAGCAAGCCGCCCCCACAACAGGTCAGCCAGACTCCGCACCAACTCCGCACGAGAACAAGGCCGTTCCCCCAGCCACCAGTCCCCGGCCGCATGCATCATGCCGACGATCCCGTGCCCCCACACGCGCGCCAGCTGCTGCCCGCCCGGCCCCAGATCCAGCCGCTCCTCGATGACCTGCGCCAGTTCCTCACCCATCCGCCGCAGCAACGGCGCACTGTGCTTGCCGACATCGAAGCCCGGATCGCCCGGCTGGCCCCCCTCGGCCGGATGCATCAGGAACCGGTACACCTGGGGCCGCGCCTCGATCGCCGCGAGGTAGGTGTCCAGTGTGGCCTCGACCCGCTCCCGCCGGTCCGCCGGCGCGTCCAGCGCCGCCCGCAGCGAGTCCAGCAGCGCGTCGGTGTGCCGCATGGCAAGGGCCGCGTAAAGTCCGCCCTTGTCGCCGAAGTGCCGGTAGAGAATGGGCTTGGTGATGCCGGCTTCCGCCGCGATCGCGTTCATCGAGGCCTGCGGGCCGTCGCGCAGCACCACTCGGTCGGCGGCTTCCAGCAGCTCACGCCGACGGCGATCGGCGGACCGTTGCTGATCGGTCCGCTGCGTGGTGTCCATGGTCTCTCCCCACCCGTGCTGTTTCGATGACGCCTGCGCAAACTAACACTGAAGCATGCCCAGGACACCGAAAGGGTGCCGACCGGTCGGTAGGAGTTGACTTCGACTACCCACCGGTAACAGACTGCTGTTACCGCAAGTAACATGCACGTGTGCCGCTGGAGGGGACGACATGGCCGAGTTCACCATGGAGCTCAACGACGAACAGAAGGAGGTCCGGGACTGGCTCCACGGCTTCGCGGCCGACGTGATCCGCCCCGCGGCCGCCGAATGGGACGAGCGTGAGGAGACTCCCTGGCCGGTCATCCAGGAGGCCGCCAAGGTCGGCATCTACTCCCTGGACTTCTACGCCCAGCAGTACTTCGACCCCACCGGCCTCGGCATCCCCATGGCGATGGAGGAGCTGTTCTGGGGCGACGCGGGCATAGCTCTGTCCATCGTCGGCACCGGCCTCGCCGCCGTGGGCGTCCTCGCCAACGGCACCGAGGAGCAGATCGGCACCTGGATCCCCCAGATGTACGGCGACGCCAACGATGTCAAGGTCGCCGCGTTCTGCTCTTCCGAGCCCGACGCCGGCTCCGACGTGGCCTCCATGCGCACCCGGGCCGTGTACGACGAGGCCAAGGACGAGTGGGTGCTCAACGGCACCAAGACCTGGGCGACCAACGGCGGCATCGCCAACGTCCATGTCGTGGTCGCGGTCGTCGACCCCGAGCTCGGCTCCAAGGGCCACGCCTCCTTCATCATCCCGCCGGGCACCGAGGGGCTGTCCCAGGGCCAGAAGTTCAAGAAGCACGGCATCCGCGCCTCGCACACCGCCGAGGTCGTCCTGGACAACGTGCGGGTGCCCGGCTCCTGCCTGCTCGGCGGCAAGGAGAAGCTCGACGAGCGGCTCGCCCGCGCCCGGGAGAAGGCCAGGCAGGGCGGGGAGCGCGTGAAGAACGCGGCGATGGCCACGTTCGAGGCCTCGCGCCCGGCCGTCGGCGCCATGGCCGTCGGAACCGCCCGGGCCGCGTACGAGGTCGCTCTCGACTACGCCACCACCCGGGAGCAGTTCGGGCGGCCGATCGTCGACAACCAGGGCGTGGCCTTCCAGCTCGCCGACATGCGCACGTCCATCGACGCGGCCCGGCTCCTGGTCTGGCGGGCCTCCTGGATGGCGGTCAACGGCAAGCCGTTCACCGCGGCCGAGGGCTCGATGTCCAAGCTGTTCGCGAGCGAGACGGCCAAGAAGGTCACGGGCCAGGCGATCCAGATCCTCGGCGGCAACGGCTACACCCGGGAGTACCCGGTCGAGCGCATGCACCGGGACGCGGCCATCTACACCATCTTCGAGGGCACGAGCGAGATCCAGCGCCTGGTGATCGCCCGGACCCTCGCCGGCGTGCCCATCCGCTAGCGCTGCCCGAAGGCCGTGGTCGGCGTGTCCGGCGGGTGGGCGACGCGTGCGGGCTGTCCGAACGGGCTGCCCGCACATCCGCTGCGGAACCGCCGAGTTCGTGCCGGACTGCTCGCGGCGTGGGGCGCCGTGCCAGGCTCGTCCCGACACCTCGACGACGGAGGAAGCGATGACGCACCCGGCCCGGGACCTGTTGCGGACGATCACGGCGGCCCTCGCCCCGGACCCGGACGCCAATCCCTTGGTCCCCCGGATCGCCGCCGGTACGGCACCTCGCGCCGCCCTCGCCGCGCTCGCCCTGGAACAGACCTGGGTGATCCCCGCGGACCGTCGTGCGTTCGAGCACCTGGCCGCCCGCTCCGCAGCGGCCGAGCCGGAGGCCGCGGCCTTCTTCACGACCCTCGCGCAGGGTGAGGCGCTGGCGGGCGAGCGACTGGCCGCCTTCGCACGGGCGTGCGGCGCGCAGGAGGCGACCTACGAGCCGCTTCCCGGCTGCCAGGCCTACCCCGCGTACGTGGCCTGGCTGGCGCTCAACGCCGCACCGGCGGACGTGGTCCTGGCGCTGACGGCCAACTTCTCGGCGTGGGGCGGCTATTGCGCGACCATCGCCACCGCACTGCGCGAGCACTACGGCTTCACCGACGAGGCCTGCGCCTTCTTCGACTTCTTCGCGGAGCCGTCACCCGATCTGGACCGGCTGGCGGCGGCAGTGGTGGAGGCGGCTCTGGACGCCGGCCGGCTCGACCGGCAGCGAGCTCACACCTACGGCCGCCTGCTACAGACGTACGAGGCGATGTTCTGGGACGCGCTGAGTGCGACTCCCTAGGTGCGGCGCGGACTGTGCCGCACGGCTCAGGTCGCGGTCCCACTGCTGTGCGCGATACAGGCCACGTCGATCCGATCGGCCAGTTTCGCCAGCTCGATGGCCAACTCGGCGACCGTGTCCTCGTCCAGCCCCGACTCCCCGCCCTCCACCAGCCGCACCCACCGACCCCCCACGGTCCGCAACAGCTTGCTGACATCCGCCGCAGCCACCTGCAAGGTCCCGCGGTCGTCGACGATCAGAGGCAGAGTCACTTCGCGGTTCACAGACGGGATCGTAGCTCCGCAACACTCACGCACCATGCCAAACAGTGGTGATGTTGCAGAACTCCCTGATTCCGTGCCCGGACAGCTCACGCCCGTACCCGGACCGCTTCACACCGCCGAACGGGAAGGCCGGATGGGACGCCGTCATGCCGTTGAAGAACACGCCGCCGGCCTCCAGATCCCGCACGAACCGGTCGACCTCGTCGTCGTCCCGCGTCCATACGTTCGAACTCAGCCCGAACGGCGAATCGTTCGCGATCAGCACGGCCTCGTCCAGGTCGGCCGCCCGGTACAGCGTGGCGACCGGCCCGAACGCCTCCTCCCGGTGGATCCGCATCTCGCGGGTGATGCCGGCGAGGATCGTCGGCGTGTAGTACCAGCCCGGCCCGTCCGGCCGTTCGCCACCGCACAGCACCTGCGCCCCGCTGCGCACCGCGTCGTCGACCAGCTCCTCCAGATCACGCCGCCCCTGCTCGCTGGAGAGCGGTCCGACCTCGGTGTCGTCGGCCATGGGGTCGCCGACCTTCAGCGCCTTCATGCCTTCGGCGAACCGCTCGGCGAAGGCGTCGTAGACGTCCGTGTGCACGATGAACCGCTTCGCCGCGATGCAGGACTGCCCGGTGTTCTGCACCCGCGCGGTCACCGCGACCTGCGCGGCCCGGTCGATGTCGGCGGAGGGCATCACGACGAACGGGTCGCTGCCGCCCAGCTCCAGCACCGTCTTCTTGATCATCTCCCCGGCGGTGGAGGCGACCGCGCGGCCCGCGGGCTCGCTGCCCGTGAGGGTGGCGGCCTTGACCCGCTCGTCGCGCAGGATCTCGTCGACCGCGGCGGAGCCGATCAGCAGGGTCTGGAACGTGCCCTCGGTGAAGCCCGCACGGTGGAAGAGATCCTCCAGGTAGAGGGCGGTCTGCGGGACGTTCGAGGCGTGCTTCAGCAGTCCCACGTTGCCCGCCATCAGCGCGGGAGCGGCGAAACGGACCACCTGCCACAGCGGGAAGTTCCACGGCATCACCGCGAGCACCGGCCCGAGCGGGCGGTAGCGCACCCGGACGCGTGAGGCTCCGGAGTCCTTCACGTCGGAGTCGGCCGGCTCCTCGACGGCGAGCAGTTCCTCGGCGTGGTCGGCGTACCAGCGCATCGCCTTGGCGCACTTCGCCGCCTCGGCCCGGGCCTGCTGGATCGGCTTGCCCATCTCGGTGGTCATCACGCGGGCGATGTCCTGCTGGTCCTCTTCCAGGAGGTCGGCGGCCCGGTGCAGCAGCCGGGCGCGCTCGCCGAAGGTCGTCGTCCGGTACGTGCGGAACGTGGCCTCCGCGAGCTGGAGCCGGCGCTCGATCTCCTGCTCGCCCATGGCCTCGTACGTCTTGAGCGTCTCGCCGTTCGCCGGGTTCACCGTTGCGATGGGCATGGCTGACCTCCCTCGGAGCGGGCTGTGTCTCGACCTTCCCGCGCGGCGGAGGGGACCGCAACGCGGGAGCGTCTCCTCAGGCCGAGTGCTCCGCCAGCCGGTCGAGAAACGCCGCCTGCGCCTTGACGATCACCGCGCGGGCCCGGTCGAGGCCGAACCACGCCACCCGGTCCAGTTCGGGGAATTCCTGGAGCCGCCCGGAGCGCGGCGGCCACTCCATCCGGAACGTGCCGGGCACGATCGACGCCGGGTCGAGATCCGCCCGGACCGCCCAGGCCGTGACGATCTTGCCGTTGGTCTGCCGCACCTCGCCGAGATCGATGGCATCGCCGTCGGGCGGGGGCAGCCCCAGTTCCTCCCGGAACTCGCGCCGGGCGGCCTCCCAGGCGGGCTCGTCCGGCTCGTACTCGCCCTTGGGGACGGTCCACGCCCCGGCGTCACGCCGGGCGAAGAACGGGCCTCCCATGTGCCCGAGCAGCACGTCGATGCCGTTGTCCGTGGGGTGGAAGAGCAGCAGACCCGCACTGCGCTTCACGGCTTCACCTCCGGATGGGCGGCCAGCAGCGCCTCGACCGTGTCGGCGTCCTCCGGGCGCTTGTCCTCCCGGTAGCGGACCACCCGGGCGAAGCGCAGGGTCACGCCGGCCGGGTAGCGGGTGGAGCGCTGAAGTCCGTCGTAGGCGATCTCGACGACGAGCTCCGGGCGGACGGTCACCACGTAGCCGTTGCTTTCGACGGCGAGATGCTGGAGGCGTTCGGTCTGCCAGGTGAGCATCGCGTCGGTCATGCCCTTGAAGGTCTTGCCGAGCATGGCGAGGCCGCCGTCGGCGGTGCGGGCGCCCAGGTGGAGGTTGGACAGCTTGCCGGTGCGGCGGCCGTGGCCCCACTCGGCGGCCAGGACGACCAGGTCGAGGGTGTGGACGGGCTTGACCTTCAGCCAGGAGGCGCCGCGCCGCCCCGCGCTGTAGGAGGCGTCGAGCGCCTTGGCGACGACGCCCTCGTGGCCGCGCTTCAGGGTCTCGGCGAGGAACTCCTCCGCCGCGGGTGTGTCGTCCGGCCCGGACACCAGCGTGCGCCGCACCCGCATCGGCTCGGGCACCAAGCGGGCCAGTTCCATGTGCCGCTGCGCGAAAGGCAGGTCGAGCAGGTCGCGGCCGTCGACGGAGAGCGCGTCGAAGAAGACGGGGGAGACCGGCACCGCGCGGGCGGCCGTCGCCACGTCCGTGCGGGAGCCGACCCGGCCGGCGGTCTCCTGGAACGAGCGGGGGCGTCCGCCCTCGTCGAAGGAGATCACCTCGCCGTCCAGGATGAACCGCTCGCCCCGCAACTCCAGTGCGGCGGCCGTCACTTCGGGAAGACGGTCGGTGATGTCGTCGAGGGTACGGGTGTACAGCCGCACGGCATCGCCGTCCCGGTGCACCTGGACGCGGATGCCGTCCAGCTTCTCCTCCACCGCGCAGCCGCCCAGCTTGTCGACCGCCTCGGCCACCGAGGAGGCGCTGTGCGCCAGCATCGGCAGCACCGGGCGGCCCACGGTGAGACGGAAGCGGTCGAGGGAGGCCGGGCCGTCCGCGAGCAGCGCCTCGGCCACCGTCTGGAGGGAGCCCGCGAGCATCACGGCCCGCCGTACGTCCGCGGCAGGCGCCCCGGTCGCCCGGGCCAGCCCCTCGACCGCCACCGCGTCCAGAGCGCCCTGCCGGACCTCGCCGGTGAGCAGGCCGAGCAGGAACCGCTGCTCGGTCTCGGTGGCCGCGCCCATCAACTCCGCGACCAGCCGGGTCCGTTCCGCCTGGGAGCCGGGGCCGGACACCGCGGCGAGCTCCGCGAGCCGGGCGTCCACGTCCCGGACGGTCAGGCCCGGCTCGGCGGCCGGTTCGACCGGCCGGCTCAGCACCTTCCAGCCGACGCCGATCCGGCCCTGCGGCAGCCGTCCCGCGAGGTACGGGATGACGATGGGTACGTCCTCCGCCTCGGCGTCCCGGAACAGCTCCGCGAGCAGGGCCGTCTTGCGGGACCGCGCCGAGGTGGCGGCGACCTCCTGGGACACTCGGGCCAGCCGGTGCAGCAGCATGCAGCCATGGTGCACCTCAGACGGGGCCTCTACACCTGGGCGACCGGGCCCGGCGGCCCCGGCGCGGCTCCGCCGGGCGTACGGCACCGGGCACCGCCCCGCTTCGGCGGCGCGGCGGCAATCCGGTTGACGCGCGCGGCGCACGCGGGTTCCTCCCGCACGGCTTCGTCGAGATCGAGCGGTAGGTGCTGCCGGGCGACACCGTTCCTTGGATCGACCTGCGCCTCTCCTGACCGGGCCGTGGCCCGGTGGGCGGCACGCGGTCACGCGGAGCTCTGCCGCCGCACTGCCGCGTCGAGGTCCGTCATGAGCAGGTCCCCGACGATCGCGGACGCCGCCCGGTACCCGCCGCTCGCCGCGTGCACGACCTGCTCGGAGAAGCCGACGGCGTTGCCCGCGGCCCACACGCCGGGCACGGTCGTCAGGCCGGTGGCGTCGACCACCGGATACGCGCCGAACGGCGTCTCGTGCAGCTCGGCACCGAGCCGCCCCAGCAGACCGGTCTGCGGTACGGCTCGCGGGGCGGTGAACAACACCGAGCGGGCGTGCCTCGTACCGTCCGTGAGCCGGACGCCGGTGAGCCGGTCGTCCTCCGTCACCAGCTCCGCGACCTCCCCGGGCACCACGTCCACCCCGGCCGCGGCGAGCCGGCGCAGATCCTCGTCGGACAGCTCCTCCTCGGCGACGGTGTGGAGGAAGAACCGCACGTCCTTCGACCACTGGGACACCATCAGCGCCTGGTGCACGCTCGCCGGGCCCGTGGCCAGCACGCCGAACGGCTGGTCGCGTACCTCCCAGCCGTGGCAGAAGGGGCAGTGCAGCACGTCCCGGCCGAATCGCTCGGCGACCCCGGGGACCGCGGGCAGTTCGTCCTTCAGTCCGGTCGCGACGACGAGCCGCCGGGCCCGCACGCTCCGGCCGCCGGCCGACACCACGGTGAAGTCCTCGCCCTTTTCCACCTCCACCACCCGGTCCCGCACGAGCTCCACGCCGTAGCGCGCGACCTCCTCCCGGCCGGCGGCGAGGAACTCGGCGGGCGGCATGCCGTCCCGGGACAGGTAGCCCTGCATGTGCGCGGCCGGCGCGTTGCGCGGCTCACCCGCGTCGATCACCAGCGTGCGGTGCCGGGCCCGCCCCAGCACCAGCGCGGCGGACAGGCCCGCCGCGCCCCCGCCGATGACGACCACTGCGTACTTCTCGGTCATGTGACCACCTCCGCTGCCGAGCGTCGCCCCGGTGCTGCGGGATTGACAAACGTCGTTGCCGAAACTGCAATACGGCCATGACGACGGACGAGGTACTCGCGGGCGTGGGCCCCCGGCTGCGGCAGATGCGCAAGGACCGGGAGGTGACTCTGGCGGCGCTCTCCGAGACCACCGGCATCTCCGTCAGCACCCTCTCGCGGCTGGAGTCCGGCCTGCGTAAACCCAGTCTGGAACTGCTGCTGCCGATCGCGCGCGCCCACCGGGTGGCTCTCGACGAGCTGGTCGGTGCCCCGCCGGCCGGTGATCCGCGCGTGCGGTCCAAGCCGATCGTGATGGGCGGCCGCACCCTCTGGCCGCTCACCCGCCAGCCCGGCGGCCTACAGGCCTACAAGGTCCTCGAACCGAAGCGCAGGCAGGAGCCGGATCCCCGGACGCACGAGGGCTACGAGTGGCTGTACGTGCTCTCCGGGAGGCTTCGCCTGGTGCTGGGTGAGCACGACGTGGTGCTCACGGCGGGGGAGGCCGCCGAGTTCGACACCCGGGTACCGCACTGGTTCGGGTCGACGGGGGAGGGGCCGGTGGAGTTCCTCAGCCTCTTCGGGCCGCAGGGCGAGCGGATGCACGTACGGGCGCGGCCGAAGGGCGCCTGACACACGGGGAACCTTCCGGGCGGGATTTGCCCGGCACCTGTTCCCTCATGGGCAAGCGACCGCTTAGTATGCGAACCGACCCCGGTCAGACACAGCAGTCCCCCGTGGAGGCCCCGCATGCAGGCATGGCAAGTGCACGAGAACGGCGAGCCGGGCGAGGTGATGCGGCTCCAGGACGTGGAGCCGCCCACCCCCGGTGACGGCCAGGTCCTGCTGAAGGTGCGCGCGGCCAACATCAACTTCCCGGACGCCCTGCTCTGCCGAGGCCACTACCAGGTCAGGCCGCCGCTGCCGTTCACCCCGGGCGTGGAGATCTGCGGCGAGACCGAGGACGGCCGCCGGGTGATCGCCAACCCGGCGCTGCCGCACGGAGGCTTCGCCCAGTACGCCGTCGCGGACGCCGCCGCGCTGCTGCCCGCGCCGGACGCCCTGGACGACGCCGAGGCCGCGGCTCTGCACATCGGCTACCAGACCGGCTGGTTCGGTCTGCACCGCCGGGCCGGTCTGGAGGCCGGCGAGACCCTGCTCGTCCACGCTGCCGCTGGAGGGGTCGGCAGCGCGGCCGTGCAGCTCGGGAAGGCCGCCGGCGCCACCGTCATCGGTGTCGTCGGCGGCTCCGGGAAGACGGCCGTCGCCCGCGAACTGGGCTGTGACGTCGTGATCGACCGGCGCTCCGAGGACGTCGTAGCCGCGGTCAAGGAGGCCACCGGCGGCCGGGGCGCCGACGTGATCTACGACCCGGTCGGCGGCGAGGCCTACACCCAGTCCACGAAGGCCGTCGCCTTCGAGGGGCGCATCGTGGTCGTCGGCTTCGCCGGCGGCACCATCCCCAGCCCGGGCCTGAACCACGCCCTGGTGAAGAACTACTCGATCCTCGGCCTGCACTGGGGCCTGTACAACACCAAGAATCCCAAACTGGTCCAGCACTGCCACGAGCAGCTCACCGACCTGGCCGCCCGGGGCGCGATCAAGCCGCTGGTGAGCGAGCGCGTGCCGCTCGGCGGCGCGGCCGGCGCCGTGCAGAAGGTGGCGGACGGTCTGACCACCGGCCGGATCGCGGTCGTCATGGAGGAGGCAGCATGACCGACGCCGAGGAACTGCGCAGCCGCACCCGGGAGTTGCTGGCCTCCCACCCGCCGGCCTCCACCGACCGCCTGGAGTTCCTGCGGGCCCGCTTCGACGCCGGACTCGCCTGGGTGCACTACCCGGAGGGCCTCGGCGGACTCGGCGCCCCCCGCTCCCTCCAGGCCGTCGTGGACGCCGAGCTGGAGGCCGCCGGGGCACCCGACAACGACCCGCGGCGCATCGGCATCGGCCTCGGCATGGCCGCGCCGACGATCCTCCAGTACGGCACCGAGGAGCAGAAGCGGCGGTTCCTGCGGCCGCTGTGGACGGGTGAGGAGGTCTGGTGCCAGCTGTTCAGCGAGCCGGGCGCCGGATCCGACCTCGCCGCCCTGGGCACCCGGGCCGTCCGGGAGGATGGGGGCCCCTCCCGCTCGAACGAAGGCGGGAGCGGGGGAGACTGGGTCGTCAACGGGCAGAAGGTGTGGACGTCCAGCGCCCATGTGGCCCGCTGGGCCATCCTCATCGCCCGCACCGACCCGGACGTGCCCAAGCACCGGGGCATCACGTACTTCGTGTGTGACATGACCGATCCGGGTGTCGAGGTGCGCCCGCTGCGGCAGGTCACCGGCGAAGCCGAGTTCAACGAGGTGTTCCTCACCGACGTCCGCATCCCGGACTCGCGGCGCCTCGGTGCGGTCGGCGAGGGCTGGAAGGTCGCGCAGACCACCCTCAACAACGAACGCGTGGCCATCGGCGGCATGCGGCTGCCCCGCGAGGGCGGCATGATCGGCCCGATCTCCAGGACCTGGCGCGAGCGGCCCGAGCTGCGCACCCACGATCTGCACCAACGGCTGCTGAAGGTGTGGGTGGAGTCCGAGGTCTCCCGCCTCACCGCCGAGCGGCTGCGCCAGCAGCTCGTCGCGGGCCAGCCCGGTCCCGAGGGCGCCGGCATGAAGCTGGCCTTCGCCCGCCTCAACCAGGAGATCAGCGGCCTGGAGGTGGAACTCCTCGGCGAGGAGGGCCTGCTGTACGACGACTGGACCATGCGGCGCCCGGAGCTGGTCGACTTCACCGGCCGCGAAGCGGGCTACCGCTACCTGCGCTCCAAGGGCAACAGCATCGAGGGCGGGACCAGCGAGGTCCTGCTGAACATCGTCGCCGAGCGCGTCCTGGGCCTGCCCCCCGAGCCGCGCACCGACAAGGACGTCGCCTGGAAGGACCTCGCCCGATGAGCGACCTGTTGTACTCGGAAGAGGAAGAGGCGCTGCGCGCCGCCGTCCGTGATCTGCTCACCGACCACTGCGACGCGCCCGGCGTCATCGCCCGCACCGAGTCGGGCACCCCGCACCACCTGGCCCTGTGGAAGGCCCTCACCGACGGCATGGGCCTCGCCGGCCTGCTGGTGCCCGAGGAACTCGACGGCCAGGGCGCCACACACCGCGAAGCCGCCGTCGTACTGGAGGAACTGGGACGCGCCATCGCCCCCGTGCCGTACCTGACGAGCGCGGTCGTCGCCACCGAGGCCCTGCTGGCCTGCGGCACCGACGACCTCCTGCGCGACCTCGCGACCGGCACGACGATCGGCGCCCTCGCTGTCGCCCTCAACATCGCACCGGGCGCCGCATACCGGGTCGTCCGGCACGAGAACGGGCTGCTGCACGGCGAACTGACCGGCATCGCCGACGCGGCCGTCGCCGACGTGCTGCTCGTTCCCGCCGACGACGGCGGTCTGTACGCCGTCGACGCCACCACCGCGACCGTCACGCCCCAGACCTCCCTGGACCTGACCCGGCCGCTCGCCACCGTCACCCTCGACGGGGTGCAGGGCCGGCTGCTGGGCGACGCCGAACCCGCCGTGCGCCGAGCCCTGCGCGCCGGCGCCGGACTGCTCGCCTCCGAGCAGTTCGGGCTCGCCGAGTGGACGCTGACGGAGACCGTCCGCTACCTGAAGGAACGCAAACAGTTCAACCGGCCCGTCGGCGGCTTCCAGGCGATCAAGCACCGGCTGGCCCAGCTGTGGCTGGAAGTCGTCAACACCCGCGCGGCCGCCCGCAACGCCGCCGACGCCCTGGCGAACGGCGACGACGTGGACATGGCCGTCACCGTCGCCCAGGCCTACGCGGCACCCGTGGCCGTGCACGCCGCCGAGGAAGCCCTGCAACTGCACGGCGGCATCGGTATGACGTGGGAGCATCCCGTGCACCTCTACCTCAAGCGCGCCAAGGCCGACTCGATCGCCTACGGCACGGCCGGCGCCCACCGGGAGGCACTGGCCGCGCTGGCCGACCTCCAGGCCCCCTGACGCCCAGCCGGCCGACATCGCCGAACGGCCGGAGTTCTCCCGGAAAGGCCCGTCCCACCAGGGGCGGGCCTTTCCGCGCGCCCGCCCCGCCGAAGTGAACGCGTGGCGGCAGTCCGGCCAACTCCGTCTCCACACCTGCTGCTTGAGCCTCCGGGACCTCATACTCGCAGGGTTCCCGCACGGCACCTCCAGGGAGGCAGAGCATGGCCCACACCACCCGTCGCACGGCCCTCACCACCCTCGGCGCAGCCCTCGCGGGCTCGATCGCCCTCCCCGCCGCCCCGGCGCCGGCCGGCGAACGCACGCACAGGCCCCGCCCGTTGTGGCGCGCCCACGCCCACAACGACTACGAGCACCCGCGTCCCCTGTTCGACGCCCTCGACCACCGCTTCGGCAGCGTCGAGGCCGACATCCACCTCGTGGGCGACCGGCTCCTCGTCGCACACGACCCGGAGGACCTCGACCCCGCCCGCACCCTGGAGTCCCTCTACCTCGACCCGCTCGCCGCCCGTGTCCGCTCCAACCGGGGCACGGTGTACCGGGGTTACCGCGGCTCGCTGCAACTGCTCATCGACATCAAGACCGAGGGCTCCTCGACGTACCGCGAACTCGACCGCCACCTCAGGCGCCACCGGCACCTGTTCACGACGTACGCCCATGGTCGCGTTCGCCGCGGCCCGGTCACCGCCGTGATCTCCGGCGACCGCGCGGCCCGCGCGCCCCTGGAGGCCCAGACCGTCCGGCGTGCCTTCTACGACGGCCGCCTCTCCGACCTCGGCAGCCCGGCACCGGCCTCCCTCATCCCGCTGATCAGCGACAACTGGACGCTCAACTTCACCTGGCGGGGTGTCGGCGCCTTCCCGGACGCCGAGCGGCAGAAGCTGCGGGGCATCACCAGGACCGCCCACGAGCGGGGGCAGAAGGTGCGGTTCTGGGCCACCCCGGATCTGGCCGGACCCGCCCGCGACGCCGTCTGGGGCGAACTGCTCGCCGCCGGTGTCGACCACCTCAACACCGACGACCTCGCGGGACTGGAGGCGTTCCTCGACGCCCGGCGGGCGGTCTAGGGACGGCAGCAGGACACCACACGTTCGGCGGACAGCTCAGCCGCCCGGACGAACCCTCCGCTACGCCACACTTGCGGCCGAACGTCGTGAACCGGACATGGCGGCGTGGCGGAGGAGTTGACGATGGCCATTTCCATCTCTGTGGTGCTGCTGCTCGGGATCCTTGCGGTGATCTTCCTGCGCAACGGCGGACTGAAGATCTCCCACGCACTGGTCTGCCTGCTGCTCGGCTTCTCACTGGCCGGCACCAGCGTCGCCCCTACCATCCACAGCGGCCTCACCGCGACGGCCGAGATCGTCAGCGGCCTGCGGCCCTGACCTCACCCCGAGAACACGCCGATCCCGTTCGGGACGGGGCGTTCGGCGCCGCCGCTGGGGTGGTTGCGCACGGAGACCACGCTCGCGCCGGGCTCGCGCGCGACCAGGGTCGACGACCCGCCGCCGTCCAGGCTGAAGGCGTCGTCCGCGCCCAGCTTCCGCAGGGTGCCGGCGACTTCGGCGATCGTCAGGCCGCTGCGGTAGGCGGCGGCGCCGTCCAGCGCGAGCAGCAGCAAGCGCCGCCCGCCCTCGGCGATCCCCACGGCGGTACGGACGGCCGACGTCGTGTCGTCGAGCCCCGGCAGCGGCTGCCCGCCGGAGAGCACCGGGTAGCCGCCGACGGCGAGCCGGTAGGAGACGCCGTCGCCGGCCGCCACGAGGCCGTGCTCGACCTCGACCGGTTCACCGGTGGAGAACTTTCGCAGCTGCTGGGCGCCCGCCTCCCGGCCGACCAGCACGGTCGTCCCCGCGGCGATGGGACCGCTGCCCGGGCTGCCGGCGGCCGAGACGACCCGTCCGTCGCGGACCGTCACCTCTAAGGTGTCCGTGCTGCACGGAGCGGCACGGTCGGTGTCCGTGCCACACGTGGCACGCACCCGGGAGACGCCGCCCCATTCGGAGGTGAACGCACCGACCGAACCCACCGGCAGCGCGTACTGGTTGAGCCCGCCGAGAGGCAGCTGCGCCTCGGCCGTACTGACCGACCCCTCCAGCGTCAGCCGGTCCAGCCGCGCCCGCCCGTCGGTGCCGACGCCGAACACGTCCTCGGTGGTCGTGCCGGGCGGCAGGGCCGGCCCGAACCGCTGGCCGTTCGGCACGGCCGCCTTGAGGGTCCGCCCGGCCGCGATCGCCGGACCCACGCTCGCGCCGGTCGCCTCGACGCCCGGGTGCTGTGTCTCGGTGATGTTGAAGAAGTCACCGTTGACACCGGCCACCGCGCCCTGGCTGTTCGCCATCGTCGAGACCCGCCCCCGTGCGGCCACCGCCCCCGGGTACAGCAGATCGACCCGCACCTGTGGGTTGCCCAGGTCGACCCTCAGCACATGTGCGTGCGTCACCCCCTTGGTCGCCGTGATGTCGAACTCCTCGTACGTCACGCCCGGTGCGACCCGTACGCCCTTCTGGGCGGCGCCGGCCGGAGCCGCCCCCGCCAGGGCCGCACCGGTCAGCGCGCAAAACGCCGTGACGAACGCCAGTACCGCTCTGCCCGCACCCCGTCGCCTGCGACGACCTGCCATCGTGCCCCCTGATGCCTCGTCAACTGTCGGGACCCTCAGGGGCAGTGCACCAGACCGCGGGGGCAGGCAGGGCGACCGAGCGCCTCCTTCGCGGGAACGGCTGAAAAATCGCACCCCTCCGGGTGCTTCAGTTGTCGCCCGTTCCGGTGGCGTACGGCGTGTAGTGCGCGGGCGTGTGGTCGATCGGCAAGCCGGGCCGCCAGGCGGTGAGGGCCTGAGCGCTGCACACGAACAGGTGCTCCGGCAGCCGGTCCAGGGCGAACCAGCGCCAGTGGCCCACACTCTCCCCGGGCTGGTCCGCCGGCTCCCCCCGCCAGCCGGTGACCAGGGCGGGCACGGTCACGCGGACGACACCGCCCGCGTCGTCCAGGAGCGTCCCGAGCAGCCGGACGTCCTCGGGCCGCGCCGCGAGGCCCGTCTCCTCGCCGAGCTCCCGCACGACCGTCTCCCGCAGCGACTCGCCGGGCTCCACCGTCCCGCCCGGCAGCTCCCACGTCCCGCGCCGGTGCCGGCCCAGCAGCAGCCCGCGCGGACCGTACAAGATGGCGCCCACCCCGATCGCGGCGTGCGCTGGCGGCGCCTTGTCGACGCGCGGCCGGGAGGAGACCCTGACGGGCCGGGTCACCCGGAAGAGCCGGTAGGAGGCCCGGTTGCCCTCCTCCGGCGCGTCGAGGACGTCGATCCCCTCCACGCGGAGCCCGTACTCCGTGAGCAGCGCCGTCCAGACCTCCGGTGTGAGCACCCACATCCGGACGGTGACCTCACCGCCACCCGCCAGCCGCAGCACCTCGGGCCGGGCGACGACCCGGTCCGACGGTCCGTCACCCCGGCTGTTGCTGTGCAGCACCGTGAAACAGAACCGTCCACCCGGCCTCAGCGCCCCGGCGAGGGCGGGCAGCAGTCGGTGCGGATCGACGTACGGGACGGCGTTGACGGAATAGACGACGTCGTACGGCTCCGCCGCACGCAGATGCTCCACGGCGTCGCCGAGGACCAGCCGCAGCCCGGGCAGTGCGCCGTAGCGGGCCCGGGCCCGCTCGTACTGTCCGGCCGAGGCGTCGACCGCGTCCACCAGCGCGCCGTGGGCCCGGACCAGGTGGGCGGCGTGCCGGGCCGTTCCGCACCCGAGGTCCAGCACTCGCCGGCCCGTCAGCTTCCCGAGCACCTCGCTCCCCGGCCCGCCGCCCTCGAACCCCCAGCCGACGTCCGCCACTTCGGGCAGGACCGTGCCCCGTAGCAGATGGTGCGCACCGTACGCGTCCCAGGCCTCGGCGTTGACCGCCTCCGGTTCGTCCGACAAGGTTCAGCCGCCCGCCACGGCATCACGCGGAAGCACCGTGACCCGGCGGAAGTTGCACCCGGCGGGCCGCCGCCCGTCGTCGTCGGCGGGGGGCGCCTGGTGGGCCTTGAGGGCGATGCTCACCAGGCTCAGCAGCAGGTCGACGTCCGCCTCGCAGTCGAGGTGGATCGTCACCCAGCCCGATCCGGGCAGCAGGTGGATCGCGCTCGAACCGGCGAGGTCGGAATGGATGCGCTGGATGGCCCGGCGTGTGAGGTGGAGGTCCACATCCCGTGAGGAGTGGAAGTGAACGATCTCGTCACGGACGGAACGGAGCGCCTTTCCGGTACCGCAACTCGCCGGGCCCGCCATGAGGTCGGGCCAGGCCTGCAGGCGCTCCAGGGCGCGCTGGGCCAGAGTCATGCCCCCATCGTCGCCTGCTTACCGGTCCGCAACCAGGGGTTGAGTGATTCGTAACCGGGACGTGAGGTGGAACGTAGGGCTTCCGACCTGGCTCTCAGGCGGATTTGACGAGTCTGAGGTAGCGCTTCCAGTCCCAGTGCCGGCCCGGGTCGGTGTGGTCGCTGCCCGGTACCTCGTGATGGCCGATGATGTGCGCGCGGTTCCTCGGGATGCCGTACCTCTCGCAGATCGACGCGGTGAGCCGGGCCGACCGCTCGTACATGACGTCCGTGAAGTACCCGGGCCGGTCCACCCAGCCTTCGTGCTCGATGCCGATGCTGCGGGTGTTGTAGTCCCAGTTCCCCGCGTGCCAGGCGATGTCGGAATCGCGCACGCACTGCGCGACATGCCCGTCGGAGGAGCGCACCACATAGTGCGCCGACACCCTCGTCCTGGGGTTCCGGAAGACGGACAGGGTGCCGGAGTAGGTCGTCTGCGCCACGTGGATGATCACGTAGCGCAGTGGGTGGGCGCGCGGGCGGTTCGACGGCGTGTAGTTCTTGCGGCTCGCGGGGTGCCACGCCGCTCCGGGGTGGTCGACGGCCCGGGGCCGGGCATCGGCCCGGGTGCCGGAGAGCAGGACGGCGGGGACGGCGGTGAGGGCGGCGCCGGCGAGGATGCCTCGTCGGCTGGGGAAGTGGGTGGTCGGTTCGGCGTTCCGGTCCGTGTTTCGTCCCATGGCTGTGTGCCTTCCGGGCTCGGCGGGAGAGTGTCTCTTGCTCAACTGCGCGGAGCGGCGGCCGTTGTGGCCGTGGCCCGCGTGATCAAGTTACGGCGCCTGCCGGCCGGTCAGCAGAACGCGGTGGACGGGGCCGCGACTGTGGACAACTCCCTCACCCGGGCGGGTGATTGGGACGGACGGACGGGGACGAACGGCGGGGACGGGGGACCGGGCCGGACCCAGCGGGTGACTGCGGGCGACGGCCCGCTTCAGGCCTGCCCGGCGACGGCCGCCGGATCGTCCAGCACCGCCCGGACCACCGAGTGCGCGGCCCCCAGCAGCGGGCCCTCGGGCCCCAGCCCGGACACGGAAACGGGGCAGACCGGACCTGCCGTACGCCGTGCCAGCTCGTCCCGCAGCGAGGGCAGCAGCCAGGGCGCGAGCCCCGAGAGTTCCCCGCCCAGGATCACGCTCTCCGGGTCGAGCAGGTTGACCGCCCCGGTCAGAGCCACACCGAGCGCCGTCCCCGCGTCGCGCAGGGCACGGCGTACGTTCTCGTCGCCCTGCGCGGCCCGACCCGCGAGCAGCCCGACCCGGTCCTCGTCGGGCTCCAGCCCGGCCGCACGCAGCACGGCCTCCTCACCCGCGTACTGCTCCAGGCAGCCTCGGCCGCCGCAGGCGCACTCCGGCCCGTCCGGCCGGACCGGCACGTGACCCAACTCGCCCGCGAAACCGCGGGTTCCGCGGAGCAGCCCGCCGTCCACCACGACCGCCGCACCGATACCGATCTCCGCCGAGACGTGCAGGAAGTCGCGGGGCGTGTCCTCGCCCAGCCAGAGTTCCGCGAGAGCGCCGAAGTTGGCCTCGTTGTCGACCGTCAGCGGGAGTCCGGCCGGCAGCAGTGTGCCGAGGTCCGTGTCGTGCCAGCCGAGGTTCGGGGCGCGCACGACCGTCCGGCCGTCGCGCGCCACCAGGCCCGGCACGGCCACGGCGAGTCCGGCCGGCCGCAGGCCCTCGGCCTCCGCCTCGGCGACGACTTGCCGGATCAACTCGGTGAGTTCCGCGAGCACGGGTTCAGGGGAGCGGTCGCGGTTCGCTCCCTGCCGTATCGCCCGCGCCCGGGTCGTGCCGCGCAGGTCGACGGCGCAGACCGCGAGATGGTCGACGCCGACCTCCGCGCCGATGCCCGCCGGGCCGCGTCCGCTGACGGCGAGCGCGGAACCGGGCCGGCCCACCCGGCCGGGCCGCTCCGGCCCCAGTTCTTCGAGGAGCCCCGAGCGGATGAGCTCGTCGACGAGCGTCGAGACCGCCGCCCGGGTCAGGCCGATCCGTGAGGCGACGGCGGCCCGGGACAGCGGCCCCTCGGCGCGGAGGGCGTGCAGGACACGGGCGAGATTGCGGCGGCGCATGCCCTGCTGAGTGTCGGGCAACGCGCGTCCCGGTCCGGAGGAACGGGCCTCGTGCAGCGGTGCGGTCATGCTGACGCCAGTCCTCAGTGGGTGTCCGTGGGCCGCTCCAGCAACGGAGCCGCGTCGGAGAGTACCCCGGCGATCCTGGCCAGCGTCTCCTCGTCCCGCTCGACGGCATCGAGCACCGGCCCGGCCGCCGTGTCCCAGCGACGTGCGACAGCCGCCGGATCCTCGCCGGTCAGCAGCCCGGCCGCCTGCGCCGCGGCGCCGAGCGCGACCAGTTCCCTGGCCTCGGGCACCTGCACAGGACGCCCCGACAGCCGCCGTACGGTCTGCTGCCAGGCCGTGCCCCGTGCGCCGCCGCCGATCAGCAGCAGCGGTTCCGAACGGTCCGCGTCCTCGTCGAGGACCAGGTCGAGCGCGCCGAGCAAGGAATGCACGGCACCGTCGTAGGCGGCCTGGAGCAGCTGGCCGGCGGTCGTGTCGTGGCGCAGGCCGTGCAGCAGGCCGGCGGCGTCGGGCAGATTCGGGGTGCGTTCGCCGTCCAGGTAGGGCAGGAGCGTCACGGCCGTACCGGGCTCCACCGCCTCGCGGTCGCGGCCCAGCAGCGCTGCGACACGGTCGACGGCGAGCGTGCAGTTCAGGGTGCAGGCCAGCGGCAGCCAGTCGCCGCGGGCGTCGGCGAAGCCCGCCACCGTGCCGCTCGGATCGGCGGGCCGGTGCCGCGACACGGCGTACACCGTGCCCGACGTGCCGAGACTCATCACCGGCACACCCGGCCGCACTCCGAGACCCAGCGCTGCGGCGGCGTTGTCGCCCGTGCCGGGCGCGACCAGGGTGCCCCGGGAGAACGGCAGATCATGGCCGTCGCGTACCGTGCCCGCCACCTCGCCGGGCCGGACCACCCGCGGCAGCAGGGCCGGGTCGAGCCCCACGTGCGCGAGGATCTCCTCGTCGTACGTCTCCGTCCCGGAGGACCACCAGCCCGTACCGGAGACATCGCCGCGGTCGGTCGTGCCCTGCCCGGTGAGCCGCTCGGTGAGGTAGTCGTGGGGGAGGCGCACGGCCTTCGTGGCACGCACCGCCTCCGGCTCGTGCTCGGCCAGCCACGCCCATTTCGTGACCGTGAACGAGGCCGCCGGCACGCTTCCCGTGCGGTCGGCCCAGAACTTCGCGCCGCCCAGTTCCTCGGTCAGCCGACGAGCCTGCGGCGCCGAACGCACGTCGTTCCACAGCAGGGCCGGCCGCACCGGCTCGCCCCGGCCGTCCAGGGTCACCAGGCCGTGCTGCTGCCCGCCGACCGACACGGCTGCGGCCTCGTGCGCCGCGTCACCGCACTGGCTCAGGGCCTCGCACAACGCGTCCCACCACTGGCGCGGATCGGTCTCGCGCCCCGCCCCCGAGGAGACCGTGTGCGGCGCCTGGCCGCTCGCCACCACCCGGCCGGTGGACGCGTCGACGACCAGCGCCTTGGTGGACTGGGTGGACGAGTCCACACCGACGACGAGCGGACCCTCGGCTGCTGACATCGGGCTTCTCCCTACTGCGCGCGGCACGTGTCTCCGTTCGGAGGCACCTTGTCTCTTCCCAGAGAGGTGCTCGCATACTAATTTGTAAATCGGCATGACGAAATAGCCTCAGCGAGCAAGGAGCCGCGGCATGAGCTACCAGCCCACCCCCGAGGACAGGTTCACCTTCGGCCTGTGGACCGTCGGCTGGCAGGGACGCGATCCCTTCGGCGACGCCACGCGGCGTGCCCTCGACCCGGTCGAGACGGTGCAGCGGCTGGCCGAGCTCGGCGCCCACGGCGTGACCTTCCACGACGACGACCTGATCCCGTTCGGCTCGGGCGACACCGAGCGTGAGGCGCACATCAAGCGCTTCCGGCAGGCACTGGACGCCACGGGCATGAAGGTCCCGATGGCCACCACCAACCTCTTCACGCACCCCGTCTTCAAGGACGGCGCGTTCACCGCCAACGACCGCGACGTGCGCCGCTACGCCCTGCGCAAGACCATCCGCAACATCGACCTCGCCGCCGAGCTCGGCGCCCAGGTGTACGTGGCCTGGGGCGGCCGCGAGGGGGCCGAGTCCGGCGCCGCCAAGGACGTCCGCGCGGCCCTGGACCGGATGAAGGAGGCCTTCGATCTGCTCGGCGAGTACGTCACCTCGCAGGGCTACGACCTGCGTTTCGCCATCGAGCCCAAGCCCAACGAGCCGCGCGGCGACATCCTGCTGCCGACCGTCGGCCACGCCCTGGCGTTCATCGAGCGTCTGGAGCGGCCGGAGCTGTACGGCGTCAACCCCGAGGTCGGGCACGAGCAGATGGCCGGGCTGAACTTCCCGCACGGCATCGCGCAGGCGCTGTGGGCGGGCAAGCTCTTCCACATCGACCTCAACGGCCAGTCCGGCATCAAGTACGACCAGGACCTGCGCTTCGGGGCCGGTGACCTGCGTGCCGCGTTCTGGCTGGTCGACCTGCTGGAGTCGGCCGGCTACAGCGGTCCGCGCCACTTCGACTTCAAGCCGCCGCGCACCGAGGACTTCGACGGCGTGTGGGCCTCGGCGGCCGGCTGTATGCGCAACTACCTCATCCTCAAGGAGCGCGCCGCCGCCTTCCGCGCCGACCCGGAGGTTCAGGAAGCCCTGCGTGCGGCCCGTCTCGACGAGCTGGCCCAGCCCACCGCCGCGGACGGCCTCCAGGCGCTGCTCGCCGACCGGTCGGCGTTCGAGGCGTTCGACGTGGAGGCGGCTGCCGCGCGCGGCATGGCCTTCGAGCACCTGGACCAGTTGGCGATGGATCATCTGCTGGGGGCACGTGGCTGAGTCCACGCGCGCGTGCGGGCCCGGCGGCCGGCCGGACCCGCACGCCGACGGGCCCGGCATGCCGCGGAATCGTGCGATCCACGCCATGAGTCCGTATCAGCTCCCGTGCGCCCCTCCCGGTCGGAGCGGTGCGCGGCGACTCTGTCGGTATGGCATTGCCGCCCGTACCGCCGCATCCGCCCCGGCCTCCCAGGCGCCGGAATCCGCTGCTGATCCTGCTCGCCGTGCTCGCGGCCGTGGCAGCCGTGTCCATCGTGGTGCTGATGGCCTCGGGCAGGGGCGACTCGCCGGACGCCGAGCCGTCCGGCGGGAGCACGAGCAGCTCACCGGGACCGTCCTTCGGAATCCCCACGGAGCTGCCGAGTGGGCTGCCGACTGGGCTGCCGACCCGGCTGCCGTCGGGCTTCCCGACCCGGCTCCCCAGCGATCTGCCCAGAGATCTGCCGAGCGGCTTCGCATCGCTCCTGCCCTCCCTGGACGAGGGCGAGCCGGCGCCCTGACCCGACGCCTCCGAGCCGACGTCCTGACGCTTCCGAGCCGGCGCCCTGAGGCTTCCGAGCCGACGTCCTGACGCTTCCGAGCGACGTCCTGACGCCTCCGACCCTGACGTCCTCCCCTCCCCGCAACCGGAGATGTCGCCGTCAGGCCGGGGCGGGGGAGACGAACACCACCATGTCCGTCTCCTCACCCGGCAGGGGTTCAGGCTCCTGCCATCCGGCCCGGCGGTAGAAGGCCAGTGCGTCCGGGGCGCCGCTCCAGGTCATCAGCCAGGCCTGGCCGCCGGGTGCGCCGGAGCTGAGAGCGGAGAGCAGGCGCCACCCCAGACCTGTGCCGCGGGCCCTGGAGCGCACGCCCAGTTCGTCAATCTCGAAGCGGCCGACGAGGAGTTCGTTCACCCTCTCGGCGCCGAGCCGCCGGGCCACCTTTCCGTAGGCGCGGTCGGTCCGGAAGGGCGCCTGGGTGGTCCAGCCCGTGGCGAAGCCGTCCACCCCGCCGTCCTCCGACAGCGCCAGCACCGCCCGGAAACCCGCACGGCGCACGTCCGTCTCCAGCCGCTCACGGAACTCCACCCGCGTCTCCTCGAAGTCCCGTGGCTCCCAGGGAGGTGCCGTGAAGACCTCGGCGTACGCCTCGGTGAACTCGTCGGCGACGGTGAGGATGTCCGGCCCGTACCGGGTGAGTGTCACAGGGAGTCCCTTTCTGTGGGGGCGAGCTCCGCCGGCGCCGGGCCCGTCACGGAGGCCAGAGCCGTCGCCGGGTCCTGGGCGGGGCCTGCCACGGGCAGCCAGCGGCCGCGCTCCTTGCGGTAGGGCCACCAGCGGCCGTCCCGGCCGAGGCGCAACTGGACCGGCGCCCCGGCGACCGTCCACCGGTTTCCCCGCGGCCGCAGCTCCGGCCGTTCGGCGGCGTCCCAGGCCGATTCCAGGGCGGCACGCGCGCGTGCGAGCGTCTCGCCTTCCACACGCCACTCCTCGTCGAGGACGGAGAGTGCGCCCGTCCCGCCGTGACGCCAGGCGCACACGGCTGTCGCCAGCCCCTCCCGCCCGCGTCCCGACCCGGCGGCGAGCCGGTCGCTCATCTCCCGGCCGGGGTCACCAGCGGCCAGCCGCACGGCGTCCTGCGCGGTCGTCAACTCCTCGTGGGCCGTGCCCCGCAGCGCCTCCGCGAGCAGCCGGTGCGCCCCTACGGCCGTCCGCGCGGCCAGGAACGCCAGAGCGGCCGGGTCGACGCCGGGGCCGGGGGGTGCCTCGGTGTCCAGGGACGGCGGAAGACCGGGTTCAGCGGGGAGCCCCGGCAGATCCGGGAGCGGCGGCAGGATGTCACCGGCGGCGTACGCCTCGGCCGCGTCGACGCCCTCCGGCCCGGAGGAACTCGCCGCACCGGCCCCGCCGCGCGCCTGCACGTCCTCCAGCAGGGCGGTCTCGTCGCGTCCGCGCATCAGCAGCAGCACGAAGGGGTCCTGGTCCAGCAGCCGTGCCACCTGGTAGCAGAGGGCCGCCGTGTGCCCGCAGTGGTCCCAGGCCCCGCAGTCGCACTCCGGTTCCAGGTCGCCCAGACCCGGCAGCAGTTCGACCCCCGCGTCGGCCGCGTCCTCGACCAGGTGCGGCGGCATCTCCCGGTCCAGCAGCGCAGCCACATGACCGGACCGTTCCGCCGTCATGTCCAGGAAGCGGTCCCACTGCCCGGGCGAGAGCTCCTCCAGCAGCACGTCGGCCCGGTGTGCCGACCCGTCGGGGTCCTGGACGACGGCTGTCAGCCGCCCCGGACGCACCGACACCACCCCGACAGCTCCCGCGCGGGCAAGCCGGCGGCCCCGCTTGAGCTGCGCAGTGTCCAGCGCGGTGCCCTCCAGGGCCTTCAGCCAGGCCTGGCCCCACCAGGTCTCGGCGAAGCCCCGCCCGTGCGCGGGCGGCAGCGCGGCGAAGGTACGTTCCATGTCGCCATCGTGCCGAGTCATCGCAGGCCCCCTCGCAGTTCGACCAGGTCAGCCAGTTCCGCGTCCGTCAGTTCCGTGAGCGCCGCCTCGCCGGCGCCCAGGACCGCGTCCGCCAGTTCCCGCTTGCGCAGCAGCAGTTCGGCGATGCGGTCCTCGATCGTTCCCTCCGCGACGATCCGGTGCACCTGCACGGGCCGGGTCTGGCCGATGCGGTACGCGCGGTCGGTCGCCTGCGCCTCCACGGCCGGGTTCCACCAGCGGTCGTAGTGCACGACATGCTCGGCCCGGGTGAGGTTCAGCCCGGTGCCCGCCGCCTTCAACGACAGCAGGAACACCGGCACTTCGCCGTCCTGGAAGCGCCGCACCATGGCCTCACGCTCGGCGACGGGCGTCCCCCCGTGCAGGAACTGGGAGGGCGTGCCGCGGGCGGCGAGGTGCCGTTCGAGCAGGCGGGCCATCTGCACGTACTGCGTGAACACCAGGACGCCCGCCCCCTCGGCGAGGATCGTGCCGAGCAGCTCGTCCAGCAGGTCCAGCTTCCCGGAGCGCCCGGAGATCACGGGACGCTCCTCCTTGAGGTACTGCGCCGGGTGGTTGCAGATCTGCTTGAGACCGGTCAGCAGCTTCACGATCAGGCCCCGCCGGGCCATGCTGCCGGCGCCGGAGATCTCCGCGAGCGCCTCACGCACCACCGCTTCGTACAGCGCCACCTGCTCCTGGGTGAGCGACACGGCGTGATCGGTCTCCGTCTTCGGCGGCAGCTCGGGCGCGATCCCCGGGTCCGACTTGCGGCGGCGCAGCAGGAACGGCCGTACGAGCCGGGCCAGCCGGTCCGCAGCGGCCGGGTCCTGACCGCCCTCGACGGCTTCCGCATACCGCCTGCGGAAGGTGCCGAGCCGGCCCAGCAGACCCGGGGTCGTCCAGTCGAGGATCGCCCACAGCTCCGACAGGTTGTTCTCCACCGGGGTGCCGGTGAGCGCCACACGCGCGCGTGCGCCGATGGAGCGCAGCTGTCGCGCGGTCGAGGAGTACGGGTTCTTCACGTGCTGGGCCTCGTCCGCCACGAGCATGCCCCACGGCACCCCGGCGAGCCGGGGCGCGTCCATGCGCATCGTGCCGTACGTGGTGAGGACGAACTCCCCGTCCGCCAGGCCGTCCAGGCCCCGCCGCGCCCCGTGGAAGCGCCGCACGGGCGTGCCGGGCGCGAACCGTTCGATCTCCCGCTGCCAGTTGCCCATCAGGGACGTCGGGCAGACCACCAGGGTCGGTCCTGCGGAACCGGCGTCGGTCTGCCGGTGCAGGTGCAGGGCGATCAGGGTGATCGTCTTGCCGAGCCCCATGTCGTCGGCGAGACAGCAGCCGAGGCCCAGCGACGTCATACCGGCGAGCCAGTTCAGGCCTCGCCGCTGGTAGTCCCGCAGGGTGGCGGCGAGGGCGGGCGGCTGCTCCACGGGCTGCTGCGCCTCCGGGTCGGCGAGCCGCTCCCGGAGGGCCGCCAGCCACCCGGTGGGCCGCACCTCGACCCGGCTGCCGTCCACCTCCGCCCAGCCCGTCAGGGCCACGCCCAGGGCGTCCACCGGCGTCACCTTGCGGTCCTGCCGGGAGCGGGCCCGGCGCGCCTCCTGAGGGTCGATCAGAACCCACTGGTCGCGCAGCCGCACCACCGGGCGTTTCGCCTCGGCCAGGCGGTCCAGCTCTTCACGGTCCAGCCGCCTGTCCCCCAGGGCGAACGACCACGTGAAGGCGAGCAGTGCGTCGGCGGACAGGAACGACGGCATGGTCGCGGCGGTCGCGCGCGCATCCGGCTCGTCGTCAAGAGGCCCGACGTCCGCGCGCGTGCTGAGCTCACGGGACAGGCCCTTCGGCCAGTGCACCTCGACCCCGGCCGCGCCCAGTGCGAGGGCGCCCGCCCCGAGGAGCTCGGTGACGTCCTCGTCGGCCAGTTCGGCCGCGTCCGGCACGGCCGCCGACAGCAGGGGGGTGAGCGGTGCCCAGGCCCGGGCCGCCCGGCGCAGGGCGAGCAGTGCGTCCATCCGTGCCCGCGGACCGAAGGCCTCGCCCCCGGTGCCGGCCCAGACGTCCGCGGCGTCCGCGACGAGCGCCGGATCGCTGACGCTGTGCACTTGCAGCACGGCCCGGAACGTCACGCCCGTGCCGTCGTCCGCCGCGTCCGTCAAGCCGTCCGCCACGATCCGCAGCGACAGCCGTACGCCCGCGTCGTGGCCCGCCGCGACGTCGGCGGCCCAGGCGCGCAGCTCGGGCAGCCGCACCGGCTCCGGCGACGCGTAGGCCGGACCGCCCGTCACCAGCGGAGCGGCGGGGGAGCGGGGCAGCGTGTCGGTGACCGCGTCGAGGAAGGCGCGCAGGAGCTGCTCCGGGTCGGGCAGCCGCAGCGGCCCGTCACCTGCCAGGGGCGCGGCGTGCGCCTCAGGCGGCATCGCGGCGGCGAGGCGCCGCAGATCCTCGATGTCCTGGGCGTTCAGCGGCCCCGCGCGCCAGGCGTCGTGATCGCCCGGAGACAGTCCGGGCAGCAGCAGTCCGCGCGCCGCGAGGCGCAGGGCGTGCAGCGCCGCCGCGCCCCAGAAGAGGGTCGAGCGGTGCCCCTGCGCGGCGGCCCGCGCGCGCGTGAGGACGGGCAGGGCCGTGCGCACCGGCATCACCACGGCGGGCACGCTCGCTTCCCCGACCCCGCCGTCATGCGGCACGACCACGGTCAGGTCCGCGGCGGATGAGGAGTCCACCACCGGAGGGGCTGCACCGTCGGGCCGCCAGAAGGCGACACTCCCGGCGCGAGCAGGGTCGCCGGGCAGGAACACGCAATGGCAGAGGGCCAGTTCGGAAGGGTCGGAGGAGGGTGCCGGGGGAGTCGGATGCTCGGCTATGGCTGGTTCCTCAAATTTGACTAGTGAGAGCGGAGTCGCCGAGAGTACAGCACTTCCGGTGCGCATGGGTATGGCTGGGCTGTGAGCTGGGTCACCATGGAAGTCTCAGGGTGCGTCAGGGGTGCACCTCAGGGATGTCTCAGGGTCGCGGTCCGGAACCGCCGTGAACGCGGGTCCGTTTTCGAGACAGAGAGCGGCACTGGCCGCGAAGGAGGCGACAGTCATGTCGAAGAACGCCAAGATCGCCGCGGGCGGTGTGGCGGTCGGGCTCATCCTGCTGATCTGGCTGCCCTGGTGGGCATCGCTCCTGATCATCCTTGGAGTCCCGGCCGCCGCGTACCTCACGCTGGACCCGTCCCAGCGGCGCAGGCTGCGCCGCGCCACCCGCAAGGAGCTCGGCCGCTGAGGGGGTGACCGGAGCCGCCCGGCCGGCCTGCCCCCGCAGCGACCCGGCCGGCCTGCACCGCAGCGACCCGGCCGAGCGAGCTCGGTCTGCCGGACCCGCTCGGCTCGGCTTGGGGCGGCCGAACCCGCTCGACCGACCGTACCGGCTCAGTTCGGCCGTACGGCCATCTTGTCCAGTGCCTTGAGGAGACCCGGCAGTTCCGGCCCACGGCCCACCGGCAGGACCTCGCCGGGTTCCTCGTCGAGCAGCACGAAAGCGATGTCGTCGGTCCTGGCGACGAGCGACCAGCCCGGACCGTCGGCCCGCAGGGTCCGGGCGTCACCGGACGCGAAGGACGACCGGACCCGTCCCAGCGGCGGCGGCGAGTCGATATAGGTGCGGGCCTCCGCGAGCACGCGCCGGATGCCGCTGTGGCCACCCTGCTGCCCGCCCTCCCCGTGTCCGTCCGGGTCACCGTCCGCGTCGCCCCCGTCGTCGGAGGCCGTCCCCGCGGCCTCCCCCGTAGGGAACTCCGCGTCGTCGATCTGCTCCCGCCACGTCGCCCACTGGAGCGCGATCTCATCGGCGCCCAGGCGCCGCTGGGCCGGGCCCCACACGGAGGTGTCCGGCGGAGCCAGCGGGGGCCGGCCGTCGGCCTCCGGGTCCGGATCGTGCGGCGCGGGCACCCCGGGGGCCGCGACGGCGACCGCGAGAGGCCAGCCGGGCAGGGCCGCGACGACCGTGCGCTCGTCGGGCGACAGCTCGTACTCCATGCCGCAGTCCCAGGACGCGATCGCGACGGCCACCAGCGAGACGTCGTCGATGGCCACCGTCCACCGGGCGCCCTCGCTGTCCTGGCCGAGTACCAGGCCGTACCCGTCGGCGAGGGGTGCGAGACCGAGCGCTGCGCATGCCTCGGGGTAGTCGTCGCCCAGCACGCTCGGGAACTTCGCCGGCGTCAGCAGCACCGCCGTCAGCACATAGAGCGCATCGTCCTCGGCGGCGACGGCTTCCTCGTCCGTCCCGGCCATCCCAGCCTCCCCATCGGTTCGTCCACCGGCGCGCACCCTAGTGCGCCCACGAGCCCCTTGTCACGGCCTCGCATGCGTACGCGGACCTGCAGTTTTCCGGCGGACGGGGCGAATCGGCCCTCCGCGCGGCTGCGCATCAGGCCGCCGGCAGCCCCAGCAAGTCACGGGCCACGGTCTCCGGCGACTCGCCGCGCTGCCGGGCGAGGGCGATGACGGCGCGGCAGGCCAGCTCGTTCACGCCGAACGACAGGGCCTCCGGCGACACCCAGCCCGCCGCCTCGTCGGCCCGCGCCTGGTCGTCGTCCGCGCAGGCCGTGACATAGGTCGCCGCGGCCTCGAAAAGATTGTGCGGGCGCTTGTCCTCACCGGCCTTCTGCTCCGTTCGCAAGACATCGGCGACCCTTCCCCCGGCTTTGCGGAACCTGCCCCACATGCTGACCACCTTCCCCCTGCGCGCCTGCCGTGCCGGTCGTTCATCTTCTCGCCACCAACGTAAAGTTGGAGAACCTGTGGCAGAAGGGGGACGGCACGGTGAAGCGCTTCTCGCGGCTCGAACAGATCCGTCGGATGGACCCGTACGAGGAGGCTACCGAGATCTACCGCCTCAGCGTGGCGTACGAGTTTCCCTGGGACTTCACACGCGCCCTGGAACTGGCCCTGTACCGCACCTACGCCGTCCCGGCCATCGGCCGGCTGCTGGCGCGCACGGCGGAGCTCACGGACCGGACGCAGAAGCGCTACGACGACACCTCGCTGCTCCTGGACGCCATCGTCGAGCACGGCTTCGGCAGCGACGAGGGCAGGACGGCGGTCCGCCGCATCAACCAGATGCACCGCAGCTACGACATCAGCGACGACGACATGCGCTACGTGCTGTGCACCTTCGTCGTGATGCCCAAACGGTGGATCGACGCCTACGGCTGGCGCAGGATGTCACGCCACGAGACCGTCGCGAGTGCCGTTCACTACCGCACCCTGGGCCGGCACATGGGGATCAAGGACATTCCCCGGACCTACGAGGAGTTCGAGATCCGCCTCGACACCTATGAGGCCGCCCACTTCGCCTGGGACGAGGACGCCCGGCGCGTCTCGGACGCCACACTCGACCTGATGGCCTCCTGGTACCCCGGCCCGCTCGCACCCCTGCTGCGAACCACGGTCCTCGCCCTGCTCGACGACTCGCTGCTGCGCACCTTCCGCTACACCCCGCCGCATGCCGCCACGCGCGCGTGGGTGCGTCGATCGGTGCGGCTGCGGGGCCGGGCCGTCCGCCTGCTGCCGCCCCGGCGCGCCCCTCACTTCGCGCGTCAGAACCGGGAGATCAAGGGCTACCCGTACGGCTACCGGATCGCCGACCTGGGCACCCGCCCGGTCCCGGGCGTCCGGGGCTGCCCCGTGCGGCGCGCGTCCGCGGACGCCGAGGCCGGGTGACGCGGTGCCTCAGTCCTCGCGCACGGCGAGCGCCAGGAAACGGGAGTCCTCGTCGACGTAGGACGTCAGGCGCCAACCGGAACCTGCCAGCAGCGGACGGAGGTTGGGCTCGGCGCGCAGATCGTCGGGGGTGATCGAGCGGCCGTGACGTGCCGCGAGGGCTGCCCTGCCGATCGGGTGGAACAGCGCCAGCACACCACCCGGGCGTACCACGCGCGCCAGCTCCCGAAGATTCTCGGCCGGGCTGTCGAGGTGCGAGATGAGGCCCGCCCCGAACACCGCGTCCAGCGACCGTGAGCGCAGGGGCAGCGCGGCGACATCCGTGAGCAGCAACTGCCCGTCGCTGTCCCGCCCGGCCCGCACGGCCTCCCGCAGCATGGCGGGTGTGAGATCGGCCCCGAGGACCACCCCCGAGGCCCCCACGGCGGCGCGCAGCGGCGGCAGGGCGCGGCCGGTGCCGCACCCCGCGTCGAGCACCCGGTCACCCGCCCGCAGCCCGAGCTCGGCGACGGCGGCGGTGTAGGCCGGACCGTCGTCGGGGAACCGGCTGTCCCAGTCGGCGGCGCGGGCGGTGAAGAACTCCTGAACACGCGTCTGCTCGTCGCTCATGTCCCGCATGATTCCGCACCTGCGTGGCTGACGCCTCACCGGCACGGATGATGCCTCAGTGCACATGTTCGAGCGTGACTCGATCGTTCCGGTGCACCCTTGCGTCATATTCCAGCACCTTTCGAACTGCGCCCCGTTCGCGCGCCCCTGCCGGGTCTAGCGTCCCGGGGCCATGGGACACCTGGACCACGCAGCCCTGGGGTGGCTGACCCCCGCACTGTCGTACGTGATGGCCTGCATAGGCGCCGCGCTCGGTCTGCGCTGCACCGTCCGCGCGCTCGCCACCACCGGGCGCTCGCGCCGCAACTGGCTCGTCACCGCCGCCTCGGCGATCGGCACCGGCATCTGGACCATGCACTTCGTGGCGATGCTCGGCTTCGGCGTCGCCGGTACCGACATCCGCTACGACGTGCCGCTCACCCTGTTGAGCCTGCTCGTCGCCATGGTCGTCGTCTGCGCCGGCGTCTTCGCCGTCGGCTACGGCAGGGACCGCGGCCGGGCCCTGCTCGTCGGTGGGCTCACCACCGGCCTCGGTGTGGCCAGCATGCACTACCTGGGTATGGCGGCCGTCCGGCTGCACGGCGACGTGACCTACGACCCGCTGCTCGTCGGACTGTCCGTCCTGATCGCCGTCGTCGCGGCCACGGCGGCCCTGTGGGCGGCTCTCAACATCAAGTCGCCCGTCGCGGTCACCATCGCCTCCCTGATCATGGGCGCGGCCGTCAGCAGCATGCACTACACCGGGATGTTCGCGGTGGGCGTGCACGTCACGCCCTCCGCGCAGGCCCTGCCCGGGGCCACGGCGATGCAGTTCATCTTCCCCCTCGCCGTCGGCCTCGGCTCCTATCTCTTCCTGACCTCGGCCTTCGTCGCGCTGTCCCCGACGGCGGGCGAACGCGCGGCGTCCGCTTCCGCCCAGCGGCCGGTGCAGAGTGCCGCCCCCTAGCAGCGCAGGTGACCACTGGGCACGGTGACCACTGGGCACGGTGACCGAGCGGCACGGTGACCGGGCGGTGCGGGACACGGGACTCGCGGCAGCACATCTGGGGCCAGAGGAACGGGCGGCCGCACAGGACAGCGGTCAGTGGGGCCGGTGGCCGGCGCCGCCCGGAGGCCCGGATCGCGCTCCCGGCGGCGGCTCGTACGGCCCACCTCCAGTCGGCCCCTGCTGCGCCGACGGTGTGCTCCGCGCCCGACGACGCCCGTGAGACGCCCCTACGACAGCGCGCCGCCGCCTGCCCGTACGCCCCGACCCACTCCGAGCGAGGAGTCCATGCGAACACCCCGTAGGACCCCCACAGCCGGCGCCGAGGCGCCGTCCCCTCCCGTGCGCGGTCGCCGTGCGCACGCCGGACCACCGGCCGACGAGGGCCCCGACGCACCCTCGGGCGGCCCGCCGGAAGCGGCGCCCCCGCGCGCGGAGCGCTGGCACATACGCCCCCGCACCGTCCGCGCCAAGATCGTGTGCCTGCTGATGGTGCCGGTCGTCTCCCTCCTGGCCCTGTGGGCCTACGCCACCGTCACCACCGCCCAGGACGTCTCCCGGCTACGGCAGGTACAGCGCGTCGACGCCACGGTCCGCGCCCCCGTCTCCGCCGCCGTCGCCGCCCTCCAGGCCGAACGCGCGGCCGCCGTACGGCACGCCACCGACCCGTCCGCCGTCCGAACGGGCGAACTGGACGAGCTGGCCCGGCGCACCGACCGGGCCGTCGCCGAACTACGGCTCGGCAAGGACACCACCGTCGCCGACAGCGGGGAACTGCCCGCCGGAGTCGCCCAGCGGCTGAAGGACTTCGTCGCCGGTGCCGAGCAACTGCCGCCGCTGCGCACCGCGGTTCAGGACCGGCGCGCGGGCTGGGCCGAGACGTACGACCGCTACACCCGGACCATCTCGGCAGCCTTCGGCGTCGGCGGTGCCCTCACCGGCATCCGGGACGCCGACCTCGGCTCCGACGCGCGGGTGCTGCTCGAATTCGCCCGAGCGGGCGAGGCACTGGCCCGGGAGGACGCGGTGCTGGCGAGCGCCCGTCTGGACGGCACCCTGACCGGGGAACGGCTCAGGCTCTTCACCAGCGCCGTCGATGTACGCCGCACGCTCACGGAGTCGTCCGTCGCGGACCTGAGCGGCACCGAGCGTTCCGCATGGGACGCCCTCGCCGACAGCAGCGCCTACAGCGGCCTGCGCGACGCCGAGAACGAGGTCCTCGCCGGCGGGCCGGGCTCCAAGGCGGCCGGGGCGGTACCCGAGAGCACCTGGAACACGGCCCACGCGCCCGTGCAGAACGGCATGCGCGTCATCGAGGACGACGCGGCACGCGGGGTCGCGGAACGAGCCGACCCGTTCACCCGGGGACTGCACACCCCGGCCGGTGCAGCCGTGCTGCTCGGCCTCGCCGCCGTCGCCGCCTCGCTCGTCATCTCCGTACGCATCGGACGCGGCCTCGTGGTCGAACTGGTCAGCCTGCGCAACAGCGCCCTGGAGATCGCCCGGCGCAAGCTCCCCGACGCCATGCGGAAACTGCGGGCGGGCGAGGAGATCGACGTCCGCGCCGAGGCCCCGCCGGGAGCGCCCGCCGAGGACGAGACCGGGCAGGTCGCCGAGGCCCTCGGCACCGTGCACCGCGCAGCGCTGAGGGCCGCTGTGGAACGCGCCGAACTCGCCAGCGGCATCTCCGGCGTCTTCGTCAACCTCGCCCGCCGCAGCCAGATCCTCGTCCACCGGCAGCTGGCCCTCCTCGACAGCATGGAACGCCGCTCCGAGGACCCGAACGAGCTGAGCGACCTCTTCCGCCTGGACCACCTCACCACCCGCATGCGGCGCCACGCGGAGAGCCTGATCATCCTCTCCGGAGCCGCCCCCGGCCGGGCCTGGCGCATGCCGGTCTCCCTCACGAACGTGGTCCGCGCGGCCGTCTCCGAAGTGGAGGACTACGCGCGCGTGGAGGTTCGGCAACTCCCCGAGGCAGCCGTGGCCGGCGCGGCCGTCGCCGACCTCACGCACCTGCTGGCCGAGATCATCGAGAACGCCGCCCAGTTCTCTCCGCCCCACACGCGTGTGCGCGTCACCGGAGAACCCGTCGGCAACGGATACGCCGTCGAGGTCGAGGACCGCGGCCTCGGCATGGGCAAGGAGACCCTCGCCGAGGCCAACCGCCGCATCGCCCAGTCCGAGGCGCTCGACCTGTTCGACAGTGACCGGCTCGGTCTGTTCGTGGTCAGCAGGCTCGCCGTACGTCACGACATCAAGGTCCACCTGAGGACCTCCCCGTACGGCGGCACCACCGCGGTCGTCCTGCTGCCCACCGCCCTGCTTCACACCGGCGCTCCGGAACGAGCCCCCGAAGCGGCGGAACCCGCGCGACAGCCCGGGGAACGCGCCTACGCGCGCGTGCCCGATGACACCCCTCTCCAGGACGCCGTCCCAGCCCAGGCCGACCGGCGCGCCCTCGTGGCCCCCGTACCGGCCCCCGCGGAGCCCGAGATCCCGCGCCACACGGACCGTTCGTATCCCGCGGACAGCTCGCGTCACGCGGACGGTCCGCGTCACCAGGAGACCCCGAGCCAGACACCACTCCCAGGAGTCGCCACCTTGCGACTGCACCGCCCGCCGCAGCAGCCCGAAGACTCCGACGACCTCCCGCGCCGGGTACGACAGGCCAGCCTCGCTCCCCAACTGCGCGACAGACGACCCGAGGAGCAGCCGTCGACGCCCCCTGCCCGGGACGACGAGCGCACCCCCGAGCTCGTACGGGACCGCATGGCGGCCTACCGCTCCGGATGGGCGCGCGGCGGCGGCAGGCAACCCGGCCGCGGTAACACCCCCGGCCCCGTGACGGGCAGCGACAGCAGCGAAGGAGACCCCGCATGATCCAGGATCCGAGCACACAGTCCGCCCGGCACTCCGGCGAACTCGACTGGCTGCTGGACGATCTCGTGCTCCGCGTGAGCGACATCCGGCACGCCGTGGTGCTGTCCAACGACGGCCTCGCGGTGGGGGCCTCGACCGGCCTGCGCCGCGAGGACGCCGAGCACCTCGCCGCCGTCGCCTCGGGCTTCCACAGCCTCGCCAAGGGCGCGGGACGGCACTTCGGCGCCGGCGGGGTCCGCCAGACCATGGTGGAGATGGACGAGGGCTTCCTGTTCGTGGCCGCCGCGGGCGACGGCTCCTGCCTCGCCCTCCTCACCGCCGTCACCGCCGACATCGGCCTGGTGGCCTACGAGATGGCCCGCCTGGTCAAACGCGTCGGCGAGCACCTCGGCACGGCGCCCCGCACGGCCGCGCAGCCCCCTGCCGCAGGATGAACCGGGAGAACGGTCCGCGCAGATGACCGAGGACATGACGGGCGCCCCGCGCGAGCAGGGCAGCCAGTGGTACGACAACGAGGCCGGCCCGCTCGTCCGCCCCTACGCCATGACGGGCGGACGCACCCGGCCCGGCCCCACCGGCGTGCGGTTCGACCTGATCGCCCTGGTCACTCTGGACCCGGGCGCACCCGGAATTGACGACGCACCGCTCGGCCCGGAACACCGCAACCTCCTCGACCTGTGCCGCCCGGAGACCCAGTCGGTCGCCGAACTCGCCGCCGGCGCGGACCTGCCCGTCGGTGTGGTCAGGGTGCTCCTCGGTGATCTTCTGGAACTCGGCTTCGTCACCGTCAGCCGTCCCGTACCCCCCGCGCAGCTGCCCGACGAACGCATCCTGCGCGAGGTGATCGAGGGCCTGAGAGCGCTGTAGCCCTCAACGTCCCACGCCGCAAAGCCCCACGCCCCGACGCCTCACCGGACCACACCACCCAGAGCACGCACACCACCCACGCACTCATCACACCGGCACTCCTGAGAGAAGTGATCAATGGTCTCCGAGCACTCCGACGCCCCGGGCGGCGAGAGCGCCGCACTGGCGCTGAAGATTCTGGTCGCCGGCGGGTTCGGCGTGGGCAAGACCACCCTGGTGGGCGCCGTCAGCGAGATCCGGCCGCTGCGCACCGAGGAACTCCTCAGCGAAGCAGGCCAGTCGGTGGACGACACCGACGGCGTGGATCACAAGACCACCACGACCGTCGCCATGGACTTCGGACGCATCACCATCCGGTCCGGTCTGTCCCTGTACCTGTTCGGCACGCCGGGACAGGACCGGTTCTGGTTCCTGTGGGACGAGTTGTCGCAAGGGGCGCTCGGCGCGGTCGTGCTCGCGGACACCCGCCGCCTGGAGGACTGCTTCCCCGCGGTCGACTACTTCGAGCACCGGCGCATCCCCTTCGTCGTGGCGGTCAACTGCTTCGCGGGCGCCCGGCGGCACGGTGCTCCGGACGTCTCACGCGCCCTCGACCTCGACAGGGGCACACCCGTGGTGCTGTGCGACGCCCGGGACCGCGACTCGGGGAAGGAGGTGCTGATCCGGCTCGTCGAGTACGCCGGGCGGATGCACACCGCCCGGCTGCTCGACTCGGTCGGCTGACCGCGGACCAGGGGCTTTCCCGCGGTCAGTTCGCGACGTCCCGCTCCGCCAGCACCCTGTCGACAGCGACACGGACGAGGAGTTCGCCGGGCACGCCGTTGCGCGCGCCGAACTCCTCGGCGCGCTCCTCGCCCATGTACCGGGCACCGATCCGGGTGGCCCAGTGCCGAATCTCGTCGAGATCGTCCGAGACCCGGGCACGGCCCCGCAGCACCACGAACGAGTACGGCGGCCGGTCGTCGTCCACGCACAGGGCGATCCGGCCGTCCCGGATGATGTTGCGCCCCTTCACGCTGTCCTTGCCGGTGTTGAACACCACCTCGTCCCCGTCCAGCAGGAACCAGATCGGGGCCACGTGCGGGCTGCCGTCCGCCCGGACCGTGGACAGCTTCGCGGTGCGGGTGCCGTGGAGGACGAACTCCCGCCATTGCGCGTCGGTCATCTTCTCTGCCATGGCTCCCATCCTCCTTGCCCCGGCCCCGGTCGTGGGGAAGTCTGAGATGGAGATCCTCCGGCCAGGAGGGGAATCACACGGGGAGAAAACGGGGAGACCGGAAGATGGCGCAGAACCAGGGACTCGACTGGCTGCTGGACGACTTGACCGAGCGCGTCCACGAAGTGCGGCACGCACTCGTCCTGTCCAACGACGGCCTGGTGACCGGTGCGAGCACCGGCCTGCGCCGCGAGGACGCCGAGCACCTCGCGGCCGTGTCGTCCGGGCTGCACAGCCTGGCCAAGGGCTCCGGACGGCACTTCGGCGCGGGCAACGTCCGACAGACGATGATCGAGTTCGACGACGCGGTGCTCTTCGTCACCGCGGCCGGTACGGGCAGTTGTCTGTGTGTACTCAGCGGCGCGGAAGCCGACATCGGCCAGATCGCCTACGAGATGACACTGCTGGTCAACCGGGTGGGCGAGCACCTCGACGTCGGCGCACGCCAGCCGGAGCCGAAACCGATCACGGACCTCTGACCTGCACGTTCGTCATCCCCGTGGAGTTATCCACAGGCTCGCCACGAGATACGCCGAACCGGCTACGGTTTTTTCACGGCGACCGCGGACGGCGGTCGCACTCGGCAGTGAGCCGCTGGCTCCGACTCCACGGGGGAGACCGACCATGTCACGTATCGGCACGACACCAGACCACCTCCTCACCTGCGCCCCGAGCCGGGCCGCCCGGGAACTGGACTTGAAGCGGGGCGAGTTCGACCTCGCGGTGAACCTGGGACTCATCAGGACCGTTCCCGACGAAGGAGGCGGGGGCCGGCGCGTCGCCCGGGCCGAGATCGACCGGCTGCGCTCCGGGGAGGGATTTCCGGACATCCTGCGCGGGCGCGTCGCGACCGTCGGCACCACCGAGGGCGCCCGGCTCATGGAGGTGGCACCGACGAGGTTCACGAGCCTCGCGCGCTATGGCCTGCTCGTGCCGGTGACCTTTTACCTCAACCGCTATCGGACCGTCGTCTGGCTGTATCTGGCCGAAGAGCTACGGCAGTTCGCGGCTGAGAGGAGCAACATCCGGTTGCTGACCGGCCGTCGCACGCCCGATGAGATCCGGGAAGGGCTGAAGGCCGGAATGGACCGGCGGCCGCGCAACTGGCGGGGGCGTCACGTCGGATTCCTGACGCGGGAGGCGGGGGACGACCCCTGGGGCCGGGCGGCAGCGGTCGCCTGCCTCCTCGCCCCGGCCGACGTCGCGGACGTCGTCCGGGACCCCCGCGAGCGTGCCCTCCTGGACGACCGCCGCCCCCGGCTCCCGGTGCACGGCGCACCGGGTTCAGCCGCCGCCGAGCTGGCGGAGAAGCTGATGACGGCGAGCGAGCGGGACGAAGTGTGCTGGTTCCGCGCGGACCTGGCCCACACGCTGGAGGAGGCCCGACGCCGGCACCCTGTGGCGGAAGGGCTCGCCCCGACACCTCCGCCCGGACCCCGTCCGCTCGCCCGGCCACCGTCCTCGGCCCCGCCACCGACCACGGCCCCGGGCTCGGCCTCGGCCCCGCCACTGGCCACGGCCCCGCCACCGGAGCGCCCCGCACCCCCCGAGCCCACCCCTCCCCACGGCCTGCTGAGCCGGCTCCGCCGCAGAGGACGACGGCCGGCCGGGTGACCCCGGCGGTACGGCATCACCGCTGGTGGACCCGCTGACCGATGAGTTTCCGGATGCGCACGGGTCCTCCCCTGAGGAGACTGTCCCCGGGAGGCGATCATGTTCGGTACGACGAAGGCGTTCAGCGGGTTCTCGGTGGACGACATCGAGGCGGCCAGGGCGTTCTACGCAGACACGCTCGGGCTCCGCGTGTCGGAGGAGAACGGGATGCTGATCCTGCACCTGGCGGGCGACCGGGACACCCTGGTCTATCCCAAGCCGAACCACACGCCGGCGACGTTCACCATCCTCAACTTCTCGGTCGACGACATCGAGGCCGCGGTCGACGAGCTGGCCGGGAAAGGGGTGCGCTTCGAGCGCTACGACCACCTCAAGACGGACGACAAGGGCATCTTCCGCGGCGGCGGCCCGCTGATCGCCTGGTTCACCGACCCCGCGGGGAACGTGCTGTCCGTCCTCCAGGAAAACTGACCCACCGGCCGTGCCCGAACTCCCCGACGTCGAGGGCTTCCGGCAGGTGCTCCAGGCCTGCGCGAAGGGACGCGTCATCCGGCGCGTCGATGTGCGGGACCCGGGCGTCCTGCACGGGATCGACGCCGGGGGACTGCGGGACGCGCTGGAGGGGCGGCGGTTCGGCACACCACAGCGGCACGGCAAGTGGTTGCTGGCCCGCACCGGCGGCCCCACCCTCGTACTGCACTTCGGCATGACAGGGCTGCTGGTGTGCGGGCGGGCCGTTGATCCCGTCGAGGCACACGACCGGGTCCTGTTCACCCTCGGTGCCGGTCGGCAACTGCGTTTCCGTGACCAGCGCAAACTGCAGGGACTCTGGCTGGCCCACGACGAGTCCGACGTGGAGCGGCTGCTGCGGCGGCAGGGTCCCGACGCCCTGGCGGTGGACCGTGCGGAGTTCGAGGAGGTGCTCTCATCGCGTCGCGGGCATCTCAAGACGGCCCTCACGGACCAGTCCGTCCTCGCCGGCCTCGGCAACCTGCTCGCCGACGAGATCCTGTGGCGGGCCCGGCTGCGCCCCGACCAGGGGGCGCGTGACCTGACCCAGGAGGACCGCCGTCGGCTCTTCAGCGAGATGCGACGCACCCTGCGTTCCTCCGTCAGCGCCGGCTGCGTACCCCCGCGTGACACCTGGCTCACCGGCCACCGGGACGACCGGGACGCGAGGTGCCCGCGCTGCGGAACCGGCCTGCGCAGGTCCCGTATGGCGGGGCGGGGCACGGTGTGGTGCCCCCAGTGCCAACCGGACGGGTGACCGGGCCGGACCGGCCGGAGAGCCAGGCCCTCGCCCGCCGGCCGCTCGGCGGGCGGGGGCCCGCCCCCCCGGCGCCCCCCCGGCCGCCGGCCCCGCCCCCCCTCTGGCTTACTCCCTAGTTTTAAACCCCACACCAAAACAGACAAAGTGG